>JADHTG010000004.1 GCA_016776505.1 Bacteroidota bacterium
GAGTTCGGGATAAGATTTAACTCACAGAAAACTAATGGTGTATTAGATTTGGGCTTATAATCATGAAGTAATAGCATGCTATTTCATTGATTTTAAGTTCAAAGATGATGTACCATTAGCTTTCCCATTCATGGGTTTCAATGATTAGCCCATATACTTCCTCAAATTTCCTTGAATTATCCGGATAATACTTCGAAAATTTGAGTTGTCTATGAACTAATCATCTGAAACTGTGAGCAAAGCTTATCCCGAACTCAGGTTAATAGTTTTTTTTGAAATAATTACAATGAGCCACTATCGGGCACATTTCACATTTTGGTTTCCGGGCCTGACAAATATACCTGCCATGCAATATTAACCAGTGGTGATAATCGTGCAGTTTTTCTTTTGGAATTATTTTCACCAATTGCTCTTCCACCTGCAAGGCGGTTTTTGATTTTTTTGCCAGGCCAATTCGCTGAGCCACTCTAAAAACATGAGTATCAACTGGCATGGTGGGCTGGTTAAATGCAACGGAAGCGACCACATTAGCCGTTTTTCGACCTACTCCAGGTAGTTTCTGCAGCTTTTCTATTGTTTCTGGTATCTTGCCCTTAAACTTTTCCATGACAGTATTTGCCATTCCAACCAGGTGTTTCGCTTTATTATTAGGATAGCTGCAGCTTTTAATCAGGGCAAAAACCTCCTCCACTTCAGCATTAGCGAGACTTTCAACAGTGGGGAAACAATCAAATAATGCGGGAGTAATCAGGTTCACTCGTTTATCAGTGCATTGTGCTGACAAAATCACGGAGACAATCAACTCATATGGATTTACGAAGTCCAGTTCCGTTTCGGGTACAGGTTGGTATTTCTCAAAAATCTCCCCAATTTTTAAAGCCAGTTCTTTCCTTTTTTGCATATGCGAAAATAAAAAAGCCATCCCAATAACGAGATGGCTTCCTTAACAATTATATTCAAACTACCGAATCATTATTCTTTGTGTGCTTGAATAATCTCCTACATTTACTTTCACAAAGTATATACCTGCATCGAAATCGTTCGTATTTAAATTGATGTGATGCTCTCCTGCACGTAAACTGGCGCTTTCGATGGCCCTGACTGTTTGTCCAAGAGGATTTACCAGGTCTACACTTACTTTTGCAGTATTTTCCAGCTTAACAGTCACTTTTGACTTGCCAGCAGATGGATTGGGATAAACCTCACCTACTTTGAAGTTCACGTTATCTTCATTAATGGCATCTACCCAATCAGCGTCATATGTGATTTTGAAAAGCATATAAGGATAATAACTGACTCCAAATGCACTTCCTGGCAAATAACTATAATTTAACACGGCCAGATTACCTGTAAGTAATCCATATCTCACTTCATAGTTCATTAACATGCCATTATTATAGTTTGCAATTGGACTTCCATCCGGATCATAAAACATCTGATGCCAGAAATTATTTAGCTTTTTATAGGGTGAATAAGGATCGGGACCATATAAAGTATCATCCATTTGATGAGAATATGCGGGTTGGAAAGTAAAGGTCACAGCAATCGCCGGATGCGGTGCTTTAGGCACATCCATATCTACGGCAAATTCCAACCATTTGTATTGTCCACCTGACCAGTTAGCTGTATCATCATAGTCTAATTCGTAACGAATTTCCTTATCATAGTCTACACCGCTTAATGTATTTTGGTCAAACTTTACAGTTACCCAAGGTTCCTGGGTACTCGTCCAGGTATACCTGTCCAGTTTACTGGAATTGTAAAACTGGATCACCAGTTCATCTTTCAGCGCAGCATCATTGTACTTTTCATAAAGATAACGGAATGCTATGGAGTCCAATTTATAGGGTTGTCTATCTTCCAGCTGACCGTTTCCATAAAAGCCAAAAATTTCATCCCTGCCATCAAATGCCGCTCCCATTGAATGCCAGCGCACCCTAAATAACTCTCCATCCGAATTGATTCTCACTACCTGTGAATCAGGAAATATGGCATTGGTATAATATAATAAGGTTCCTCCAAGATAATAGTCAACTGCGGATGTATAGGAATACCATTCTTCCTGAATATCTTCACGATACACGGATTGCGGAGACATCCAATCAGTACCTTTTATCAATTTCTGATTCTCAATCCTGTCCCCCTTAAACTGTTTTTTAACAACTGGTGTTTGTGCAAAAAGGCTCATGCAAAACAAGGCCAGTGTAAATAGTAAAGCTAATTTTTTCATAGGTTTAAATTTTAATTCTTTAATCTTTTTATATGTATTCTTTGTTTTTAACAAGTTGATTTTTAATGCATATACAGAATACAAATTACATTGGAATTATAAACATGCACTAAATTAATCTCAAAATTAGTCAATTAATAGTATTGTCAAAGTATTTCAGCAAATAATAATCAGGTAAAAAACTGGCCATTACCATGTTAGACGAGATTTTAGATCTAATGGTTGCACCAGTCTTTTTCATTATAACCAGCGGATTAATCTTCCTTCAAGACATAAAGGGAAGGATGGTTTCTTCCTTGTTCATTATAATCCAATCCATAGCCCACCAGGAATTTGTCAGGAACCTCAAATCCCACGTAATCAGGATCAATCTTTTCGATAAGTGCTTCCTTCTTGAAAAGCAAGGTAGCAATTTTAATACTCGCTGGATCATGCTCTGCCAATGAATTCAACATCTCTTTCATGGTTCTTCCTGAATCAACAATATCTTCCAGAATAATTACATTTTTATCTTTTAGGCTTTTCATCAGGCCGATTAATACTTTCACTTTACCTGATGAATTTAAACCTTGATAAGAAGCCAGTTTGACAAAAGACAGCTCACAATGGAGATGAATTTCTTTCAGAAGATCAGAAGTAAAAAAGAAACTTCCATTTAATATGGACAAAAAGAGGACCTCTTTGCCAGCATAATCCCTATTAATCTGGGAAGCAAGTTCTGAAACTCTTATTAATATTTTATCCTGCTCGATAAATAGTTCGAAATCTTTATCAAAAACAGTAATATTCTCTGACATGTTGATATCGCATTGATTTGCAATAGCGCGTGGTGTCGCACAATTTTAAACAATAGCACAAATTTAATCGAATAATATATAACTTCGTTCGTGTGCACATTTTAAATAATTGTTAATCACATATGGAAATGAATAAGGATGATCTGGTTTTTTTGGCAAGCTTTTTAAACGAGGGATTAATAATTGATAAGTATCTGGATCCATACGAAATAGAAGAAGAAAAAGAGGCTATTTCAAAAGTGGAAGAAGCCGAAGAAGCTTTTGTTTCTGATATCCTTTTCAAAGGAAGTAATAGCTCCAAAGTGGCTGTCTGCGTTCAGTATTCGGATGAAGAATGGATAAGTGTCAAAGATCGATTATTCCTGGATAAAATACTAGTCGCTGTCGGTTTGAGTTTGGAATCGATCGCTTTGATCAATTTGCACAATACCCAGAAAAAAAATATTTCCCAGGTGGGTGAAAAACTCCCCGAAAACAAAATCATTGCGTTTGGTCTCTCTTCATCTCTTGTCCAGGATTTTCCAAAGAATAAAATCACTCACAAAAACGGACAGGATTATTTATGTGTTGACTGGAGTCTGACTGATATTGCTATGAGTAAAGAGAAGAAGAATGTGCTGTGGAAAAATTTGAAATCTCTTTTTGAATTGTGATTACAGGGTTGTACCTCCTACGATTTCAAGAATTTCTTTTGTAATGGAGGCCTGTCTTTCTTTATTGTAAGTCAATTTGAGTTCAGCCAGTAGCTCTTCAGCATTTTCTGTGGCTTTATCCATCGCGGTCATACGAGCCCCGTGTTCAGAAGCATTTGATTCAAGGATTGTTCTGAAGAATTTAATCTTTAGAGAAGTGGGGATCAGCTCGTTGATAATGATTCGTTCAGATGGTTCGAAAATAAAATTATGCTGAAATTGTTTTGTGTCACCTGCTGGATTCTCTTTTTCTGACAGGGACTCAATGGGAAGAAATTTATCATTTGTAATGGTATAAACAGCTGGGTTTGTAAATGCATTATAAATTAATCGGATTTCGTCATATTCTTTTTCAGCAAAGGCAGTTAATATGCTGTCGGCTATTTTTTCCACCTCATCATAACTAACATTTGATGTCAAATCAACATATTTATCAATAACATGATATCCTTTGGGTGATTTGGAAAAAAAATCATAGCTCTTTTTCCCCAGGCAAATCAGGTCAACCTGGGTGCCATAGGAATCTATTAATGCAACTGCTTCTCGCACTACGACACTATTGAATGATCCACACAAACCTTTGTCGGAAGTAATCGGTATGATTAAAACTTTGTTGATTTCCCTTTCCTGAAAATAGGGATTAAAAGAAAGGTCTTCCATTCCTTCTGCAATGGGTATAATAACTTCATTTATTTTGTTTGCATAAGGACGGATTTTCAAAATAGCATCCTGCGCTTTCCTGAATTTAGCAGCTGAAACCATTTTCATTGCACGTGTGATCTGTTGTGTTGATTTTACAGATCCTATTCTTGTTCTTATTTCTTTCAGGTTTCCCATATACTAAATCACCCTTTATTGTTTCAGGTATTTGGGTTCAATACTTTTGGCTACCTCTCTTAAAAGGTCCCGTATCCTGTCATCAATTTTTCCTTGTTTCAATAATTCAAGAACATCTTTGTTTTTGCTCGCCAAAACTTCCAGGTACTCTTCTTCAAACTCAATCACATCTTTCACCTGGATCTTACTCAATAATCCGCTAGTCCCCAGGAAGATAATAGCAATTTGATTTTCTATTGAGACAGGGCTATAGCGGTTTTGCTTCAATATTTCAACATTTCGCTCTCCTTTTGCAATAACCGCCTTGGTGGATGAGTCCAGGTCAGACCCAAACTTGGCAAATGTTTCCAGCTCACGGTATTGGGCCTGGTCGAGCTTTAATGTTCCTGCTACTTTTTTCATCGCTTTTATCTGGGCATTTCCTCCCACCCTGGAAACAGAAATACCTACATTAATTGCCGGTCTGACTCCAGAATTAAAAAGATTTGACTCCAGAAAAATCTGTCCATCTGTAATGGAAATGACATTGGTGGGAATATAGGCTGAAACATCACCGGCCTGGGTTTCAATAATGGGTAATGCAGTTAAAGAACCCCCTCCCTTTACTTTGCCCTTAATGGAATCGGGAATATCGTTCATTTTAGAAGCTACTTCATCAGATGCAATGACCTTACATGCTCTTTCCAATAAACGGCTGTGTAGATAAAACACATCACCCGGGTATGCTTCACGCCCCGGGGGTCTTCTCAATAATAAGGACACCTCCCTGTAGGAGACTGCTTGTTTCGATAAATCATCATAAATCACTAGTGCAGGTCTTCCTGTATCACGAAAATATTCCCCGATGGAGCAACCTGCATAAGGAGCATAAAATTGCAAAGGTGCAGGCTCTGCTGCAGAAGCAGCAACAATGACCGTGTAAGCCATTGCCCCAAATTCTTCCAGTGTTTTTACCAGTTTGGCTACATTGGATTCTTTTTGACCAATGGCCACATAGATACAAATAACTGGCTCCCCTTTTTCGTAATTTTCTCTTTGGTTAATGATGGTATCAATTGCAATGGTTGATTTTCCGGTTTGCCGGTCTCCGATTATCAGTTCTCTTTGTCCCCTACCAATAGGAATCATTGCATCTATGGCTTTAATTCCTGTTTGCAGGGGTTCAGAAACAGGTTGCCTGAAAATAACCCCGGGAGCTTTTCTTTCAAGTGGCATTTCAAATTTCTCTCCTCCTATCGGACCTTTATTGTCAATGGGTTCTCCCAGTGAATTAACCACTCTCCCAAGCATCTCTTCACTCACCATGACGGAAGCTATCCGTTCTGTTCTTCTAACGACATCACCCTCCCTGAGTCCGTCTGAAGAACCCATCATAACCACACCTACATTATCCTCATCCAGATTCAGAACCACGCCTTTAACTCCTGTTGAAAACTCTACCAATTCACCAGCGGCTACAGAATTCAAACCATATACCCGGGAAATTCCATCTCCAATTTCGAGTATATAACCAACTTCTTCAAGTTCTGTTTTTGAATCAAATCCTGAAAGTTCCTTTCTCAGAATAGATGAAATTTCACTTGGATTTATATCTGCCATAAATGATTTTTTACTTAATTAGATATTTCTTTTCGTATTCGATCCAGCTCATGCAAAACACTGGCATCCAGAAGTTTGTCATTATATTTTAACGAAAAACCTCCAATGATTTTCTCATCCACCTTGTTTTTCAGTTCTACTTGTTTATACCCACTGAGTTTGCTGATGAATGATTTAAGATTTTCAATAGTTCCCTCTTTTATTGGCACAGCTGTTACAATTTCAGCATCCACAATATGATGATGCTCAAAGAAAAGCTTATTAAATTGCTTGAAAATTTCAATGAGCAGGTTTTCCCTGCTATTTGCAACGATCAGGTGCATAAAAGCAAGTGTTTTCGACGACACATGCTTTTGAAAGACTTTATCAATTACTGCAGCTTTTTTATCTGCTTTTATTACCGGATTTTTTAAAAACACGGTCAATTCGCGATGGCCTGAAAAAATCTCAAGTATCCGTTGTGCATCGGAATAAGCTTTATCTAAAAACGCTTCATCCTTTGCGAACATAAAAAAAGCTTCTGCATATCTTGATATTGCCCTGCTCTGTGTCATTTATTGAAGCTCCTTAATTTTACTTTCAATGAGCTGCTGGTGCTCTTCCTTAAATGAAAGTTCTTTCTTTATAATGAGGGATGCTGTTTCGATGACCAATGCACTAATTTCACTTTTAATATCCCGAACTGTTTGTTGTCGCTCTCTTTTGATCATTTCATTTGCATCATCAATAAGTCGTTTTCCCTCTTTCCTGGCATCTTCTTTGGCTTGATTGACAATTTCATCACTTCGCTCTTTCGCCTCCTTAATGATGGTATCCCGTTCTTTCTGCCCTTCTGCTATTAATTCAAAGTTCTTTGCCATGAGGGTGTCTACTTCTTCACGAGCTTTAACAGCTTGTTTCAAAGCTTCATCAATACTTTCCTCACGGGATTTCAACATTTCTGTGATGGGTTTCCATGCAAACTTTTTCAGCAAAAAAAGCAAGATCAAAAAAATCACTATGGTCCAGAACATCAACCCGATGTTAGGGGTTAGCAATGCATTGAGTATTAACATGTGAATAAGTTTTATAATTTAATCACTCCATCACCTGTCTTTAAAAGTCCAGGTAAAGCAGCAATGCAATTTTTTCAAAAACTAGGCTTTCCCAATAATGATGACTCCGAGTACAACTCCAAAAAGTGCAACACCTTCGATCATAGCTGCAGTGATAATCATTGCTGCATTTATTTTTCCCGAAGCTTCCGGCTGGCGGGCAATCGCCTGAGCAGCATTCCCTCCAATCTGTCCAATTCCAATGCCTGCACCAAGTACGGCTAATCCAGCAGCTAAACCAGCGCCTAATCCAAATCCTAAATCTAAAAGTATCATGTTTTTATTGTTTAAATATTAATGTTCAGTTTCGACAGCCTGTCCAATAAACAAGGCTGATAAAGTTGTAAAAATATATGCTTGTAATAATGCAATTAAAATCTCAATAAAGTCGATAAACAAGGCAAAAATTACTGAAATGAATGAAGTAGCCCATCCAGCCCCGGGCGACATTCCCATTTTTCCAAAAATAAAGATGAGTGAAATAAAGGATAAAATCACTAAATGCCCTGCAGTGATATTTGCAAACAAACGAATCATGAGAGCAAATGGTTTGGTAAATACACTTACAAACTCAACGACCAGCATGATGGGTTTTACAAATATGGGAACTCCGGGAAACCAAAAAATATGCTTCCAATAAGATCCTTTTGCACTTAAATTGGTTGCAAAAAAAGTAATAAGTGCCAATGATGCTGTTACAGAAAAATTCCCTGTTACATTGCTCGAAAACGGGATCAATCCCATCATGTTCAAAATCCAAATAAAGAAAAAGAAGTTCAGTAATAATGGTAAATATCTTTCGTATTTATGGGGTATATAGGTTTTTGCAATTTCATCTCTGACAAACACAATGATGGGCTCCAGGGCACTTTGTAAGCCCCGCGGTGCAGAATTTGGATTTTGTTTATATTTTTTTGCGACACTTATAAATATCCATAGTAATAAGATAGCGGCAAAGACCATAAATAACACATTCTTTGTAATCGAAAAATCCAGTGGCTTGGATTTGGTAATCAAAGCATTTAATTGTACTTCTAATTCTTTCTTTTTCAGAGAATCTTTTTCGAGATGAATATTGTCTGTTAATTCTTTCAACTCAAATTCAGCCCCGGGAATCAGCATTTTTCCATGTAAGGCTTCCGGATTATACAAATATTCCTCGACATATCCAGCTTCTTCAGCATGATGAGTAGAAGCAAAGATGTTCAGTTCTTTTTCTTTTAAATTAATAAAAACTCTGGGCAGCTGAATACCTACTTTACTTCCATCTTGTTTCTCATAAAAATCCCAGGAATAGGAATCAGCAATATGATGAAGTGCAAAATTAACCAGGTTAAAGTCTTTTGAGTTCTTTTCACCACCTGATGCTGTAAGTAAAAGCGGATTTGCAAGAATAAATGCAATTAATATTTGTCTTATTTTGATATACATGTTTAACTATCTACTGCTTTTTCAGTCTTTTTTCGCAAAAAACGCACTAAAAAAGAGACCTCGAAAATAGTAAATAACAGGTAACTGAGAAAAAAACTCCCGACAAATATTAATAGATCATTTTTAAAGGTTTCAAACACGAAATAAAAATACACAATGGCTATCAACATTTTAATAAACATAGCAGCTAAAGTGTAGGTTTGAAAGTTCCTGCTGTCTTTCATCAGGACATAAAGTAAAATAAGTCCTGAGACCAGCACCAGTACAAAAAAAATCAGGTAATTGCCCAGTACGCCTAATTGTAGTTTGGGTTCGAGAAAGGCAACAACGGGTATGGATAACAAAATTCCTGCGATCAGGCTAAAGATGCTGAACCTTTTTAAAAAAACCAGGTACATAAAAGATATGCTTATTAATGATTTGAAAAAATGTGTTAATGAATTTGTTTAGCATATAATGGCAAAAATAATCGAAAAAAAATGCACTGAATCAATAATTATTTTAAAAATGTACGAATCAGCTGAACCAAAGCTACGATAATCATCAGGCTTGAAAAAATAATTGTATACATGCTGTTATTGGTCATGAAGTGCCTGTCCAGCCACTGGCCAAGCAAAACACCCAGTAGTACCGTGGCCAGTATTTGAACCCCAAGAGAAATATATTTTATGTAGAAGGGTTGCTTATTCTTGATTTTCCTCAATTTTCTCAGTAGTTTTAGAAAATAAGCTGTTTTCTGGCTTTACTACATCATTAAGATTCATATTCTTGCCCATTTCACATCGACCTGAAAATACAGCACCATTTTCAACAATAAGCTTATTTGTAAAGATATCTCCTTTAATATTGGCCGTTGAATTAAGCTTCAAAAGGTCTTCAATATATAAGTTCCCTATAACCGTGCATGAAACATCAGCATTTTGAGAATTGATATTTCCTTTAATATACGCACTCTCACCTAATACTGTTTTTGCTTTCGATTGGATATTTCCCTCCACATTTCCGTCTATTCTCAAATCTGAGTCAGAATGAATTTCTCCAACAATTCTAGTAGATGCATTTATTGTACTAAATGAATTTGTATTTACTTCAACATTTCTTTTCATCTGACAACTTGGTTTAATCTATTATTAAAATGCAATATATTTTTCAGGATCAACAGGATTTCCATCATACCAAAGCTCAAAATGCAAATGAGGTCCCTGGCTCAATTCTCCAGATTCCCCTATGATGGCTATTGTTTCTCCAGCTTGGACAAAATTACCAATTTTTTTTAATAACACAGAATTGTGCTTATAGACTGAAATGAGATTTTTTTTGTGCTGCATGACCACGGTGTATCCAGTATTTACATTCCAGTCAGAGTAAATCACTGTTCCTTCCAAAACGGCTTTTATGCCTGCACTGGGTGATGAGGCAATGTCTACAGCCTGATGGCCATTTATTAAACTGAATTTTTCAGTAATAATTCCTCGAACAGGTGGAAAAAACAAAATGTTTTTGATGTTTTGATCAACTTGCTCATCTTCATCAAAAAACACATTAAAAGATTCGTCTTTTTCAAATTCTGCTCGCAATATGGAGTCCTCCTTTGATTTGGCCAATGGTTTTGTTCCTTCTTTAACATCCAGTGAATCTTTAAAACGATAATGCTCTTTGGAATATTCTTCCACATTGCCACTGAGAATATTGGCGAGTATTTGATTCTTCTCATATTGCTGATCAATAGTTTGTTCCAATGAATCAATTTTGTTTGCATTCACAGCAAACTCATTCCTTGTATCGAAATCTGCATAGCCGGGAACATATTCCCTTAATGAAGTAAAAGAAATTAAACTGTAAACACCAATTGAAACCAATAAAACCACAAGACTGCTCACTAATAATACATTGACCCTTGAAAGACTAAATGAGGCCCTTTCCTCCAGACTTTCTTCTGAAAGAACAACCAGTCGATATTTTCTTTTGAGCTTTTGAAGAAAACTTTTTTGTTTGGCCTTAATCATCTTGTCTTTTCGGTGACTTTTTGCTAAAATTAAAATATTTTTGCTGTTTCAAAGTTAGTTACTATTAACAAAATCAAATTGTGCCAGTCCGATTTAAACAAATATTTTTTCTAACACTTCCTTTTTTAGCAATCCTGCTAAGCGGTTGCCTTGCAGTACAGGACTCAGCAATGGCAAAATTCTTTCACAATCTAACTGCTCGTTACAATATTTATTTCAATGCACATGAAAGATATTTATCTGTCATTCAGAATACAGAAGAATCTTACGTAGATGATTATAACCTGATTTTAAATGTGTTCAGGTTCCCAGATGAAGCCATTGCAAAATCCAATGGTACTGATGCTGATGAAATCATAAAGAAGTGTACTAAAATCCTGGATAAGCACAAAATGAGTAACTGGATTGATGATAGTTACTATTTGATTGCACGCGCCTACTTTTATAAAGGAGACTATTTCTCGGCTATTGAAACTTTTCAATATGTTATGAGCGAATACGAAAATTCAGATTTAGCGTTTGAATCCATGGTATGGCTGGCAAAATGCAATTACCAATTAAAAAAATACGAACAGGCAATAGCCCTGGTTTCTCAAATTAAAAGCATGCAGGGCCTTCCTGGTAAATTAAAAAAAGATTTACACCTGCTGGAGGCTTACCTTAATATCAATCAAAAGGATTATGTATCGGCCATTAGCAATTTGGAAGAAGCCATAATGATTGAAAAAAAGAAAGAATATAAAACCCGTTACTCTTTTATTCTAGCTCAGGTATTTCAAGCTTCAGGAGATTTTGATAAGGCCATCAAGAATTATGAGAAAGTAATCAAAAAAAATCCCCCTTATGATATGGCTTTCAATGCAAAAATTGAAGTTTCCCGATGTTTTGAAGTCATTGATGAAAAAACCGCCAAATCCATTAAGGCCCGTCTTTATAAGATGCTAAAAGATGATAAAAACATCCAGTATTTGGATCAAATATATTTTGAGATTGCATTAATTGATTTGAAAATTGGCAACACAAAAGCAGCTGAAGAAAATTTAAGGTTAAGCCTTAAATACAATAAAAATAATGACAATCAGAAAGCTTTTGCCTATTTGAAACTGGCAGAATTCTATTTTGATGAACCCAA
The DNA here is from genome assembly GCA_016776505.1 of Bacteroidota bacterium. Taxonomy (GTDB): domain Bacteria; phylum Bacteroidota; class Bacteroidia; order CAILMK01; family JAAYUY01; genus JABINZ01. Next base: position 11,819 of record JADHTG010000004.1, read on the forward strand.
TTATTTGCTTTCAAAGGCCTATTACGATAGTTCTTCCACTTTTCTGAACGAAGATTATGCTGGATATGGTGATCTTAAAAAAACCAGCATGGTTCTAAGCGAACTTGTTAAACACCTGGTAACTGTTGAAACAGAGGATAGCTTGCTTTATTTGGCTTCATTGTCCACAAAGTCCAGGGACAGCCTGATTAATTTAGTGTGGCAGGCTGAGGAAACCGCTAAGCGCGAAATAGCACTTGCAGCGCAACAGAAAAAAATACAGGAAGAGCAGGAAATGAGATACAATCGGGATGTCATGATGGGTCAGAACAGAAACTTGATGCAGCCTCCGGGAATACCTGGAAGTCTTTCCACCTCCGGTGAGTGGTATTTTTATAATAAATCTGCCGTAGAACTTGGAAAATCAGAGTTTGCTGTAAAATGGGGAAAGAGAAAACTGGAAGACGACTGGAGGAGAAAGAAAAAATTAGGGAATTTATCTGAAGAAGGCATCAGTGTGGATAGTTCTGAGATTGAAGAAGTTATCGAAGCCGTCTTGACGGAGGAAGAAAAGAAATTCATCGGTGAACAACTTAAAAGCATTCCCAAACCAAAACAAAAATATTACATGGATATTCCTTTTACAGAAAGCCAGGTAGAAGCTTCACATAAAAGGATACTTGAGGCATTGAAAAAAATCGGAGACATTTATTTGGACCAATTAGCTGATACCAACAATTCTTCTGTGGCTTATGAAAATTTGATTGAAAGATATCCAAATTCAAAGTACGATGCTCAAACTCATTACACACTTTTCAATATTTACAATTCCCCCCTTAATGCTTCATTAAAACAAGCCCACAAAGACACGATTTTGACGAAATACCCCAATAGTGATTATTCCATACTCGTTGAGGATCCCGATTATTTTACACGATTGGCAACCGTGAAAAGCAAAGAAATTAAAGAGCTATACAATGAAAGTTACCAGCTTTATCTGAAAGGAGATTGTGACAAATTAAGTAAAAATGTTGAGATCAGCAATAAGGAATACCCCGGCAATTTCAAGAATGCTCAATTTAATTACCTGGGGATTTTATGCTCAGGGAAAAGCAAATCAAATAAGGAGTTTATTGAATTATTGATAAATTTTCAAAAGACGAATAAAAACAAAGAAATTAATGATCATGCAGAAAATATGATTAAATACTTAAATGGAGAGTTTTCGGTGACAGCTGTCCATGAAGAATCCGCTAAGAAAGAAACCATTATGGATTCTTTTATGTTAAAAACACCTTATGAAGAAAACACCAATTCACCTTATTATTTCGCCTACTTCTTTGATAGCAGAAAAGTGAATACCGGAAACTTAAAAACTGCTTTTTCAGATTATAACCTGGAATATTACAGTCTGCAAAATCTTTCAATCAATACGGTCATTTTAGATGAGCAGATCATGCTTTTACTTGTCCAGCAATTTGACGAAATTTCTGCGGCAATGAAATATTATAATGGGATCAAGACTGATGCTTCTTTCCTGGTAAAAATTAAAAACAGAAATCCGGAAATAGCAGTTATTAGCCAGGAGAATTTCACGATTTTATTAACAGAAAAGAATCAAAAAGATTATCTGAAATTCTTTATGAATTTATATTTCAAATAGTATTTCAATCCTACTCCCTGTGCCAGCGTTTTTAAAATCCTGTCGCTTACATTATATTTAATTAATTTTGTAGGTGGAATTCAATAAAGTGCACAAAGACAAATGAAAAAAAACGCCAAGAAAAAGAAAAGAAATTACAAACATTTTGTTAAATGGTTTTGGGCAATCATCGGCTTTTTCTTTATCCTCTTTAATTTGTTTATCCTGGGTATTGTGATGGGTGTTTTCGGGAAACTTCCGGACGCTCATCAACTTGAAAATCCCGATTCTCCTCTTGCTACAGAAATCTATTCTTCAGATGGCGTTTTACTGGGGAAATTTTTTAATGAAAACCGGTCAAAAGTGGCCTATGATGAAATCAATCCTCTTGTTTTTAATGCATTAATAGCGACAGAAGACGTTCGTTTTAAAAAACATTCCGGAATAGATTTAAGAGGGACTCTTTCTATCCCTTACTATTTAATACGTGGACAAAATCGCGGAGCAAGTACAATTTCCCAACAATTGGCTAAAAATCTATTTCATCGTAAATATTTTAACACACTATTTCAAAAAATAGTGCAGAAAATGAAGGAATGGGTAATTGCCGTTAGGCTTGAGCGTTACTACACCAAGCAGGAAATCATTACCATGTATCTAAATACGGTTGATTTTGGCAGCCAGTCATGGGGTCTTAAAGCAGCTTCAAAAACTTATTTTAATAAACTTCCTGACTCACTGAATATTCAGGAAGCGGCTACACTGGTTGGTGTCCTAAAGGCTGTAACAAGGTATAATCCATATCTGAACCCTGAAAATTCAAAAAGCAGGAGAAATGTTGTATTGGGGCAGATGTATAAATACGGATTTATAAAATCACAAACTGAATTTGATTCGCTTATTGATCTACCCATCAAACTGGATTATAAAGTTGAAAGTCATAACCGGGGCCTGGCCAGGTATTTTAGGGAATTTTTAAGAATGGATCTGAGAGAATGGTGCTCGGAAAATGGCTACGATCTCTATTCAAGCGGCCTTAAAATATATACCACAATAGATAGTCGAATGCAAACTTATGCGGAAGAGGCTACGCATGAACATATGAAAAGTTTACAAGAGTCATTCTTTAAGCATTGGAAAGGACGTAAAAATGCACCATTTAGTCATTTGAGTGAAAAAGAAATTGAAATTATTATTCATAGAGCCATTAAACAAACCGACCGTTATCGTTCCCTCATTGCAGAGGGGAAAAGCTGGGAAGAGATACTGGAAAATTTCCATATCAAAAGAAAAATGAAGGTATTTTCTTATGATGGGGATATCGAAAAAGAAATGAGTGCCTGGGATTCTATCCACTATTACAAATATTTCCTTAATCCTGGATTTATGGCCATGGACACCAGGAGCGGACAGATCAAAGCATGGGTTGGGGGAATTGACTATAGGTATTTCAAATATGATCATGTAAATAAAAAAGCCAAAAGGCAGGTAGGCTCTACATTCAAACCCTTTGTATATACTGTAGGAATTATGGAGGCCTATTCCCCTTGCAGGAAGGTGCCGAATGTGCAATATGTATTCCCTGATTTTGACAACTGGAAACCTAAAAATTCGGATAATAAATACGGGGGCATGATGTCACTAAAAGAGGGTATGGCCAGGTCTGTCAACTGCATTACTGCTTTTGTAATGAAAGAAGTAGGGCCGGAAGCCGTTTTAAAGTTGATTTCCAATATGGGTATTGACATCAGCAACATGGATCCTTATCCGTCCCTTAGCCTTGGCACGCCGGATGTTTCCGTATTTGAAATGGTAGGTGCATTTAATACTTATGGAAATAATGGAACCTGGGTTGAACCAACCTTTATAACCAGGATTGAAGATAAAAACGGAAATACGATAAAAGAATATGTTGCTCGTGAAGTGGAAGTTTTGAAGAATACCTATAATTATGTGATGTTGGATATGTTGCAAGCAGTAACTCGGGGTTATGGAACAGGAGTGCGTTTGCGCTATCGTTATAATTTCACCAATCAAATCGGAGGTAAAACCGGTACCACACAGAATAATTCAGATGGTTGGTTTATTGGGACCACTCCTGAAATTACAGCAGGATGCTGGGTTGGAGCTGAAGACAGAAGTGTTCACTTCAGGAGAACAGATTTGGGCCAGGGTGCCAGCATGGCTCTTCCGGTTTGGGCCCTGTTTATGCAGAAAACATATGCCGATTCTACCCTGGGCTACAAGAAAAGTGATTTCGACATACCAGAAGAAGAGCTGCCTGTAGAACTGGATTGCTCAAAATATGAGCAGGAAGAAGAATTTAATGGCCTGGTGGAATAAATGCATGACTTCAATAAACAAATAGAGCTGTTGCCAAACAAGCCTGGCATTTATAAGTTTTCAAACAAACTAAATGAAGTCATTTACATTGGAAAAGCAAAAAATCTTAAGAAAAGAGTCGCTTCCTATTTTACCACTAATGAAGGGCTAAGTGCCCGTATTAAGATATTGATCTCTCATATATTCCAGATAGATTATACGGTTGTTGAGAGTGAACAAGAAGCCCTATTGCTCGAGAATTCCCTCATTAAAAAATACCAGCCTAAATACAATGTGCTCTTGAAAGATGGTAAAACATTCCCTTTTATCGCGATTAAGAACGAACGCTTTCCCCGGGTTTTTTCAACCCGAACCATGCTGCGCGACGGCAGTGAATATTTTGGTCCATTCGTATCCGGCTTAAACAAAAATATCCTCCTGGAGCTTTTACAAAAACACTTTTATCTGAGGACATGCAAATTCAACCTGGCAGAAGAGCATATTCAATCCGGAAAATACAAAGTATGCTTAAGTTATCACATTAATTTATGCAAAGGTCCATGTGAATCCTTTCAGAACGAAGAAGATTACTTGATCAATATTGATTGTGTCCGTCGAATTCTGAAAGGAAAAACCGCTTCTGTTATTGATTTTGTTAAAGAACAAATGAACGAAGTATCTTCTAATCTTGAATTTGAAAAAGCCAATCGACTAAAACAAACATTGGATGCATTGCAGTCTTATGAAGCCAGGTCAACAGTTGTTAATCCAAAATTGTCGAATATAGATGTGTTCTCCATATACTCTGCTGAAAATGTGGCTATTGTAAATTATCTTCGGATCACTAACGGGGCCATAATTCAAACGGACACAGTCGAGTATAAAAAGGCATTGGATGAAAGCAAGGAGGAAATATTAATGCTGGCCATTACAGAATTTCGTGAACGATTTGGAAGCGATTCAAAGCAAATTATAGTCCCCATTGAATTAGATTTTAAGGATCCTTCTTTAAAGTATCATGTTCCTAAAACCGGAGACAAGAAAAAACTACTGGAGTTATCCTATAAAAACGCATGGTTCTATTACAAGGATCTGCAGGAAAGAAAAATTCTTCAACAGGATAAAGGTCAACGCTCATTAGGCTTGTTAAAACAGGTGCAAAAAGATTTGATCCTGAAGAAAGTTCCCATTGTAATCGAGTGTTTCGATAACTCCAACATGCAGGGATCCTACCCGGTCGCAGCCCTTACTGTTTTTAAAAACGCAAAACCATTTAAAAGTGCTTATCGCCATTATAATATAAAAAGCGTGGAAGGTCCTGATGATTTTGCATCCATGGAAGAAGTAATTTACAGGAGGTACAGGCGGTTGCTGGATGAGGGAGAAAAACTACCTGATTTGATTGTTGTGGATGGAGGAAAGGGGCAGGTGAGTTCTGCTTATAAAAGCCTTGTCGCACTAGGAATTGAGGATCAGGTAGAAATGGTAGGTATTGCTAAAAAACTGGAAGAAATTTATAAAGTAGGTGATAGCCTGCCACTTGGTATTGATAAAAAATCCCCAACAAACCGATTAATACAGCAACTAAGAAATGAATCCCATCGATTTAGTATCACTCATCACAGATCAAGAAGGGTTCGTGGTACATTAATCACGGAGCTTTCGAGTATTGAGGGCATTGGCAAGGTTACTTCACAAAAACTTTTAAGTCATTTCAAATCTGTAAAAGGTGTTAAAAATTCCTCTTTTGAAGAATTGGTTTCCCTTGTTGGAAAGCAAAAAGCAGAATTATTGCAGTCTTACTTTAACAAAAACCCTTAAATAATTAGTTAATCAGAATTATTAACGAATTTTGATATGTTAAAATTTGGCATTCAAATTGACTAAACTGCCAAAAATAATTGAAAATGAAAACAATTCTTAAAATTACACCTTTATTATTTATTGTAGTTGTATTCTTTACCAATTGCAATAAAGACGAACCCATTAATATTTTTACAGTGGAGGATGATAAAACACTTGGCTTGCAGGTGAAAGACGAAATAGAAAGTGATCCGGCCACTTACCCAATCCTCAGCGAAACAGCTTATCCTGATGCATATAAACACCTGAGAAGAATAAGAGACACCATCCTTGCATCCGGAAAAGTGGGCTATGCAGACGAATTTAATTGGGAATGCAAATTAATTAATGATGATGTGTTAAATGCATTTTGCGCACCCGGTGGTTATATTTATGTGTACACTGGTTTAATTAACTACCTGGACAATGAAGCTCAATTTGCAGGTGTTCTGGGACATGAAATGGCACATGCCGCACGAAGACATTCAACCAGCCAATTGACAAAAGCATATGGAGTTTCCGTTTTGCTTTCACTTATTACAGGTAATGATCCAGGACTAATTGCACAGGTAACAGCCTCCCTCCTGGTCCTTGCATTCAGCCGAAGCAATGAAAATGATGCAGATGCCTATTCAGTTGTCTATCTCAATCCATCTCATTATGATGCACGTGGTGTAGCAGGATTTTTTGAAAAATTACATGAGGGGGACAGCAGTGGAACGAACATTCCTTTTTTAAGCACCCACCCCTCTGATGCAAACCGAATCGAAAACATAAATAATAAATGGATGGATCTGGGTTCTGTTGAAGGAGATTGGGATTCTTTGAGCTATATTTCATTCAAGAACAGTTTACCATAAATGATAAGCCTGACAGGGTTCGGAACCCTGTCAGGGTTTTGTATCTTTGCCCAAAAATTAATTGTGAGCGAAATCAACTTTACCCCCATTAATGAACTTGGTGAATTTGGCCTGATAGACAGGCTTACTGAACAAATTAAGATCAGCAATTCCTCGACTTTGAAAGCTGGAGGTGACGATTGTGCTGTAATTGATTATAAAAATAAGCAAACACTGGTTTCAACAGATATGCTGGTGAGCAATGTTCACTTTGACTTGCTTTATACTCCTCTTCAGCATTTAGGATATAAATCTATTGTTGCAGGCATTTCAGACATTTACGGGATGAATGGAATGGCTGGGCAGGTATTGGTTTCGGTTGCCATAAGTAATCATTTTTCAATTGAAATGCTGGATTTATTATTCAGTGGCATGCTGGCTGCCTGTGAGTATTATAGCGTTGATTTTGTCGGGGGTGATACCACCACCATAGGAAGTGGACTAGTGATTAATGTAACTGCTATGGGGCATGCTTCCAAAAAAGATATCGTTTACAGAAACGGAGCAAAAAAGAATGATGTCCTATGCGTTACAGGAGACCTTGGAGCGGCATATACCGGACTTCTTATCCTGGAACGTGAAAAACATGTTTACCTGGAAGATAAAAAAATGCAACCCAAACTGGAGGGTTATGACTATGTTCTACAAAGACATCTCAGGCCGGAAGCCCGCATGGATATCGTGAAAAATTTCAGGGAATTACATATTAAACCCACAGCAATGATAGATATTTCTGACGGTTTAAGTTCTGAAATACTTCACATTAGTAAACAGTCTAAACTGGGTTGCAAGCTGTTCGAGGATAAAATACCAATTGATCCATCCACATACCATACCGCACGAGAACTTAATCTGGATCCCACTACCTGTTCATTAAGTGGAGGGGAAGATTATGAGTTGCTATTTACCCTGCCGGTCGAAGAATTTGAGAAAATTAAGGATCATCCGGATTTTACACCAATTGGTCATATGACCGATGAGGATTTTGGATGTAAGCTGATTTCCAAATCAGGAGGCGAACATGAATTAAAAGCGCAGGGATGGAAAGTATTTGGTGGAGAGGAATGAAAGTGAAAAGTTAAAGGTTAAAAGTTATAAGTGGACAGTTGAATAATGATAAAAGGGATATTTAGAATAGCGTGTTTTTTGTTTTTTCCATTGGGTTTATTTGCGCAGCAATTAACTCATCTCGAATCAAAAGGGGATTATTTTCATGTGTATTCCCTTGAAATTGACAGCGGAAAACTCACGACCATTCTACTTCCCCTGTCCATAACAGGAATGTCTTTCCAACTTGAACTGGATGAAAGCTTTGAAGGAACATATATCCTTAACGGACATGACAGGAAAGATATTCATCCCAATACACACGATAAAGAAACCAAATATGAAGGCTTGTACCTGGTTTCAGAATTGATATTATTTGACCCGGCCATTTCAAGCTTTCAGCTTTATACAACTCTTTCTTCAGGTAAAATGATGCTGCATTTTTACCATGCTGGAAGTCCCGCTAAGCCTCAAAAAAAAAAGCACGCAAATGCCGATTCTTCAGATTGTTCAAAACCAATAAGCATTGACCAGAGTGCCTGGAGAGCGGGCTTACCCGCTCCAACAGTATTACCCACCTATACAGAAACCGACCATATTGTAATTCATCATACAGCAGGATCGAACAGCAACACCGATCCTTTATCCGCTATACGGACCATTTATATTTACCATACAGAAACCAATGGATGGGACGATATTGGTTATAACTATGTGATTGCAAGGGATGGGAGTTTGTATGATGGCCGGGACGGACAGGGACAGGTGGAAGAAGATTTTGTAAAAGGAGCTCATTTTTGTGCGAAAAACTCAAACACCATGGGAATTGCCATCATGGGAACTTATACGGATGAGGCTCCTCCTGACACAGCAGTCGAAACAGGGATCAGACTTTTAAGCTGGAAGTTACATAAAGATGGTCTTAATCCCCTGGACAGTTCAATTCATCCGAGAGGGACAACAAACTACCTTCCAGTTATTTGCGGCCACCGTGATGGCTGTGCTACTGAATGTCCGGGAGAGTTTTTATTTGATATGTTTCTTGATATCCGGCAGGAGGTTTGGCAGATAATCCAAAATTGCCCACCTCTTTCAGTTACTGAAGCAAAAACTGGTTTTTCCTTTTCGTTCTATCCTCAGCCTGCAATGAACCTGATTTACATTCAATTTTCTGATGAATTGAATCAACCAGCCCGGGTTGAAATACATGATCTGAATGGAAAGTTGCAATTGGATGAATTTCTAGATCATTCGAACTCCAGCATGGATGTGGGTATTTTGCACAGCGGACTGTTTGTTTTTAGTATTTGGCGTGGCGGACATGTTTATCGGCAATTAATGATTAAGCTTTAACCGGACCGTTATTTTGTAAATCGGGCTTCCTTATTGAAGAAAAACGAACAAGGATTTTAAGGAATCTTGCTGGTCAGGATGCGATTCCTGCTTGCGCAGGAATCACGCCTATGTGGAAGGTTGTTGCAGGAATGAGGATAGGTTAAAGTTGAAGAAACTCTCGACTGCCTTACTGTTTTTTGTGATTTAACTCAACCCTACTCTTCCGGGTTTACCATTTCTGTTAAAGAAGAATGAATTTCCATGGCTTGTTTTAGTTCTATTATAATGTTTTCACAGCTGCTCCGGGCCGATCCGAATTTCAAAAGGAGAGAGGTCAGATCTGTTGCTGTCATGGCATCGCTTAAATAGGAAAACAAACTATTAGAATAGGATTGTGCAAGCAGGCACTTGTCTTCCATCTCTCCGGCCATAAGTTTAATGTCAATGCCACCCTTGTCATCTGGTATTTTATTAATATCCAATAATTCATCCTGAGCATATCCCACTGATGCTTGTAAATTCTCAAGCTCATAAGTGCTTTGCTCCACGTACAGGCGAGCTTCACCATGATCCACGGCATTCAAGGCATCTTCAATGTTTTCCAGCATATTTTCAGCATTTGAAAGAGCATGCTCTGTATATTTTCCTGCCTCTTTGATGTCTTTTATCAATGACTTATCTTGTGCTGAGGCGAAAATGAACAGGCTCGATAAGATGGTTGTTAAAATGAATTTCATGGTTCTTTTTTTATAAGTTCATATCCCGATTTCTTTCCTTTCTTAGTAGCAGGAATTCCTTCAATCATCCATTCCGGGGGGGCTTGATCCTTCAGGTAATGATCAAAAAACTGGCTCATTCGTATACTTAGATCCATCCTGTTAGGCCATTTTCGCAAATTGTGTGCCTCCTTGTTGTAGGTAAGCATCCATGCCGGTTTTTCCAGCCTCCTGAGAGCTACAAAGAATTCAATACCCTGGTACCAGGGTACTGCTCCATCCTTGTCGTTATGCATCAGTAAAACAGGAGTGTTCACCTGGTCTGCATAAAACAATGGAGAATTTTCAATATACAGGTCGAGGTTTTCCCAAATAGATGAGCCAATTCGGCTTTGCCCTGCCTCATACTGGAACATCCTGCTCCTGCCGGATTCCCATCGAATACCACCAAATGCAGAGGTCATGTTGCTGACAACGGCACCTGCCATCGCACAGGCAAATAAATTGGTTTGAGTGACAATATAAGCAGTTTGATACCCACCCCAACTTTGACCCTGTAAACCCAATTTATCTTTATCTACAAATCCTGATTCCAGGAGGTAATTTGTTCCGCTAAGTACGGTTTTTAAGGCTGATTTTCCGGGATATCCCTTAGTATAATGAATATCCGGAATAAAAACCAGGTAGCCATTGCTGGTAAACAAGGGAAAAGATATCACGGAATGACTGGGTTTTGGAGGATAATAATTGTGAAGACCATCCGTATAGCGCTCATAATAATAAACTATCATCGGGTATTTTTTTTGCGGATCAAAATTCTCCGGCTTATAAAGCAAGCCCTGGTTTTCAACTCCATCATCCATTTCCCATTTGATAATCTCTACACTTCCCCACAAATAATCATCCTGCTGAGGATTGGCATCGCTTAGTTTTAGAATTGTTTTGAAATGATCCAGGCTTATATAAATTTCAGGACATTCTGTAAATGAACTTTTATACCAGCAGTAGGTATTTGCCTTCCCGGATCTCTTTAAATAGCTGATCTTATAATCATCAAAAATCAAGATCTCCGGATCAGATTCTTCCATTCCTTGAAGTTGAAAATAACCGGATTTCTTACTTTCTTCATCGAAAGCAGACAACACCAAATCCTGACCCTGGATCAAATAATCCTCCTCTTTATCCAGTTTTACATATCTTAATCTTGTTTTGTTATTTCTTCCAAAAGAATTGCATAGGTTGGATGCATTATGAGGATGTATTGGATTGATTTTCCACATATCAAAGCGATCATAAATCAATATAAATTCATCGTTTTCAGTCCAGGATGCTATTCCATAAGGACGAGGATTTGAGGGCACATCATGAATTTCCTGATATACAGGAAATGGTATTGCAGCAGACAATTTTGTTTTAATGCCTTTTTGAATAAGGTATGCATACCACGAACTGTCGCTGGCCGCATACCAATAAACATATTTTCCTGCAGGAGAAATTGAAATGCTGGATTCTTCCTTTTCAAGAATGAGCGTTCTTTTTCCTGTTTTCAGATCAATCAAATACCCATCAAAATAATGACTTCCGCTCCAGGAGTATGCCTTTTGGTATTTGGTGCGAGAATATCCCAGAGCATATCTTCCATTCCCGTGATCGAAGATTCCTACCCTCTCCACATCTTCTGTGGCCAGCTGGAGCATTTTCTTTTTATCGGTAAAATAAACAGCTCTGTAGTTTTTTTTCAGATCTTTTTCAAGACTCTTGATTTGCTGGCTTTGCAATCTTTTGTCCTGCCAATGCCAGATGTCCACACTATATTTTTCTTCAACCAGCAGACTGTCTTCAGGCTCAGCAGGAAGAATGGGTACTGTCTCAAAGAAAATACGCTTGGCATTCCTTGAAAAACTGAGGTTACTGTGCTCGCTGACATTCCAGCCTTCAGGCATGTGCTTATTATTCACATCCACAATTTTCTTAGCTTTTTTATCAGCACTGGCAGCTGCATAGTATAAGCTATAATTTTTTATCTCTGATGTATCTTCTGACATAATAAAGGCCACTTGCTTACCCATTTCATCCACAGCAAAATCCTTAATATCTCCTGCTGTCTTAATTAACTCATGACTTGAGACATTTAGGCTATTAAAAATGATGATCGAAAGGCTGTCCACCGAGTCTTTAATCATTGTTTTGACAAGAAAAATGGTTCCGTTTTTTGAAACCGAATAGTCCTTCACATGTTTAAAAATAACTTCTTCCGATGTAAGTGGATTTAAAATATGCAGGTGGGTGTTCAACTGTTTCTTGAGTTTTTTATTTAATTTTTTCAGTTCTTCCTTTTCAGCTTTGCTGAGCAGACTGTCTGCTTTTTCAGATTGTATTTCTTTTGGTTCTGTTTTCTCCAGCAAATAGGCAATCCATGAAGAACCTTCTTCTGCCATTTTAAAAGACTTCAGATCGGCAATTTTTATTAAACTGTCTATTGAAAAAATATAAATTCCGAGGCTATCTTTAGGAAGTTTGTCCTTTTTTACTTTTGCGAATTTCATTTTCCGTATAGTGTCGGATTGGGGATTAATTCGGAACGCAATTAAGTCAGACTGGTAGGAAAACCTGGCATTGTTGGCCCTCGGGAATTGAATTGTATGGTCTTTTTCCGTTCGATAAAGGTACAAAGCTCCATCACCCTGCTGGGGATTTATTTCCCATGAAACAAAAGCACCATCGCTGGAAATTACACTTTTACTTACACTCTTCCAGTCTTTATAAACGGAATGATCCAGGGTTTTTTTATTGGGATTTTGCGCTAAAACTGAATAAAATACGGCAGTAAACAAAAATAAGTATGTCAGTCTTTTCATATATGGCATATTTCGAAATAGAAAACGAAAATAAGTGTTTTTTGTTAATCCCAATTTAGCTTTTAGTTTTAGGTATTTTCAGAAAAAAGACAATTGGAATTCCTCCCATTGCTATATAAGCAGTGAATTTATAGGTGGTTTCCAGGCCAAAATTCTCTGCCAGCAATCCGACAAAAAATGCTGCTAATGCAGCTATTCCAAACGAAATAGTCATGAAAATACTATTCAGGAATGCAGGCCGCTTACCTGGTATTTCCTGAACCATGGCCAATAAAACAGGAGCTGTTGCAAAATGGAAAAAGCCAATCAATGCCAAGAGGGCAAACATAATGATCTTTTGGTCAAACCAAATAAACAGCCACATCAGAAAGGGGCTTATTGTGGCAATAATTAACAGGGTTGTTTTTCTGCCAATTTTGTCTGAAAAAGTACCTGAGAAATAAGTGCCAAACACACTTCCCACCTGTAATATGGACAATGCTGCAGCACTCAGCCACAAGCTGCCTCCCTTTAAAATGATGAAGGTGGGTAAAAAAACCGTCAGTGCAGATTTCATAACACCCCGACAAGCCATATAGGCTGTAAGCATTCCAAAAAATGGTATCAATGGTTTTAATGTTTTTACGACGCCTACTTGTTTTTCCTTGGTGAAATCCTGTGAGATTTTTACTTTTCCCAGGCGAAAATATAAAAATACTGATGAAAGTATCCCAAATGGAATAAGCCTGTATGTTCCTTCCAAACCCCAGAAGGAAACAGCCCCAACAATAATTATAGGGCCTAATGTTCTGGCCACCTCTCCTCCAATCATATAATAACTCATGCCTTTTCCAACCCGGTCTCCGGCCACTTTTTTCATCATAACAGGGGTAGGAATATGGTAAAATGCGGAGCTCATTCCTGCAATTAAAATCAAAACTACCAAAAAAGTATAGGAAGGGGCCAAACCCAGCAAACTCATGGCAGTGGAAGTGATTGCCGGAGTTATGATAACCATATACCTCATTTTAATTTTATCAGCGAAGGAACCAATGACAGGATTTAATAATGCCGGTAATGCTTGCATAGAACCCAACAAGCCGGCATAGGTATAACTAAGGCTAAACTTTGAAATGAGTAAGGGTAACACAGGAGATAAAAATGAACTGTAAATATCATGCAGCAGATGACTGAATGCTACTAATACAACATTGGCCAGTTGGAACTTTTTATTCTCGTTTAAAGATCCATTTTCTTTAGTTACTGCTTGACTGTCAGTCACTTAAGACCCCCTTGTAATATTCATGTAAATTAAAATTCATCATCCCGACCATTTCAAAAATATTCCGGCTACCCATGAAGAATTCATCACGCTTTACATAAAATGGGAAGGGCCGTTTCAGCTGAACAAAATTCTTGTCCATAATGACAAGCGCTTCAATACCTGTGGATGTTTGTCCTACATCATTGGCCTGTAAAGTACTAATCTCAGCCAGGAAATAATTTGTTGTCCGGCAGGTAATAGTTGTGTCCGGTTGCAGGTCATCATTGAGGAAAATATTTTTAACTAAGCCTGCTCTTACCTTTTCCGAATCATAACTATTAAAAAAGTATACTTCAGAAAAGCTATAATACTTTCTGAAAGCAGCTATCATTTCTTTGTTTTCCTCATCACGTTTGACTTTAAGACTCCCGGCTTCTTCAAACCGACCTTCTTTTTCCAGGTTTTCAATCACTTGACGATAGGTTTTTAAACGCACGAGTATAGCTCCTTCCTGCAGCTCTATGATTTGCCTGTCAGCCAATTCTTCATCTAAATTCACCTTTTTTTCAAACGGATTTTGCTTAATCGGCACATTTAAAAGAATTTGCATATTGTGAAAACTCACATCATTTAGTGGAAAATAATAACGGAAGCCAAGCGAAATGTTGTTTTGAATATAGAATTGCAAACCTGCAAATAATTCCAATTCTCTTTTATACTTATCAACTGGCAATGCAAACAAATTATTGGCATCCACACCATCCTGAAACATAGCTTGCAAAACAATCTCTGTCTGAAAGCCAAATTCAATTTTTAAAGGATCTATTAATTGATAAGCGGGATTGATCACCACATCCAGGTATTTGTATTTATATTTTACAAATGGAACGCTGACCCTTGAATTTCTCATTGAATAATTAAGCCCGAGACGTAGATCCCAGCTTTCATCTAACTTTTTTTCTGCAAAAAGTCCGATAAACGGCACGCTGCTGCCTTCAATTTCCAAGCTGTCAGTTTTGAATTTTGATATATTCATGCCCATATTGATCCCCGGATCAACATATTTCCAGATACCTGTTTTTTCAACTTGTGCAATTGAAAATAAATGCCATACAGTAAACATCAGAAGCCATACAATTCTCATATATCTCTTTTATTCTCCAATGATCTTAACCAAAGCCCTTTTTCTTCGTTTGCCATCAAATTCTCCATAAAATATTTGTTCCCAGGGGCCAAAATCCAGTTTTCCATTGGTGATTGCCACGATCACTTCCCGACCCATAACAGTTCTTTTCAAATGAGCATCTGCATTGTCCTCGAAACTATTGTGCCTGTATTGTGAATGCGGCTTTTCCGGTGCCAGTTTTTCCAGCCAGACTTCAAAATCCTGGTGTAATCCCGCTTCATCATCATTGATAAAAACACTGGCAGTAATATGCATGGCATTTACTAGTATCAATCCTTCCTGCACACCGCTTTCATCAATGCATTGTTGCACCAGATGGGTTATATTTATCAGCTCTCGCCTTGCACTGATTTCAAACCAAAGTTCTTTTCTGAATGATTTCATAATTGAATCCTTTTGTGATTACAAAAATACATAAGTCTGCAGGAGTTTTAATTACTTGAATTAAAAGAGCTTTTGATCCGGGGATATATGTTCCTCCATAGTTGTTTTGATATAACAAACAAATGACACAATCATCAGGGATTTGTTTTAGAGATTAGCATCTATAGTAATTTAACTTCAGTTTTATAAAATCAGTATTATTCCATACCTAATTTGAATATGTTATTTACAAGTTTTGGACTTGCACCTCTTTTTGTATATTTACCTTCCCTTAATCAGTACGATAAATTGATTGAAATCAAATAACAATAATTGATATATGAAAATCTCGCTCATTACAACTTTACTCATTGTGTTATTTTTAATTCTTCCCAGGCCATTGATATGGGCTCAACATGATGATCTGCATTCATGGACCCAGTTCAGGGGCAATGAACGAAATGGGATTTCTGCAGAAAGAGATCTTTTAGACATATGGCCAGAACAAGGTCCTGAGCTTATCTGGAAAAAAGAAATTGGGACTTCATTTTCTGAATTGCTGATTTCCGATAAGCGGGTATATACTATCACTGGTGAAAAAGTTGATTCTGCAAGGGGTTACGAATATGCCATTGCTTTTGATGCAGCTACAGGAAATAAAATCTGGAAAACAAAAATTGATTCCATTTTTATAGACATTGATGGCTGGGGAGATGGTGCCCGGTCAACACCTGCAATTAATGATGATCATATGTATTGTTTAAGTGGTTTTGGTAAGCTGAAAGCCTTGTCATTGATAGATGGAAAAGAAATTTGGCAGGTGGATTTGGTAATTGATTTTGGAATTCCTGTACCCCGCTGGGGATTTTCAACATCTCCCTTAATAATGGAAGATGTGCTGATTTTAGAATTAGGTGGAAAAGATGAAAATGCCTTTGGCGCTTTTAATCCACAGGACGGTAAACTTTTATGGAAAGTAGCAAATGGTCAGCCCTCATACTGCTCTCCTATTATTGCTAACATAGATGGTCAGGAGCAGATGATTTTTGCAAATGACAATACGCTGTTTTCATTTAATTCCAAAGGGGAAAGCTTATGGACCTATAGCATGCCAATAAGGAGGCCCACTGCCACACCTGTTTTTATTGAACCAAACAAAATATTTGTTTCAGCGGTAAGTGCAACTGGATGCTTTATTATCGAAATCAAAGAAAATAAGGCCCTGGAAACTATGAATAATTCCAGCATGCAAAATCACTGGAGCTCATCATGCTATCACAATGGATATATCTATGGATTTAATGTGGCGGCTTTGCAGTGTATTTCTGCTCTGGATGGAAATAAAAAATGGACTAAGAGGGGATATGGAAAAGGCAGCCTCATTATGGCTGACGATAAGTTGATCGTTTTATCAGATAAAGGTAAAATGGTATTGGTTGAAGCTAGTCCAGAGGCCTTTGTTGAACTAAGCTCTTTCCAGGCATTGAATGGAAAATCATGGACCGCACCTTCGTTTTCCAATGGGAAAGTCTACCTGCGGAATCTCACGCAAATGGCCTGTTATCAATTGAAATAACTATTTCAATGGTTTTCACTTTAAAATTATTATTAAAACACTATGAAGAAAATAAAAATCATCAGTCTCACAGTCCTGTTGGTTTCAGCCCTTTTTTTCAGCATTGCGCAGAATGCTGAAGAAATTATTACAAAACATCAGAACGCCCATGGAGGAGCTGAAAAATGGGAATCTTTTCAGACTATGAAGATCAGTGGTAAATTTACCGGCTTCAGTATTGAAAAGGATTTTATTTGTATTAAAGCCAGACCTGCCTATTATTATAGTGAATATTACCTGGGTAAATATCCGATTACCGAGTCTTTCAATGGTGTTTCCGGATGGATTCTGGATTACTGGCAAGATATTGATTTCCCGAGACATACAAATAAAGCTGAAAATAATGCATTGAGGCAAAAATCTGAATTCTGCACACCTTTTTTCAATTATAAAGAACTGGGAAGCTCCGTTGAATTGATGGGGAAAGAAAATGTGGATGGTGTGGATGTATACGTCTTAAAACTCAGCAGGGCAGATGGCTTTATTGAAACCTGGTTTCTAAATGCTGAAACTTATCTGGAATACAAATGCGAGAGCCCCTGGGTCGATTTTGCCTATCCTGTGAAAAGTGAAGTGTACTTCGATGATTTCAGAAGGTTTCAGGGTGTTGTTCTTCCTTATTATATCGAGAGATCATTTGGCAGCAGGAACAGGATTATTGAAATTGATGAAATTGAATTCAATGTGAATTTTGATGAAGGCAAAACGCAAATGCCACGAAGTCCAGAGATGGAAAAGCTGGCATTTTTAGAAGGTAAATGGGCAGTCAATGTGGAAACCATGTCAAGAAGAGGAAATTGGTATGCTGTTGATTCAACAAATTCTAAAATTGCTTTTAGCAGCACAAATCTTTTAGAGGAAAAGATCTCCTATGAAAGAATGTTTCCCATGGTAAATTCTAACAACTACAGTTATAACAGTAATACCAAAAAATATCGCCTGGCCGTCTACCATGAATTTATGTCCGGCCTGGAGCTATTTGAAGGAGATTTTAAGGATGGTAAGCTGGTGTTTGACAATTGCCATATCAGTTATGGAAATGAAGCTGAAATAAGCCAAGCCTTTATCCAATATACTTTCAGCAAAATAACATCTGAAAGTTTTATACTTGAAATAAAAGGATCTACAGACAAAGGGATCACATGGACTGACCAGGAAAAATTCACCTATACGAGAATTGTTGATTAGGTGTAATTACATGAATCTGTTTCTTTTCAACTTTTCGTGAAATGAATGTCTTCAGCCGTTTATTCCAAATAAATGGCTGTTATTGTTATCTCTAATTTTTTCCTATTTTTACCCTGATAAATCAATGAACCAATGAAATTAAAAAACACATTCCTGCTATTCATAGCTATAGTACTGATTTCTCACGGACTTGGAGCTCAAAATACAGGCGGCCAATGGCCCGGCTACAGAGGGTATTATGCAAGTGGAGTTTTGGATCATGCCAATTTACCAGGCAGTTGGGATATTAATAAAGGGACCAACATCAAGTGGAAAGTGAAGATCCCGGGTTTGGGATTATCGAGTCCTGTTATTTGGAATGAACAGCTTTTCATCACTACAGCCATCAGTGAAAAAGACAAGGAGGGACTTAAAGTCGGTATTTATGGAAATGTAGAATCTGTGGACGATGAATCAGAACATGAATGGAAAGTATTATGCATCAATAAATATACAGGTCAAACAATCTGGGAAAGAACTTCATGCAAAGGAGTCCCACAGATCAAACGACATTCCAAATCTTCTCATGCCAATAGCAGTATAGCCACTGACGGGCAGTATGTGGTTGCTTTTTTTGGTTCAGAAGGATTGTTTTGCTATGACATGCATGGGGAGTTGATCTGGACTAAAAATTTTGGAAAGCTTAAATCGGTATTTTTTGCTGCTGAATCCGCTGAATGGGAATTTGCCAGTTCTCCGATCATTCATAAAGGAATTTTGATCATTCAATGCGATGTGATGGAAAAATCTTTCGTAGCTGCATTTGATATCACAAACGGAAAAGAAATCTGGAAGAAAAAAAGAGATGAATACCCGGGCTGGTGTACCCCGAACATTTATACCGATAACGAACAAACCAGGGTTGTGGTAAATGGGTACAAGCACCGGGGTGCTTATGATTTTGAAAGCGGGAAGGAAATCTGGAAAATGTCGGGGGGAGGAGATATTCCAATTCCCACGCCCATCATTGGCGGTGAACTCATTTATTTTAACAGCGCCCATGGTAAGAGCTCCCCAATTTTAGCCGTTAAAAAATCTGCTGTTGGAGATATCAGCTTAAAGAAAGAAGAAACTTCTAATGAATATATCGCATGGAGCAAGGCCAGGGGTGGAGCCTATATGCAAAGCATGCTTTTATACCAGGATTATTTATATAATTTCAGATGGAATGGAACTGTTTATTGTTTAAATGCCATCACAGGAGAAGAGCTTTACAAGGAAAAATTAGGCAAAGCGTCCAGTTTTACAGCTTCACCTGTGGTTTCTGACAATAAAATCTATGTAGCAGAAGATAATGGACGAGTATATGTGGTCCAGGCGGGACCTGAGTTCAAATTATTGGCTACAAATTATTTAAGGGATATCTGTATGGTCACCCCAGCCATCACAGAAGGAATTATTTATTTCAGAACATCCAAATATTTAATCGCTATTTCAAAAGATGAGTAAACTGTATTTTATTTCGATATTAATCCTTTTGCCTTTCAGCAATTTTTGCCAGGACCTGCAGGAAGAAAGCAGCTCCGTTAAAAGCCTATATCAATATGCTGCTTTGGATATTGATGGAGATAGCTTTTATTTCTCCAGCCTGAAAGGGAAGAAATTGATCCTGATAAACACGGCAACCAAATGCATGTTTGCTCCCCAGATTAGTGAACTGCAGAAATTGTATGAATCTTACCAGGACAAGGGTGTCGTTGTGGTGGCATTTCCCTGCAATGATTTTGCAAACCGGGAGCCCAAAGGGAATAATTCTGTCAAGAAGTTGTGTTTAAAAAAATACGGTGTCACTTTTCCATTGATGTCAAAGGTTTCAGTAAAAGGAGATGACATGCATCCGGTTTATCAATATCTCACGCAAAAAGAACTCAATGGCTTTTCAAACAATAAAGTGGAATGGAATTTTCAAAAATTCCTGGTCAATGAGAAAGGTTATTTGGTAATGATTATATCCCCCAGGAAATCCCCTTTTTGTGATGAGATTGTTGAATGGATTGAAAATGAATAATCTTTGTACCGCTTCGCGTTAGCTTTTTGGGGCCTTGAAGGTTCCCGAAGAAAATGAAGCTGCCCGAATTCAGGTGGTGTTTCACGAAGATTATTCCGATCTCAAATGGATCAAATAGTTCCTTTTTAAAGCAGCTTTTGCGGTGATGAAAATGCTTAAAAATCCAACCAGCAGAATGGCTGCAATCAAAACAAAAACATATCCAAGCGGTAAAGTAAAAGCGGGAGATAGAAGTGATGGTAATATGCCTATAAAAGCGGAAATTATGCCTGTTAACAGGCCCAGGCAAAGAATTAGCAGGTTTTCAGAAATGATCAAACTGAAAATTTGCTTCCTTGTATAGCCCAGTGCTTTAAGCAGTGCCAGTTCATATTTCATGTCCAGCAGATTTCTTAATAATACAATTCCCAAGCCAATCGTGCCAATTAAAATTCCCAAACCTCCAAGCATCATAAAAACAGTGAGATAAGAATTAGTTACCGAGTTGAATTCTGCCAATCGCTGTGATGTTGGAGAAATTTCCATTCCCAAATCAACAAATTGATCCTTCAGCATTTGATAGATTACATCCTGTCTCTCTTCCGGACCATCCACTAAAATTACTTTGGTGCCGTTAACCGATGGAAAATGCTTTTCAAATACCCTATTTGAAACTAAGATGTTTCCCTGGAAGATGGAGTTCTCAAGACCGGCTAAAAGGATGAATCCAACATGCTTTCCAAATTCATCTGTATAAAAAAGGGTATCCCCGACTTCTTTCATGAGTCCCCATCTGATCACTGTTTGGTCTGCAATTGCGTAATAGATGTTGTCATCACTTGAATAATTTAAATCCAACCATGGTGATTTCGACCTGGATTGATCAGAAACTTGGGTAAAAGAAAATGAACTTCTCATTTCAAACAAGGCAGGATCACAGCCTAAAATAGTTGGATTTTGAACCAGGTTCAGGTTTAAACAACTGGCATCATTGCTTTCAAGCTCATACAATTGTGCAAATTCCAATGAGCTGAATAATTCTGTATCAATCCCATAACTTTCCCTGCCTTCTTTCGTGTCCAGGTCATGAAGAATGGGCATACTGCTTTCTGCCCAATATAAATAGCCACCTGTTCCGGATTGATTGTCATTTTCAACGCCATAAAAGGTTTTCCTGTTTGCCCCAGTAATGATTACAGAGAAGGTGCCCAGTGCTAATAAAGAAATACTTGCCATATTTCTTTTGTGGTGTAATCCAAGGTTTTTGTAAATCAGGCTTGTAAATGAGATTTTCGAATTCTGTTTTATATTCCCTTTTTTCTGAATGCTACGACTTATGGTCAGGACAAGGTCAAGCAAGATCAAAAATCCCGCTGCCAGAAAAGCGGATGAATTTTCATCAGGACCATCCATTATGGAGTAAATTACAAGTCCAATAGCACCTGCAAATGCAGCCCAACTTATCCAAACAGACCATTTAAATCCGGGAGCTTTTGATTTTTCAAGTTCTTTAAGTGATGCTGCTAATTGTTGTTTTAGCTGATTCCTGCTCACAAAGTAGATGGATAAAAAGGACATAATTAAGCCGGCAAAACCTCCAATAATAAGTGTAGACGGTTTTAAACTGAGAGACAGCATATCCGTTTTGACTGCATCCTGCCATACAGAATTCAGTCCTGCAAGCAAAAGTTGATTATAAAGGATCCCCATTCCAACTCCAATTATTGATCCCAACACAATTACAACTGAAGATTCTGCCAGGCGGATTTTCAGTATCCTTTTTGGTGTAAATCCGATAGAAGCGAGGATAGCTGTTTCCTTACTCCTGGACACTGTGTTCAGGCTGTGCAACAAGATCGTCAAAAGCAAGCCGGCAAGAATGACAAAAAAACTAAGACTTAAAAATAATTCTCCAAAATCAATGGAATTTTCAGCTGCATTTTCCCCTTCTGACCGTGCATCAACAAAAGACAAATTCAAATCTTTTGGGTTCAATTCATTTAAAATATTTTGTTCCAGGTCCGACATGTCTGTCGTGTTTTGATCAAACCTGAAAGAGGTGTATTGCCCAAATTTGTTGCTCCACAGCTCCTGCCCTTTATCCAGGGAAATAATTGCTTTGGGTGTGCCTTTATATTCATCCCAGTAATCTTCATCCCGTTCACTTATTTTGTCTAAATCGATCGGTATGCCTGTATTCCAGTCACTACAACTGCCTGCATCCGTTAAGCCCGGGAATTCAGGCATGAGGCTTTTCCGGAAATAACCAGAGCCTATATTCTGGATTTCACTTACCACAAAAGTATCTTGCTTTTCAATCAATTCTCTCAATGGCCCAATTGTGAAATAAGAAATGGGAAGTGAGTCACCAGGCCGGATTTGTAAAGCATCAGCCAGCCAGTTGTTTACAGTTATTTCATTTTTAAGGGACTTTGTTTCTGAGATGGCACTCACAAAAGAATAGGGGACTTTCAGGCTGTCATTACTAATTGAATTGACCAGGTAGCTTAATACTTTTTCTGAAGGATTCAATTTATTCAGAAGCTGGGAAATGGGTTCGTCAATAAATATCCTTTCTGATTGTACTTCAATTCTATCTTCATCCTCCAGCTTTTTTACAGTGAGGCTTGCATCGGCCAGCTTCCAATTCTTTTTCAGGCTTTTGTCAATAATAATCTTATCTATATCATCATTTCCTGCTAAAAGAATCGTGTTAACTAAACCTTTTAACTCTAGCTTTTTAGCCAGTTCCTTTTGATTCAGGAATACATTGTAAGGTGCTTTTTGATCAGATTTTAAAGAGTATCTGCCCTGTTCATCATCAGTCAGAATTTTTTTTATTTTTAGTCTGAAAGAAACCGTAGCCATTTTTTCTTCGGCAAAAGGAGCATTGAGAGGAATGATGCCTGCATTTGCAACCCGCAAAAGGAATTCATCATACCACTTCAGATTGAGTTTTTCAGCCAAATTTTCACTGATAAATGCTTCGTCTTCCAACAGTTCAGGGATCTTTAATCCCGATAAGGACCAGAAGGATTGATCGATTCCCAATACCTGGACTTTATTGATCCTTTCCTGTTTAAGCGGATCAATGGCCATTCCAATCAATTGTAAAACAGATGCCGACCCGATCTCTAAATCTTTAGCAATTTTTGTTGATAAACCTGATGTCACGAATCGATCTCCTGTTTGAAGTACGTATTCAGCATCACCCAGTCGATTATCAACCAGGGAGCCTAAGCTGTCTCGGACTGAATCTCCAATGATCAAAGCTCCTGTCAATACCGCCGTACTGATGATGGTGCCTGCCAACAATGCTAGATGTTGTTTTTTGTAGAACTTCAGGCTGTTATAGATCAGCTTGGAAATTTTCATGCTAAATAATTGATAATTAGGTATTTAATCTCAAATTGAAGACATCGCTTTAGGTGTAAATTTCAAATTGTCTTGCCACTGATGTTATTGTTTGAATTTTTATCATTGTGCTTTATTTGTTCTTAGTCTTTTGGAATTTATAGTTGTTCCAGTTTTTTATTCGAAAGCCTGTAAATTTTCTTCATTTTTTTTGCTAATTCCATGGAGTGTGTCACCATTATTAAAGTGCTCTTTTGTTCCCGATTGAGTTCTGCCAATAAATTCACCAAATCATTTGCTGATTGCTCGTCAAGAGAACCTGTTGGTTCGTCTGCCAGAACCACTTTGGGTTGATTAATCAATGCTCTGACGACCGCCACTCGCTGACATTCGCCCACAGAACACTGTCCCGGTAGCTGATCCGTTTTATCAGTTAAGCCGACTGCTTCCATGAGCTTCTCCGCTCTTTTTTTTGCTTCATCGGTCCGTTTTGCAGATTTCAGCGGAAGAACGGCTAACAGGATATTTTCCAGCAGGCTAAGCTGAGGCAGCAAATGATGTTGCTGAAACACAAATCCAATTTCGGTATTCCTGATTCCAGGATACTCTTTCTCGCTTAATTGTCCCAAATCCTTTTCATTGAGCAAAACAGAACCAGAGGTGGCCCTGTCAAGTGTTCCGAGAATGTTCAGCAAGCTGCTTTTCCCGGATCCCGAGGGACCAACAATCGCAATGGATTCACCTTGTTCAATATTCAGATCAATTCCTTCAAGTACGACTTGTATAATGCCTGATGCATTTTCATATTGCTTGCTAAGGTTTTGTATTTTTATCATATTTTGGATTTCCTGGAATCTTTGAGTATTCATAGCATTATTCTTTTTGACTTTTCGGAATCTATTCAAGAATCTGTTTATAAATCCTAAGCATGTTTTCTGTCAATGTCAAAATATTAAACTTTTCTTCAACTGCTTTTCTGCCTGCCATGCTCATTTCATTTATTTTTTCATGATCAGAAAGTATTTCTTCCCACTTTTGAGCAAGAGCGTCTGAATTATTAGGATGAAAAGTAACGCCTCCTTTTGTGATATTAACTATTTCAGGAAATGCACCCAGATCAGGTTGTACAATTGGAATTCCTGATGACAAAGATTCAAGTTGATACAATCCAAAAGCTTCACCAGATAGCACAGGAACTGACAACAAAGTCAGGGATTTAAAGAATTCTTCAAGCTTTTCATGCCTGTAATCCTCAATAAATTCAACATCCTTAACAAAATCGTGCTTTTCCAATTTTCTTATTTGCTTGTTAATGAATCGTTTGTCATCTCCGGTTTTACCACCAGTAACTTTTAAATTCACATTTTTAAATCCAGGTTTTTGTTTGAGCTTAATGAAGGCATCTACCAATACTTCAAATCCATTTTCCTTATTTATTCTTGATAAATATCCAATTGTTGGAGTTGCAAGATTCGGATTGTGATATTTATAATTAGCCGGATTGACACCAATATGAACGACATGAAGCTGGTCTTTGCGAATCGACATTTTCTTTTTCATCAATTCAGCATAATAATGACTTACAGCGACAAAAGCATCCACATCTTTAGCCTTTTGGCTCATTAATTTCCATACTTTGTCTTTATAGTTTTCAGACATTGCATCCACCCAGACATCTTCATCTTGCAATGAACAAACGACAGAAATATTCAGTTCATGCTTTATCTTATAAGCCAATCCTAAAAGCAATGCATTTGATAAATGCACCATATCCGGTTTTTCGGCTTTAAGAAATTCAATTAAATGGTTGAGTTCTTCCCTCTGGTATCCTTCATGTCCTTTTAACATAGAAATGGTCATTCCTTCAAGCCCTTTTGCGCGTGTTGAGCCCGCTTTCTTAGCAGCATATCTTAGAAATATCCTGGAATTGAAGAATTTTTCCATCCATTCCGGCATTTTCCTGAGAAAAGGAATTTGCTGTTCCAAATAGATATTTATTGCTCCATAAAAAACGGGTGTTTCCCTATTTAAAAGTCCATTATCGGTCCTAAGGGGCAAATAAATCGGAAGGCTAATGGCTTCATGTCCCAATCCATCAAGCGTTTTGATGTAAGCACTGTCCCTGAGACAATTTCCACAATAAAATGTACCTCCAAATCCCGGCACTATGTTGATTATTTTCATATTTCTTGTTACTGGCTTCTCGTTACTTGTTGCTTGTTGCTCGTTAATTGGTGTTAATCGTAAGATTCTACAATTTTAACTCATTTCATTGTTTCCCAAAACAATATACATTGCCATCACTCGCACTTACAACAATCATGTCTTTAATGACTGCTATTGTGCTCTGGATCGGGCTGCCAATTTCATAGGACCATTTTTTATTTCCTGACTTCAAATCAATTAAATAAATCCTTCCGTCCCCGGATCCAATTAAAACCTCATTTCCTGCAATAACAGGAGAACCTTCAATTTTCCCTAGTGTTTTGAATTTCCACTCGACTGCTCCTGATTTTTTATTAAAACAATATAAAATCCTGTTTTGTGAACCAATAAGAATTTTTTCTTCTGAAACTGAAGGTGATGAAACGAATGCCCCGGCATCCTTATAATTCCAGATGATGTTTTGTGTTTCCAGGTCAATGCAATAAAATTCTCCATCATAGTTCCCGAAATAGGCTTTTCCATTTTCAATAGCAGGAGAAGCTGCAATATACGTTTCAATATCTATTTTATTATTCAGTTCACCATTGTGAACATTCACTGAGTAAAGGAATCCATCACAACCTCCAAATACAGTGCTATTTATATTAATTGCAGGACAACCATTAATGAAATTATCTGTTTCATATTTCCAGTTTAAAACTCCTTTTTTAGCGTCCAGGCAATACAGGTAAAAATCATAACTGCCGAATAAAACTTGTTTTTTCTTTTTATCCAATGAATAGCTCCAGTTAGCTGCTCCCGAGATTTGTCCTTCCGACTGGAATTTCCAGCTAAGATCTCCATTCTTCGCATTTATTGCCAATAAATCACCACCTAGTGAACCCACATATATAATCCCATTTAAATAGAGTGGTGTTGCCTCGATAGAGGATGCAGCATCGTATTTCCAATTGAGTTTCCCCTCTTTAGACAAGCAATATAAGTAGCCATCATCAGATCCTACAAAAATACTTTTGCCACAAAAAACCGGGGAGGATTTAATGACATCGCCCGTCCTGAAAGACCATAGCAATTTGAGCTCCTTTGGGACCTGAATTCTCGATTTTCCATGCAATGAACTATTTCCCCGTTCGGATGGCCAGCAAGTGGAACTCTGTGCATTCAGTAAATCTGAAAAGAGGATCCCTATGATTAAAAGGATTAGCATTCGTTTTTTGCCACGAAGACACGAAGACCCGATAGAACACAAAGGATTCACATTTTTAGTGAAACTTCGTATCTTGGTGTCTTTGTAGCAAAATATTTTCTTCATGTCTTCATACTATTTAAAAGCCAAAGCCCCGGTTGGACAGGCTTCCACACATTTCTTTTCTGTTTTAGTCAAAGCTTTACTCATCGGATAATTAAAAGGAACCTGCATCCTTACATCAAAACCGCGACCGATGAAAGTCAAGCCTGTGTGTTCCTTGTCCTTTGTTGTAATATCTATGCATAAACCACACCTGATGCATTTTTCAGTTTCATAGATGACAAATTCATGCTGGATATTTTTTTTAATTTCATTTCGTTTTCCAAAAAGGTATTTTTTCTGACTTGCTTTATACTGCTCTGAATAATTTCTCAAATCACAATTCAACCTGTCACGACAATCACAGTGCATGCACCTTTTGGCTTCAGCAATGGCATCATCCATATTGAATAATCCGATTTTTCCGTTTTCAGGTGTATACCTGTCATCTCTTGTAGATTCTTTCAGGTATTCATCAAATTCGGAAGCCAATAGTTTTCCAAATTTTGAGTTGAACCTTTTCTCTTTATTGGTAAAAGATTTGCCATTTAGAAATTCATTGATCGACCTGGCTGCTTCTTTCCCTTGAGCGACACAGCGAATGGCCATTTTTTCTTTCCTCACTATTGATCCGGCAGCAAAAACTCCCTCCAGGTTTGTTGTGTAAGTCTGTTTATCAAATTGATTTATACTGAATTGATTGCTGTTTTCACTTCCGGTTGCTAATAGGATAGCATGAAAATCCTTTTTTAAATCATTGAATGCTTCCTGTTTAACATGTTTATTAAGCTGAACTTTTAATCCAAAATCCTTCAAGTAATCTATTTCCGAGTACAAAGCTTCGACAGGAAGCGTATGATCATGGACTGCCTTTATCAAAGATCCTCCTGCTTCTGCATGCTTGTCAAAAATCATCACCTCATGCCCGAACCTAGTCAAATAAAAAGCTGCTGATAAAGCCGTTGGACCGCTACCTATTACTGCTGCTTTTTTGTTGCTTGGTGTATTCTTTTCAGGAAAATAAATTTTTTTCGAATCCAGATCAAATTTTGCCACAAATTTCTTGAGCTGACAAATTGAAACTGCATCGTCAACTTGTTTTCTGTGACAGGCATGTTCACATGGAGCAGTGCAGATGTATCCTAAAATCAATGGCAGTGCAATATCTTCTTTCACTACTTGCAATGCTTCCTGATGACTTCCTTCCATGATCAAGCGATTCATTAAAGGAATGTCCATATGGGCAGGACAGCTCAATTTGCATGGAGCCTCACAATCGCCTACATGATCGCTTAATAAAAGCTCAAGTGTATCTTTTCTTGCTTCTATAATTTCTTCATCTTCCGTGATGATATTCATTCCATTCATAACAGGCATGGCACATGATGGAAGCAGCTTCCTGGTATTCTGGTCCTTAACTACGCAAATCATACAGGATGGATGGTTGCTGTATCGCTCCATAAAGCACATGTTAGGGATTTCAATACCAAGACTTTCAGCAGCCTTAAGTATGGTTGTACCTTCTTCGGCCTGAATAGATTTATTATTTATTTTTAGCTCTATCATTTAATAATTATAAAATACAAATTCTAATTTTCAAATAAATACCAAAAGCCAAATTTCAATTATTCAAACGTTGTAATTTGATTTATTGAATATTGTGATATATTTTATTTTTGTTTTTGAACATTGTTTTTCATCTAATCGTCATTGTCTAACTTATTTGTATGCAGGAAAGCAAAGCGCGGCAATCTGTTAATTTGAAACGGATTGCTTCAATCGTTCCCCTTTCGCAATGACCTTATTCCGTAAAATATTACTCCTGGTAATCACTGCCCCGCTCGGACAAACTTGCTTACATGAATCACATTTTATACAGACATCTATATCAATTTCATGTTTTTCATAGGGTTTAAATTCAATGGCATCCACAGGACAGGACTGCGAACATTTGGTACAACCAATGCAGTCGTCGGTGATATCATATTGAATTAAAGCCTGGCATTTCCCGGTCGGACAGTTGCCATGGATATGTTCTATGTATTCATCCCTGAAATACGTTAAAGTGGACAAAACCGGATTGGGCGCTGTTTTACCCAATCCGCAAATACTTCCTTTCTTTGTTTTTTCAGAGAGCTCTGCCAGTTGGGAAAGGTCATTTTCATTTCCTTCACCTGAACAAATTTTTTCCAGAATATCCAGCATTCGTTTAGTTCCTATCCTGCAAAAAGTACAACGACCACAGGATTGATCCTGGGAGAATTTAAGAAAATATCGTGCAATATCCACCATGCAATCGTCTTCGTCAAGCACTACCAATCCACCAGAACCCATCATGGCTCCAACTCCCTCCAATGATTCAAAATCAACAGGGGTGTCAGCCAATGAAGCAGGAATGCAGGCTCCTGAAGGTCCCCCTATCTGAACTGCCTTAAAGGATTTTTCTCCTGCCATTCCGCCACCGATTTTATCAACTATCTGCCGGATGGAAATACCCATTGGAACCTCGATCAATCCACCTCTTTTAATTTTTCCGGCTAGTGAGAAGACCTTTGTCCCTTTGCTGTTTTCACTTCCAATTTGATTGAATTGCTCTGCACTATTCTTAATGATCCATGGAACCATGGCATAGGTTTCGGTATTGTTAACTAATGTAGGCTTATTCCAGAGTCCTTGATGAGCAGGAAAAGGAGGTCGCGGCACCGGCATTCCTCGTCTTCCCTCAAGCGAGGCGATCAGGGCTGTTTCTTCACCACAGACAAATGCTCCTGCACCTTCAAAAACATCAAGCTCCAATGAAAATCCACTATTTAAAATGTTACTCCCTATTAATCCTTCATTTCTGCAGATTTTCAAGGCTTCCCTGATTCGCTCCACTGCTAAAGGATATTCTGCACGAATGTAAAAAAGGCCTTTTTGGGCTCCGGTAGCAAAAGCAGCAATGAGAATTCCCTCAATAACACGGAAGGGATAGGACTCCAGTAGCATCCTGTCCATAAATGCTCCAGGATCTCCCTCATCTCCGTTGCAAATAATATATTTTATATCTGATTTTTCATTTTTAACCAATTTCCACTTTTTAGAAGTAGGGAAACCCGCACCTCCCCGGCCTCGCAATCCACTTTTTTCAATTTGATCTATAATTTCATCAGGAGAAAGTTCTTTCATAGCCCTGTTAAAAGCTGAAAATCCTCCCAACTTTTTGTATTCTTCAATATCGGTGGGGCCTAATACTCCCCTGAATTCTGTGGCTATGTTGATTTGCCCGTCTAAAAATTCGGTAATTGGGGATTCCTTAATATTTGACGAATATCGCTTTAAGGATATGCTATCCTGATTGGAAGCAATTCGATCAAAGAAATTAAAAAAATTCGTTTTTAGTCTGTCCCGTTTTCTTTGTGGTCTGAAATGTTCATGAACGACCTCTTTAATTTCACCCACTTTAATTTTGGAATAAAAAACAGGATGTTCGTTTTTCTTGTGAATTTCCAGCAAGGGCACCTGGTTACAAACTCCTACACAGCCCACTTGTTTGACATCTACATTCAATTTGCTTTTTTGTATTGTTTTTTCCAGTTCTTCCCTGACCCCCTCACTGCCACTTGCAACACAGCAGGAACCCAATCCTATTCTGATCTCTCCCTGAATTTCATGAAAATTTTCAGAAGCATTTTTAACTTTTTCTACTGACTGGCCATTTTGATTCAGGAAATCATCTAAGATTTCCGCAACCTGGTCTATTTTAACATGTCCGTAAGTAATCTGATCTATTTGGACAACCGGTGCAATTGTGCAACATCCAAGGCAAGCCACTTTTTCAATGGTAAAAAGTCCTTTTGAATCAGTTTCCTGCCTTTCGTCCAGTTTTAATTCTCTTTTAAAAGATTCTAAAACCTGCATGGAGCCTTTTACATGACAGGCTGTACCCACACAAACTTTGATTATATGTTTGCCTATTTTCTGATGTCTGAACTGGCTGTAAAAACTTGAAACTCCATAGACCTGTGATGGAGTAATTTCAGAAAGTTCACACAATTGACTGAGGGCTTCTTCCGGCAAATAATTGAATTCTTTTTGAATGGCATGTAGAATAGGAATCAATTTCTCAGGCTGGCCTCCATATGTTTGAAGGATTTGGTTTATTCTGTTTGTTATTTCTGTCGTCATTTATTTGCCTATACAATACAATAAATCTCCTGCCCTGATATAAATATGCCCATCAGCAAAAGCAGGCGTACAATCTGATCTTTCTCCCAATTTCGGCTCAGCAATCAATTCAAATTTTCCGGATGCTTTGATTATCTGCATAGTCCCTTTTCGATCCAAAAGATATATTTTTCCATCTACCTTAATTGGTGAAGAATAAAAACCATTATCAAATTCATGCTCCCATAGCAGATCCCCGCTTTTAGCATCGTAACAAACCACAATACCGTATACTGTCGGAATAATCACCATATCATCAAATGCAAGAGGACTGGGAACTTCTGATAAATATTCATTGTCTTCCCATAAAATTTTCTGTGTTTTGACATCTATGGCTACCAAAGATGCATATTCATTCATGGCGAATACAATTCCATTGGCATAGGCTGCTGAGGGGCCCACCTCACCTGACATGCATTCCACTTTCCAAAGCTCTTTTCCGTTTTGAGGATCATATGAAGCCACATAGGGATCGGAGCTTAGAATAATCTCATTTCTGTTTCCGGTGTGGACCACTATGGGTGATGCCCATGAAATATTAACTTTTCTTTCTGTGCTCCAAATAATGGATCCGTCTTCAGCAGATAAAGCCATTAGTTTTGCACTCCTTCGCTGATCATATTGTACAATCAACTTATTCTCAAACATGACAAGGGAAGAAGAGTGCCCATAATGATTAACCGGCATTCCCAGATTTTTAGACCATTTCAGTTTCCCATTCAAATCTACTGCGATGATGTCTCCATTGCCAAATATGGCATATATATGAGTCCCATCTGTTGTTGGGGTAGGCGCAGCAAGCCCTGTATCATCTGAAGTTTCAGGTGATTTTGGAGGTGAACCCGGAATGTTTTCAGCTCTCGAAGTCCATAGTATTTTGCCTGAATTTTTGTCTATGCAATACAATTCGCGATTGTTATTACTTGCAGCTGTTATAAATACTTTATCATCCCAAACAATGGGGGAACTATAACCCTGCAAGGGGATTTTTAATTTCCATTTTATATTTTGATTGCCGGGCCCATCCCACTGAACAGGTATATTTTTTTGATAGGATATACCGTTGCTGCCCGGTCCCCGAAATGAAGGGAAGTTTTGTTTTATTAATGCCCATGAGGGAAATGTATATTTTTCATTAATTATGATTTCATTCATTGTATCCAAAATCACAGAATCTGATTCAGGCTTTGGTAATTCATCCTGTTTTTCTGTAAACATTTGCTCTCCTTTTTCATCTCGATCTGTTGATCTG
This sequence comes from Bacteroidota bacterium, assembly GCA_016776505.1. Taxonomy (GTDB): domain Bacteria; phylum Bacteroidota; class Bacteroidia; order CAILMK01; family JAAYUY01; genus JABINZ01. Next base: position 44,346 of record JADHTG010000004.1, read on the forward strand.
CCAGCTGCCTGCGTGAACTGATTTTCCAGTTCAGAATTGGACAGATATGCTGCAATGAGCGCTGCTGCAACAATTACGATTCCTCCTGTCATCATCCAAAAACGGGCATTTTTATTATGTAGAATTATATTTTCCGGTTTTTCATCCGAAATAACAACTGCCTTTTTTTTGTTAAGACTTATAATTTGTAATGAAATAACAACAACTGCAATTCCAATTAAAAGCAAATAGCCTCCGATCCTTACTTGCCAGGTATTGGTGAAATAGGCTTTTCTGCTGACGTGATCAAATGTTCTTATTTCTTCCCTTAAAGCTTCATCTTGTGGATTATCATTCAGGCGCTCTATTAATGCATTCAGGGTGTTTTGTTCAATAGGATCTACCTTTTTCATTTGCAGAAAATTGGCAATCAGGAGAATGCAAATGATGAAGGAGAAGATCCCGGCCACGTAGGATATTGATATCCATGGTTGCTGGCTGCCAGTTACTCGTATCTCATTTCTCGTTTCTCGCATCTTTATTTCAATTCAATTACTATTTAAACCTCACAGGTTTTCTAAATCCTGCAAACAGAAGCCTGTGAGGTTTTTCTTCTTCAGGCATGGGACAATAATCCATGCATCTTGCACAGCTTAAACAACTTCCCCTGTCTGGTTCATAATCGATCCTGTGCTTATTAATCGATAATCCTGCCAGGCTTAGCCCAAATACCAATCCTATAAATCCTCCTAATATCCACGCACCCACATGAAACTCTCTGATTATGGAAGCCGCTTCAACATAAAGATCCTCCTCCGATTTTCCAAGACTTTTGTAGGTAGTTAATTCAAGACTGGGCTCCAATTCGCTGCTTTCATTAAAAGTCATTAATTCTTCTGCAAGCTGAACCCGGGGGTGAACACTGGCTAAATTCTCATGAAATTGAGATCCAACCCATCCTCCTGCCAATATCAATAAAGGCAAAATAAAGCTAAGAATTATAAATCTTCTGACAGCTATTTGCCTGTCTTCCTTTTTCTTGTCCAGTGTCGGTTCATTGATAGCACCAAAAGGACATGAGTTTTCACAAAGCTTGCATTGTATACAAGTTGTTGGAGTTATGGTCATGTGTTTCCATGATATCCTGCTGACCAGGTTTAATAAAACACCATAGGGACAAAAAAACCTGCAGTAAGGACGGGCTACAAATACTCCGACGAGCAGAAATGTAGCACCAAGGACAAACATGCTGAATTTAGCATCAAACCTGTAAATTCCAATAAAGGGATCGTATCGGCAAATGATAAAATCCGTTGCTGTGGCAGCATATAGCAGCGCAAATCCCAAATATAAATATGGAATGATACCCAATACGGTTTGCAACCAGGATTTCAGTTTCAAGGGTCGGAATGCTATTATATCCTGTATAGCTCCCAGAGGACAGATTCCTGCACAAAATGTACGACCGAAAAAGAGGGTGAAGAGCAAAGGAATAACAAAAAATGCGATGACTGTGATGGGTATTTTATATCCCGGGTTGAATAATGCCAGTGCAATGTTTTGAACCGATCCTACTGAACAAACGCATCCTTCTTTTATAAATCCAAAATATACAATGGAGAAAACTGACATGCCAAGAGCTCCCCACCTGGACCGTTTTTTTAATATGAACCAGCTAATTAATGACAAGCTAACCAGCAGAACAAAAACATCCAGGTATTCCATGAATTGAGATCGAGCATCCGGTGCAATAGTAGGTGGCTGCTGATGCCCATATTCAAATTCCGGTTTGGGAAATCGCTGAACAGGAGAAGCCTGAACAAAGGAAATCGTAAAGAAAACAAAAATCAATATGAATGTGATCTTTTTACTCATTATCCCTTTTGCTTTTGATAATCCTTTTCTTCAATTCCTTGAAATAAATAGGCACTCTTGGCGGGAACTCTCGAATAAGCTTCAGATGGGCAATCACGGGCAATAGAACACTGGTTGCAATTATCACATAGTTTATGATGAACCTGAAGCTGAAGAGAACCATTACCGAAAGCACCGCAACCAGCCACACATTTGGCGCATCCTATGCATAAATCCTGGTCAATGTCATATTCAAAAAAAGGATCTTCTATAAACTTTCGTTTGATGGCATTCGTAGGACACAATTGATTTTCAGCTGCTGTGGTTAAATTCTTAGTTTCTGGTCTGAAATAACCACCACATAAATCACAGTAACCACACAAAGCATATACATGAAAACACTTCACAGCAGAGGGTGTTTTTACACAGGAGGTCGCACATCGACCACATTGCCGGCATTTAGACGGATCCAATTGCCAAACCATTTCCTGGCTGCTTAATTTTGTCCATGCAGCAACGCCAATGGCCCCAATGCCTAATCCCACTGTGTATCGCAAGCCTTTATTTAAAAAGTCCCTGCGATTGAGCTTATTTTTTTTGGATGAATCAGTCATTTTGAGGGTTTTTAGCTTGTTGCTCGTATTGGTACAGAGCAGCTTCAGGCAATAGACAATGGTTGATTTTTCTGCAATTCTTACAGGCGAAATTAAAACTGCAGTCAGAAACAACATTCTTCTTGTTTCGTACTATAAAAACAGTGCTCATTGCTGCTAACCCAGAAAATACAGAGCCCCTGATTATATTATTTATGAATTTTCGTCTGTTCATAATTAAATTTTTCGTCATCCATCTTTGAATTATTTATTCGTGACATGAAGACTCATGGAGGCCACACGAAGATATGTGAAGGCTTTCCGTATATATTTTCAGTCCTTGCTTTAGCATTTTCACATAAAAGTTAATCAGCAAACCTATCTTTTTTACTGAAAATTTCATATCAGTTCATACTTGTGCTTTGTGCATCTTCTTCATCTTCGTGTAATACACAAGGAGCGCGAAGATTTTTAGAGTTTTTCATAAATTCTCACATTTCCGTTATAGGGATCCAATAAAATGATCCTGTCTTTCGAATCTACCGCCAAATCGATCCCTTTTGTTCCTTCATCAAAACTTTCAGGCCCGGCTACCAGGCAATCATAATCACCAGACGGCAAATGTATTTTTACCCTTTCCAGTCCCTTTTCACTTGTAACAAATGAGCCATTGGATAATATGGCCATGTGGGTTGGATTACAACAACCACTAAAACCTTCTATGCTCATGGATGTTCGTTCCCAGGAAGAAATAAGCGATCCTGTAAAATCATAAGCCTCAAATGCGTGCCTCCCTGAATTGACAACCCATAATTCATCATCCCGTCCGATGGCCAAATCAAAGAAAGGGCTGGGAATAATGAAACCAGGAATCCCTTTCAAAGAGTCTTTTCTCCCAATTTCATTCATAAGTTCCCCTTGCGTATTGTAATGATAAACGATCTTATTTCCTGCATCTGCCACGAACACATCCGTTTCGGAAGCGTCTATACTAGTGAATATGGCTTTATCGTTCGGGCTATCCCAGCTATCCTGAAGAACTCCCATGCTATCCAATACCTCCACATGATCGTTCATGGCAAGATATATTTTAGCATCCGGGCTTATTTTAATAGCAGAGGCATCTTCCTTTAATTCAATGGTTTCTAATAAATTTCCATTGGATTCGTACACCAGAATTTTTTCGTTTCCAGCAATGTATATCCTGTCTTTATTATCTGTTGCAATGGCATATAAATTATCTGATTCAGGCAATATCCTTGAAACTTCACGATAACAGATCTGGGATGAGTCGGTTTCTTTAAGATTACTCAAATCGTATTCATACTGGTTTTCCTTATTTTTGTTTTTTTCATAAAAGAAATCCCTGCCAATAAAAAACAAGGCTGCCAAAAGCAGGAGAACGGATGATACAATGATGATTTTTTGTTTCATTTTGTTGATTAAAGATTAGAAAATTCCATAACAATTTTGTGATTTCATCTGCGAACAAAATTACAATTTGATCATCTTGCCTGTCGGCAGACAGGTTATGCAATTTGTCAATTTATTCAGCTTTCATATTAAGGCAAATCATTTTTTTTGAATCTCTCATTATAAGATATCCGTCGGCAATTGCAATCGGTCCCCAGGCATCCTGTCCGTCCATTACTTTGAATTTATCAAGTAACTTGAAACCGGAAGTGCTCAGCCGGGCAATAGTGACTGTCCCCTCATCATTCAAAATAAAGAATTTTCCATCAGCCATAATATAGGGTCCTAAACCGAATCGTTCAGTTTGACCACTTGTCCATACCGCTGTTTGTAAATTGTCTTTGTTATAACAAACGAACTGGTTTCTGTCAGGCCCGGCATCTTTAGGCAATATCCCAAACAGATGATCCTGATAAAAGATGGGGGTTTGCTGTTCTGAAGCCATTCCCTCTTTAGCTTTATATTTTTTAAGAATTTTAACATCATATTCATTCACATCCCTGACTATTTTAAAAAGCATCGCTCCGGCTCCATAACCTGCGGTAATAAATATTTTTCCATCATCTAATACCTGCGGTGATGGGGCTACTACAGATGGAGCAAATTCATTGGTTTTCCATAATATTTGTCCCACATCTTCTCCTTCAGCAGATATTCCACAAATTCCACCAATAGCGGCATAAATATACATTTTTTTTCCTTCTATTGTCATAGGCATAATAGAAGAATGTGACATTTTCCATTGACCAGGATTGGGTGTTTTCCAAAGCACTTTTCCTGTTGCACAATCCAGCCCGATGATTAATGAAGAGCCTGCAGGGGCAATAATTGCTATGTCATTTTCTATCATCGGGCATTGTCCTGTATACCAAAAAGGCATTTCGGATCCATATTCCTTGACTAAATCAATTCCCCAGAGAAAATCTCCTGTTTGTGAATTTGTGCACATGACATGACAACGCGGACCTATTGTGACGACAAAACTGTCGTTTACAGCAGGGATTGTTCTTGACATCCCGTGATTTCTTTTCACATGAACCTTATAGGATCTTTTCCACAATTCTGTTCCATTTTCGAGAGCAAAGCAGCGCAAAGCGTCCTCTTTTGTTTCTTCATCATAATCGAGGATATAGACTTTGCCATTGTAAATGGCCGGAGCAGCATGTCCTTCCCCTAATTCCACTTCCCATAGTATATCAGCTGTTTTTCCACCAAAACTACTTATTAATCCGATTTTCTCCTTATTGATATTATCCCTGTCCGGACCCCTGAAAACATTCCATTTTCCTCTTAAATTGGAGGAATAATCAGCATATTTAATGAATTGTTCTCCTATTTGTATTTTTTCGCTGAGTGCTGAATCCATATCAATTCGCTGATCCATTCCCGGTACCCTTTTAGTTATATTTTCTGAAGGATTGTAGATAAACCAGAATACCAGTGAGGCTATTCCTATTATGATCAGGGAGACAAATATGGATTTGGATAGTCCGTGCATTATTACTTATTAAATCTAAACAACATCATTACCAGCAGATAATCGGTTAATTTGGAGATGTTTCCACCCTGGGTACAATTTCTTTTAGCAGGGGTTTTTCTTAAAGTTCGCTAATTCACTGTCAGGCTTTGTAAAGAACAATAAAACTTAAATCTTCTATTTTTCTTTTATATCAAAAGCCATTAAGGCATTTCCATGTCTCACATATAAAATCCCATCTTTAATCACCAAATGGGACCAGTGAGGTCCGTTACCTAAATTTATTTTAAACGAACTTATTATTTTGAACTCTTTGGGATCCGCTTTTACCAATGCGATATTTCCTGTTTTTTCTTCATAACAATAGAGCATTCCTTCTGCAGAAATAATAGATCCTTTATTAATCCATTCCTCATTATACATCATTTCTCCGCTTTCCCAATCCAGGCAAATCCAATGGCCCATTCTATTCCCCATCCAATTGGCGCCATATATATAATCCCCTACTTTAACCACTCCTCCGTGATGTACGTCCAGTACTTCGTCTGACCATACAAAAGAAACGGAATTCCCATTTTTTGAAAGTTCAAGCATCACTCCTTTATGATCGTAGCCACTGGTAACATACAATTTACCATTGTAATACAATGGAGTGTTGGTCTGATTATTCCATCCTTTTTCATTTGAATAGGACTTGAAATTGAATTTCCAGAGAATTTTGCCGTTTTCAGGAAGTACGCCTATAACATAACTCGCAGTTGTATTGACAATTATTTTTTTGTTATGATGATTTATCAGCAAGGGGGAAGTATAGGAAGGAGCATCGTCTATACTTTCAGATTTCCAGATCAAATCACCTGTTTTTTTATCGAGTGCAATCATGGTGGTTTCTTTTCCACCGGGTGTAAAAAATACCTTGTCTTCATAGATTAACAGGGACTCAGCCAATCCCCACCTGCCAAAAGTACCATTTAGGGTTTTGCTGGCCTCAACTTTCCAGATAATTGAGCCATCCAGGGCATTGAGACAGGCCACATCACCTGATCCGCTGGAAACATATAAACGATCATTTTCCAGTGTAGGCGTGCTCCTGCTTTCTGGATAAGTAGCATCCCAGGCACGGCCATACGCAGTTTTCCATTTGAATTTTCCCGCTTTATCAATTGCAATGACTGCATCCATCGTATCAACTTTTCCCGTGCAATAAATGAGGCCATTACCTAATGAAACTGATGAATATCCTTTAGGAAGATCTTCATAAGCCCAAAGCATCTCCGGACCCTCTTCCGGCCATTGTTTTAACAGCCCAATTTCGCTATAAACACCCGTTCTGTCTGGCCCGCGCCATTCACTTATATTTTGAGCACTTAATTGAATCGATAAGATTACAATCCAGCTTAATACTATAATTTTCATTTGGGTTTTAATTAATAGGTTTCAGAAATATCATATACCATCAAAGATTCTCCATGTCGTAGGTAAAGCTTTTTATTATTTATGACCAGGTGTGCCCAATGTTGTTTGCTGCCATAAGGAACAGGAAACCGGCTGATGATATTGAAAGAATTCCCTGTCACATTTGCCAGGGCCACCTGACCTGTTTCAGAATACAAATACAACATCCCATCAGCATATATGATATTTCCTTTTTTGAATTCTGTTGATGAGTGTAATACTTTTCCTGTTTTCCAGTCCAGGCAATACCAAAGTTTGCTAAAATCACCTGATCCATATATTTTTCCATTAATAACAACAAATCCTCCCATACGATTATCAAAATCATGGTTTTCCCATAGTTTCTTTATACTTAAACCGTCAGTCGACAGTTTTAGCATGACACAGCCTTTCCCATATCCACTCATACAAAATAATTGTCCGTTTTGAAACAGTGGAGTATTTGCATGTACCGAGTATTTGTTTGTGAATTCATATTTCCACAATAATTTTCCATCAGAAGCATCGATACCTAAAATATGCCTTTGAGTGTGAGTAACCAATATTTTCCTTGCAGCTAATTTGATCAGTGTTGGAGAACAATATGCACTTAGCTCCCCATTTCCTTTGCTTTTCCAGATCAGTTTTCCAGTATCTTTATTCAAAGCTATCACATTGGCTTCAGCTCCTCCCGGGCTGCAAAAAAGTATGTTTCCATCAATCAGTAAATTTTCAGTCATGCCCCATTTGATATTTTTCGCTGCATATTCCCTCACTAAATCAACGGTCCAGTTTATTTTTCCATCCTGAGCATTCATGCAATTCACTTTTCCATAACCACTCATGATATAGACTTTTCCTGCATAAACCATGGGAGTAGAGCGAACGCCATCCCAGCTTTCAACCCATTCTTTGCCATAAAACCTTTTCCACAGTTGTTTTCCACTATGGTCCAGTGCTATTACAAATCCATTCTCTCCGGAAGTGCCAGCTGTAAATATCCTGTTTGAGGTGACAGCAGCAGAAGCATGCCCTGCGCCCAATTCATCGAAATGCCATAACAGTTTAGGGCCCTTTTCAGGCCATTTTTTAAGGAGCTTTGTTTCGTGATAAATTCCATCGCGGTTTTTCCCCCTCCATTGGGCATTGTTTTGTGAAAATATATGGGAACCGATTAGAATTGTCAATAAAGTGAGTGTGATCCTGGGCATCATTATTCAGTTTTATGTTTATTAGGCAGCATGTTTTTTTACTTAATAGTATACAAGTATATTGATTTTTAAATGATATTCAAAATAGAAAATCCTAAATGAAGTCTGGATTAATATCAACTATTAATTGATATTAATCCCACATCATTCTCCGGCAAGCAAAATATGTATTCAATCTCCTGCCTTAATATTTAATACCGGTTTTATTTTATACAAAACCTCAGCTGTTGGCTGTATGAGTCGTTCAATGAGTTTCGCATTTTTATACACCATGGGGCTTTCGTCCAGGGTGTTTTTGTTAATACAAGTAGAATAAATCCCCTGCATTGATTTTTTGTAATCTTCAATGTCCACTGTTTTTTTTGCTTTCGATCGTGACATAATCCGACCTGCTCCATGCGGGGCAGAAAAATTCCATTCCTCATTGCTTTTTCCTTCACAAATCAGGATTCCATCGCGCATATTAAAAGGAATAATCATTTTCTCCGTTTTATAGGAACGGATAGCACCTTTGCGTATTACCAGATCCTCAAAATCTATGAAATTATGCACTGATTCGATGATTTCTCCACTAAAAGCAACTTTGATGTTTTCCAATATGATACGAAGCATGCTATGCCTGTTGAGAGAGGCGTATTGCTGCGCAAATACCATGTCACTTAAATAAGCCATCATATCATGTCCATCCAGTGGGGCCAGGTCCTTATCCTTAATTACAGGATTTTTTCGATTAATTTCCCTGATCTTCTTATTGAGCTGTTTACCTTTAATTCCCTTTTTTTGAAGTCTGGCTATTTGATCAGCCATTTGCTCATTAGCAGGCTCCTGTTTTGACTTTGCTTTATGCTGCCAATATTCTGCGATCCGGGCTCCAAAATGGCGGGACCCGCTATGTACAGTGATATAATAATTTCCATCGCTTATTCCTATTTCAATGAAGTGATTTCCGCCCCCTAAAGTCCCAATGGAATGATAAAAGCGTTTTGGATCTATTCCAATTTGGAGGAGTTTCTTTTTAAGCCAGTCCTTGTTGTACTCTGGCATTTCGTAATTGGTTCCAAACTGCTGATTATAGTTTAGGATGAAGGTCTGAGCTGTTTTGTTTGCTGATTCAAAATCCAGGGTTTCGGCCTGCGAATGTGGGTGAATGCTCGTGCTCATAGGAATAGAGCTTTGTATTTTCCTGTCCAGTTTTTCCAGTTTTTCAGGAAGATCAGGTCCCAGCTTTGCAGATATCATCCCACATCCAATATCTACGCCTATTATGTTTGGGATCAACAAGTCTGTTATGGGCATGGTAAATCCAATAACCGAGCCCTTTCCGGCATGAGTGTCTGGCATAATAACCACCTGTTTGCTGAACACTGGGTGGTTGATCATACGTGTGATTTGTGACATACATTCGGGCTCCACATCATCGATCATGATGTTTGCTGTTGTGTATTTTCCGTTGAGCTGGAGCATGGAATTATTCATTTCTGGCCAAAGCGATTAATCCAGTCTTTTTATACGACTGGTAATATAATCTCTTCAAAATTATTTCCTGGTGAGTTCACAAGCTTTGATACCTCGTAAGAATGCATTAATTCAGTGTGATAAGGACTCAGAATTCGCTTTGCATCTTCTGATTTAAAATTATCATCCAACCACAGCTTTTCATCTTCTTTTCTCAAAATGACCGGCATGCGATTGTGGATTGGTGACATCAATTGGTTGGGTTCGCAAGTAATAATCGTAAATGTTTGCACTATTTTACCTTCAGCATCTTTCCATTGATCCCATAAGCCTGCATATGCGAACAATTCATTGTCTTTTAGCCGAATGCATTGGGGGATTTTTTTTTCGGCTGTTTTTTGCCATTCATAAAAACCATCTGACAATACCAAACATCGCTTGCTTTTAAGCAGGTTTTTAAAGGAGGGTTTCTCCGATAGGGTTTCTGAACGGGCATTAATCATTTTGTTCCCTATGGCCGGATCTTTAGCCCAGAATGGAATTAGTCCCCAGCGAAAAAAACTCAATTTTTCTGAATCCCTATTGCTAATAACCGGCAGCTGCTGTGTGGGTGAGGCATTGTATACCGGGCGATATTTGTCCTCATCAACAACCACATGAAAGCGCTCTGTGATTTCATCCACTTTTTTTGTTATCATGAAACGTCCGCACATCGTTTTGTTATCCCCTTTTTAATCTGATTTTAATCATTCAGCAATTTAGCAATTATAATTTACACATAAAAAACATCCACCTTTTTAAATATTCGGTTTGAGATCAGATGAGTGAGAAGATCACAATTAGCTCCAGGATTCTATTAATCCCTGACTATTTCTTCTCCCGGTCAAAACCCTTACTTCAGCAGGTAGCCATACCAGTAGCCGGTATGATAATTACCATCTTTAGCAATAAAGATCATATTGTTTGCATGGGAAAGTGAAAATCCAAAACTTCCATGGGAATAATCAAAGGTTTTAAGCAAGGTGACATCAAAACAAATATGAGCATTATGGGTGCCCGTGTGTTCCGCAAAAGTTTTTTGCGGTTGTAAAACCTGTGCGTCAACGGGCAAAATAGTCGCTATCCAGATTGGCGTTATAACTATACTTTTTACATTCATCATCCCAATTTATAAAATTGTTATTACTCTGGGAACCACTCAAACAAATCATATTGGTGGGCATTCATTCCAATCGCCTTGTAGACTTTAATCGCATGGGAATTTGTTTTATCGACATAAAGCCTCAAGCCCCTTACATCATTGGAATTTAATACCATCTCTCTTAAAAAAGTAAACATTTTTTTGAAGATCTTTTGTTCCCTGAATTCGGGCTGAATGAATACAGATTGTATCCACCAAACTATCCCATTTCTCCAGTCACTCCACTCATAAGTAATTAATAAAGAGCCAACAACCTTTTGATCATGTTCAGCCACATAATAGCTTCCCAGGTTCTTATTTTTAAACACATTTTTTACCCCCGGATGGATAATGTTCTTGTTCAGCACAAGTCCCTCAGTCTCCCGGGCCATTTCCACCTGGAACAAGACTATTTTTTCAATATCCCGGCTGTCGGCATTTCTAATTATTAAACTCATAATGTTTGTATTTGTGCAAATTTAATATGTTTAGTAATACCCACACCTGCATCATCCTTATGATAAGGAATCAATTATAATAATCTAAATTTGAAGGTCCTAATTGTCTTAGGATATGACCATTAACAAAACCATGATAAGCAGATGATTTATTTTAACAGAACACTATTAATGTTTCTCGTTTTATTGGTACTTACATCTTGTGTTACCAAGAAAAAATACCTGTATCTGGAGAGAAAGTATTATAATGCATATGATGAAAATAAGATACTGGGCAAGGAAGTTGGTGAAATAAGCGCACAAAACAAGGATTATTTGACGCTTATTGAATCACTCAAAAAAGAGGTCGAAGAGTTAAAGACTGACACGGCTGAATCAGGAAAATCCCTGCGTGGCTTAGAGGAACGATATGAACAGCTTTACCATACCTATGTGTTGCTTGAAAAAACAAGTAAAAAAGCCATCGAGGGAACTACTGCAGAAATATTCACTGTTCAGAATGAGTTGATTGAAACGCAAAAAGCATTGCAAGAAAGGGAAAACAAGCTGAACCAGACTGCCATTGAGCTAAAAGATAAGGAGACTAAACTTGCCGAGTTGCAGGATGTTCTTGACAAGCAGAAAAAAGTGGTTGGAGAGCTAAAGCAAAAAGTTTCAGCAGCTTTATTGGGATTTGAAAACCATGGACTGACTGTGGATATCAAAAATGGGAAAGTTTATGTGAGCCTGGAGGAAAAATTATTGTTCGCCACAGGCAGTACAAAGGTGGATGCAAATGGGGAAGAAGCATTGAAAAAACTGGCCATCATGCTGCAGAACAATAAGGATATTAATGTTTTAATCGAAGGACATACAGACAATGTACCCTATACATCCAGCGCAGGTTGTATTAAAGACAATTGGGATTTGAGTGTTTTAAGGGCCACATCCATCGTACGGATATTGATCAAACACGGGGAAATTGATCCGGTTCGCCTGATCCCGGCCGGTCGGGGAGAATTTTTACCCATAGATCCCGCTGATACAAATGAGGCAAGAGCCAAAAACAGGAGGATAGAGATCATTCTGACTCCAAAACTGGATGAACTTTTTCAAATTATAGGAAGTCATTAATTCATTCGGTAAAATTTCTTTGGGGAATAGCCATCCAGGTACAATCCATCTACTACATCATTTTCATTTAATACAAAATGAAACGTAATTCCTTTCACTGCTATTTTAAAAGTATTATTTCCAATGGGGTAACAAATATGTGATTCTTCTCCATTAAAATATGCAATCAGAAAATTCCCTTCTTTGAGAATACTAATTACTTCTTCACCATTCCAGCTATATTCTCCAACATATTTGTTTATCTTAATGTTTTTGATATCGGAAGCGGATACAGATTGAAGGTTTTCATTCATCATCATATGCCAGGCTATATCGTCCAATGGAATTTCAGATTTTGACGCTATGACGATCGCTTTTTGTTGTATGGGTTCAAAAATCATAAAAACACTGATTTTTTTTCTCTCGCTTTGCTGATAATAAAAAACCGCTCTATCTGACTGATATACAAACCATCCTGGGCAAACCAGGCTTTTATCAAAGCGGGTTTCCTTGACATATTTTCTTAATTCCTGCAAACTGCTGTGGAATTTCTTCTTCTTTTGACCCAATTGGATCCTCATCAGGCAACTTAGATCTTTGACATTTGAAATGAGTATTCCTTTTTCATCAAATTCTTCAATACCCGGAATTTCCAACCCGTCGACAATAAGTGTTTTTGACAAATTCAAATTCCTAAATAAATTGTCATTGAAATAGAGTTCGCAAGGAAGTCCGTATTTAGCAAGTAATAAATTAGATAAGTAGATCAAGTCCAAATTATGTTGGCAATAAACAGATCCTGGATTAAAACTAAAACTTCTTTTGGAAAAATTGAGCTGATTCATTTTTTCCTCCTGGCAAACTTTTCGATCATCCTCAGAATTTTTTGTATCCGATAAGCCTGAGGTATTCAGGGCTAGCTGCGATAGCATTAATCCTTTTGATTGTTTTCCTTTTATCCTGTTTTCTTTTTCAAGTAATTCGTTTACCGGGGTTTTCGGATGTATTCCATTATCCATCATATCAGCGAATTGCAGGGATACTATTAAGGGATAAAGTCCCGAAACATCTATTAAGGAAGAAGGCGAGAGTTTTTCATCCGGACCATTCATGACTAAAAACTCTTCGTTCTGGCCATCTATCACTACCAGGATCATGGAATGATAAACACCGGAATTAATTCTGTCGTTTATTATCCTTCGCAAACCTGGAGAAATATGGCTGGTCTGGGAATACAAATGATAATCTGTACACATTATCATTAATAACAAGAATAGGATGAATCCTTTACTAAAAGAATACCTCAAGTCTATAGCTTTATTGAATATTGAATCCCATAATTAATCGGTTCTCTCACATCGCCCGGGCGAATCATATATTCCCTGTTTAGTAAATTTTTGATCACAAAAAGCAATTTGTGTTTTTCCTTTAAAGTATATGACAGGAAAAAATCAAAGACAATGTCCCCTTTATTATGTTCTTCCCTGTAATTTTTAATTCCCGGAAGTATTATTCCAATTCCAATTCCATTCGGGTAACTCGGGTTAGGGGGAGTTCGTATGGAATCTTCAAATGCTTTATCTATATTTATCATATGACTATGATAATCAGCATCTAAGCCCATGCTTAAACCCTTGTGTTCTACGCTTAACGAAGCTTTTGCACTATGATAAAAACGATATTTCAGGATATTGTGGTCCGTTGAATATCCGGCCTTGTTCTCCTCAAATTTCAGATCAAGCGGCTTGTTGTAGGTATAGCCTAATGAATAATTAATCGGAATTTTATGGATCATTCCATTGCCACTCAGGACGATGTCTATTCCATAGATTTGGGCGTTTGAAATATTGAAAGCTTTGAAACCGGTATAATCAATAAAGTCCCACAATGTGGGATTCTTAAGTTCAGGAGGATAGTGCTGGCCAAAATTAAACTCTATCATGTCCTTGTATTCAGAAACAAAGCCTGCAAAATCAATATACCCAAGCCAGTTTTTAATCCTGAATGCTTGAAGCAGACCCAGTTCTGCCGACCAGCCTCTTTCTGCACTGAGGTTTTCATTAGGAAATATTTTCAGGCTTCCAACCTGGGTTACCGTATACTTTTCTGCTACTGTCGGATACCTGAATCCCTGTCCAAAAGAGGCCCTGATATATGTTTGCTGTGCAAGATGATAATTAATCCCTGCCCGAAAAACGGGTTTTGAATCAGGTTGATCCTCATTGATACTGAACCGATCCCATCTTCCGCCAAGCGATATAGTCAACTTATCAAACTTTTTATCAAGTTGACTATATATGCCCACATTATTTCCGGAATGACTGGTGTCTCCAAAAATTTCAGATTTGGTTTGCATGTGAGAGCCTGACAATCCACTTGTCCAGACCAGGCCTTTTTTCGCATAGAATTGAAATTTATAATCCGCGTAGAACAGTTTATCCAGATTATTCTGATAGGTATTGTTTGTATTTTGAATTCTGTAAAACCTGGTCCTAAGGCTGTGTTTGGTTTTCTTATTATTGAAAAAGGTGATATAGGGATCTATATTAAAGCGGCTTAGTTTGAAGGATTGATCATAATCTGGTGAAGCCATGTACACACCCGTATCTCCGTCTTTCCATAGCAAAAAAAGATTTCCTCTTTCCTTCATGAAAGAGCTTTTCACGCCAAATGTCAATCCTTTGATCTTTTTTGAAGCGTATTGTGTTCCAATAGTAAAGCGGACATTCTGTTCATTATCATTTTGCCTAAAACCATCATTGCTTAAGACGGAGGCTCCAAAAATTAAATCCAGGTTTCCAAGTTTTCGGGAATGAAAAAATTGCAAATTGTTTTTAAATTTCAGCGTGTCTCCCCACCATTGAATTTCTTTTCTCCTGGGGCTTCCGTAAAGCGTTGTTGATATTTGAAGTTTCGTTTGTGCTTTTTCTTTCGGAAAAGCTGTTCTAATGTTAATTATTCCGTTCAGTGCTGATGAGCCAAACAGGGAAGAGGAGGCTCCTTTGATTATTTCAACCTGTTCTAAGCTTTCTAGCGGAACATAATCCCATACAATTTCTCCCGATGCACCTGTTAACATCGGTAAATCGTCAATCAACAACAACACCCTGCTTCCCGCTCCATAGCTGTAACCACTCCCACCCCTGATACTAATTTGCTTATCAACTACCATGACACCCGGAATCTTTTGAACGACACTTTCAAGTGTGGTGGCATTGTTGTTTTGTATTGCCTGTGGTTTTACCACCACCATGGAAACTGTCACATCCGAAATTTTTTGTTCAAATTTTCCTGCACTCACCACCACTTCGTCCAGCAACCTGCTTTGAATTTGTAATTCAACATCCAGCCGTATGAGCTTGTTTTTTACAACTGTTATCTCTTTTGAGATTTTTTCATATCCAATGTAGCTAAAGTAAAGAGTGTGGTCTCCGGGTTCCAGGGAAAGCAAAAATGAGCCCTTCTCATCTGTAGCTATTCCATGGCTATTTGATGTATATACATTAACCCCGGCTAGTAATTCTTTGGTGTTATTATCTTTTATAATTCCAAAAACACCGGTATTTTGTGCACTGGTCCATATTGTGGAGAATAAAAGAAGCAGGATGCTGAATATTCTGAGCATTTGGTTTTTTTGAACATATAAAATTAATACAATGTTTTAAATATTATGCCTAATTTCGACAAACGTTCACTTCATTTAAATTTAAACGTATGAAAATCAACAGATATCTTTATTCAGTACTACTGGGATTAATGCTTAGTCATTTTTCATTTGGGCAGTGCGTTCCGGATACCACAAATTCCAACCCGGGAATATACCCTGACACCCTCATAAATCTTGATACATCTTTTGTAGGAGACAATTATGAAATGGTCATGACTGCCATAGTGCCAGAAGACACAATGGTTTTTGGAAGCCCGATTCCTATTGATTCCATAGGGATTTTAAAATTTGAAGGCCTTCCGGCAGGATTCACAGTGATAGCAAACACTTCTTCTGCCTATTGGAAGGGAGGTAGTTCAGGTTGCATTTTAATAACAGGAGCTCCAACCATTACTGATGTAGGTGTTTATCCCCTTACAATTCAGGTTATTGCAGTAGTTGCCGGAACTCCAGCCCCTTATGATGTTCCCGGATATCGCCTGGTTATTTCCGGGACTTCCGGATTTTCTGATATTGAATCATCTCCTACAACAGCTTTTGCTTTTCCGAATCCCTTTCGCGATAAAATAAATATACAATTCACGAGTCCTTATTCAGAATTATGTGTTTTCCAGGTGTTCAACTCGAAGGGTAGTCTCATACACTCATCCAATCAACAATTGGATATCGGCACCAATACAATTCTTTTTAATAATGTGCATTTTGCTGAGGGATTGTATTTCTATTCCCTGTCGTCTGAGCATCTGCACATGGCAAATAAAATCTTTCTAAAGTATTAATTTACAGTGTGCCCTATTAATTAATGTATATTAATAGTTTAAGCCTGTCGTTTCTTATTTGTTTGTTTGAAATTTAAAGAGTGTAATTTTGCACCTTTAATGTTTCAAATGGAAATTCTCGCACCAGCCGGTTCTTATGAATCCCTGATAGCTGCCATACAATCAGGGGCCCATTCCGTTTATTTTGGAATTGATAAACTAAATATGCGATCTCGGTCCAGTTTTAATTTTACTTTAAAAGATCTCTCTAAAATTTCCAGCATTTGTAAGGATCATGGAGTTCTTTCTTATATTACACTGAACACCGTCATGTATGATGATGATTTAACAACTATAGGCGAAATTGTAGATGCTGCGATAGAAAATAAAATCGACGCTATAATAGCTTCCGACCAGTCAGTTATTAATTATGTACATGGAAAAGATATTGCCCTTCACTTATCTACCCAATTAAATGTTTCAAATTTTGAGTCCGTTCGGTTTTATTCAAATTTTGCTGATGTCATTGTTTTAGCAAGAGAGTTGAGTTTGATTCAAATTCAAAAAATCATTCAACAAATTCGTTCAAATAAAACTTCAGGACCTTCGGGAAATTTAATCAGAATTGAAGTTTTTGGTCATGGAGCACTTTGTATGGCTGTGTCGGGTAAATGCTTTTTAAGTGAACATCTTCATGCTGCATCGGCAAACAGGGGGGAATGCTACCAGGTTTGCAGGCGCGAATTCCAGGTGCAGGATGAACAGGGAAGGGAATTAGTGCTGGATAATCAATATATTCTGTCTCCAAAAGATTTGTGTACTATTGGTTTTTTGGACCAACTGGCAGATGCCGGAATTGCTATCCTTAAAATTGAAGGTCGGGGTCGATCTCCTGAATATGTTAAAACAGTTGTGAGTGCTTATAAAGAAGGACTTGAGGCTGTCAGTAAGGGATTTTATTCAAAAGATTTAGTGGATAAGCTTAACAAAAAACTGGGTAGCGTATTCAATCGTGGATTTTGGGAAGGTCATTATCTTGGGGATCTAATATCTAACTGGAACACGAACATCCATGGCTCAAAAGCAACTTACAAAAAAGAATATATTGGAAAGGGGGTAAATTATTTTAAAAAAATAGAGGTTGCAGAGTTTTTGGTAGAAAGTGGATTTCTTGAAGTCGGCGATTCGGTTTTTGTCACAGGGCCAACAACAGGGGTTCTTGAGTTTGCTATTCAGGATTTATGGCTTGATGACAAAAGTGTTTCACGTGTAACGAAAGGGGATCGCTTTTCTATTAAAACAGATGCCATTATTAGAAATTCTGACAGGCTTTATAAAATGGTTAAAGTTATTCGCTAATTCTCTGAAAAGTCAAATTTCAGATCCAGTATTTCCCAGTTCGCTTTTAGTTCAATAGGTTTAGATAGATAGTGAATCCTTTCGGGTAATCTTCGTAATTCTATATTGCCACTATCCCATATTCCATTATTATTCTCATCCAGTACGAATCGGAAATTATATTTCCCTGGCAGGAGTTCATTAAAAATGACATTCTCTTCTTTTCCTGCATCGGAAATTTTCCTTCTTACTGCTTTGTTTTTTGAATTCAACAATTCAATAATAATTCTTCCCTTTCCATCAATACTGTCTGAATTAATTTTAATTGCAATAGAGCCCAGGTCCTTGTTTGCTTTCATCAAAAAACTGATCATGATAGAGTCGTTTTTTCTTCCTGAAATACCAGTTAACACATTTTTGTTTATAAAAAACCTGTATGATTTACCAGGCAGAAAATCACTTTTAATATCCAGCAACAAAGGATTCACTCTGTTTCTGCTGAACCTGAATCGGTTGATGATCTTGTTTGTGTCCTCGTAAACTATAATGCCCGTGGTGTCAAGTTCTGTGATCGGTTCAGAGCTTAATATTGAAAAAGACCTGCTAAGACCGTAGTAATTGTTTCTTTTGTCGATCTCAATAACCGGCAACTGGCTCTCTTTTTTATTTGCATATTTTACACTGACGGTATCTGTTTGTCCTGGTTCCACATCAATAAAAAAAACACTTGTGTCATTATTATAGTTTGGTATCCAGGCAATTAACGAATCCCTGGTGATAGAATATCTATAAAACAGAGAATCTTGTTGCATTGGGTTTAGCAGGGAAATTTTTGCCTGGCTTATGGCTTTGTTGTAGATAAATATGGATTTACCAGGCCGTATTCCCTGGGATCCTAATAATCTGTATTTTTCTTCCTGATTATTAAATAACATGAGACTAAATCCAAAACTATCGCTTTTAAGCCTTATAGGATCTTTGTAAAAAGCCACCTGTTCTCCCTGGTTATAATAATAGTTCCTGTTTTTATCGTCTACTGCAAATAATAGATAATTTCCTGCTTTCAGGTTTTGGAATTTGTAATCCCCATTTTTATTTGACCTGGCAAAATACCTTGCTTTGTGTTTAAATATGCCTGTATCACAGGATTCCTCGTACAATAAAACATTTATATCATCGACCTCCTTAAGCGTAAAGGCGTCAAATACTTTTCCCGATAAAACCAATGAATCAATCTCTCCTCCAGTTGAAAAAACATATTGGTAATCTTTCAAAATATTTCCTTTTGTAATATCTGCTATGGCATTTCCAAATTGTACGGTATAGGTGGTGCTATCCTGTAATTCTGAATTCAGCTTTATGATTACTTTCTTTCCTTTTAATTTTATGGTCAATTCCTGATCCATGGGTGGTGAGATTATGATCTCCTGGGCAGGGTTTTTTAAACTGACAAATTCATCCATTTCTATGCTGATCTCTTTGCCTGTAAACCATTTTTTTTCATTTTCCGGAAATTCTTCTATGACCCTGGGAGGAGTGTTGTCTTCCGGGCCGCCACTTGGTATGCTTTGTATAGCACAGGCGGTAAGCAGCCACAATACAGAGATATAAAAATAATTCCTGATTTTCATTCCTTTATCTTCCTAAATGTACCAGCAAAATGGAAACATCAGCGGGTGTGACACCACTAATTCTGCCTGCCTGTCCTATGGATGTGGGCCTGATTTTTCGTAATTTTTCCAAAGCCTCTGAAGAAAGTGATGTAATCTTTTCATAATCAATCCTTTCCGGAATTATTATGCCTTCCAATCTGGATAGCTTTTTTACAAAATCTCTTTCTTTTTCTATGTATGTTTGATATTTAATTTGAATTTCAGCCTGCGCAATTTCCTCATTATCAAACTGTTGCGCAAATATTTTTAATTTCGGAATACTATCCATCATGGCTTGCATTCCAATTTCCGGTCTTAGCAATACTGATTTTAGTTTCCCTTTTTGTCTTAACGGTTTTCCGTTATTGTTCGTAATCGCATTATTTAATTCCTCTAATGTGGCTCCTTCACTTTCTATAAACTTTATGATTTTTTTTACATTTTCTTTCTTTTCCAAAACACGATCATATCGCTCTTTGTCAGCCAGTCCAATATGATATGACTTCTCCGTTAATCTCAAATCTGCATTATCCTGGCGCAATAGGATTCTATATTCTGCTCTGGATGTAAAAAGCCTGTATGGTTCGCTTGTGCCCTTTGTTACTAAATCATCTATCAGCACGCCTATATAGGCATCGGATCTGCTCAAAATAAATTCTTTTTCTTTCTTCAGCTTAAGAGCCGCATTTATCCCTGCCATGAGTCCCTGGGCAGCAGCTTCCTCATATCCGGTTGTACCGTTAATCTGTCCAGTAAAATACAAATTCTCAATTTGTTTGGTCTCCAGCGTATTTTTCAGCTGCATAGGATCAAAGTAATCATATTCAATCGCATATCCTGGCCTGAAAATTTTCGCATTTTCAAAACCTTCAATTTTTCTCAGTGCTTTTAACTGAATATGGTCAGGCAGGGATGACGAAAACCCATTTATATAATGCTCTATGGTGTCCCATCCTTCAGGTTCTACGAACAACTGGTGCCTGTTTCTGTCCGAAAATCTTTCAATTTTGTCTTCAATGGAAGGACAGTACCTGGGCCCCACACCTTTAATCCTGTTGTTAAACATGGGAGATTCAGCAAAGCCCGTTTTTAAAATTTCGTGAACCTTTTCATTGGTATAAGCAATAAAACAACTTCTTTGCTTAACTAGCGGGGTGGTCAGATTTGAGAAAGAAAACTTTGTCGGGTAATCATCTCCGGCCTGTTCTGATAATTTTGAAAAATCTATTGATCTCCCATCAACCCTTACTGGGGTTCCTGTTTTCATTCGGCCTTTTTCAAATCCAAACTCATTAATTCGTTCTGACAAGCCAACAGAGGCCTCTTCGCCAATCCTGCCTCCACTTAATTGGGTGGGACCAATATGTATTTTTCCATTTAAAAACGTTCCGTTCGATAAGATGACCGCATCTGATTTTATGTCAAGGCCCATTTTTGTTTTTACTCCAGCAACCCTGTCCTTTTTGATCAGGATGTCCACCACCATATCCTGCCAGAAATCCATATTAGGTACGCTTTCCAATATTTTTCTCCATTCAATCGTAAATAAAGCCCTGTCGTTTTGTGTTCTTGGGCTCCACATGGCAGGCCCTTTCGACCTGTTTAGCATCCTGAATTGTATCGCAGACCGGTCTGCTACTATCCCCGAGTAACCCCCAAGTGCATCGATCTCTCTCACCACCTGGCCCTTAGCCACTCCTCCCATAGCGGGATTACAAGACATTTGTGCAATATTTTGCATATTCAGGGTAATTAGCAATACCCTGGACCCCAGGTTCGCTGCTGCCGCAGCGGCCTCTGATCCTGCATGTCCTCCGCCCACTACTATTATATCATACTTTCCTAACATCTTCTTTTATGTTTCACGTGAAACCAAAAGAGAAAGATATTCGTTTTCCAGTTTCCTCATATTCATTTTCTTTCTTTCTGTATTATCGTTTTCGCCACATAAATGCAATGCTCCGTGTATTATTATTCTGTTCAGCTCTTCTTCCCATTCCTTTCCTAAACTTAAAGCATTTTCCATTATCCTTTCCATGCTTATATAAATCTCTCCCTCTATCATTGTTTTTTCTTTCGAATAATTAAAGCTGATCACATCTGTGAAATCGTCCTTTCCTAAATTTTTTTTATTTATTTTTACCAGCTCTTTATCACTTATAATGTTGATATTTAGATATTTATAGCTTTTCTTATAGTTTTTAAAAATAGTATTGATAATTAGTTTCAGCTTTTCCTTTGCTAATATATTATTCTTTGAATTAAACCTAATCATTTCTATCTTAAAAGATGAAGCGTTCCATTGAACTTTTCGACTCCCTCGTTCTTTCCCTTCAGAATTGCATAATAGTAATATGTGCCTATTGGCGCCAATTTATTATTGATCGAACCATCCCATCCTTCCTTTATTCCTGTCTTTTCATAAATTTTTTTTCCCCAGCTGTCGTATATTAACATTTCTGAACCTTCAAAGTCAATAAGCTTTCCGATAGGCTTAAAGCTTTTATTTGCATCCACATCAGAGTCAGGAGTAAATGCATTAGGCCAATGTGCCAATAAATCCCCTGTCAAACAGACTATATTTGATTTGCTTATTTCGCTTAATCCATATGTATTAACCTGGTTCTCATAATCTTCTATATAAAAACATTTCTCATATCCTTTCATTTCCTCCACCTTCAGGCCACTCACAAATTTGTCAACAGCACTGCCGAATACTTGCTCAACACTCCAGTTTTCATCGATCTCGACATACAATATCTGTTTATCAATACTTGCGTCCCAATTTTTGTAAGTATTCCACCTCAATATACTTCCGTCATTGTTGCTCTCGTGAATTAATAATATATTCTGCGAAATATTAGACCTTTTTACTTCCTGACCGCAAACGTCCACCAGCGCAACCTGGTAATTATAAATCATGTTATTAACATCCACCTGCTTATCTATATCACTTTGAGCGCTATCGGAATATATAATATTCTTATATACTTTTAATAGCCCCCCCGCTTCTCCCTTATAAATTCTGTATTCATTAATATCTGTGGCCTGTTCAGTTATCCAGCTTAGCTCAATAGCATCATCTTTCACGGTAACATTGCGTAAATAGATATAATCCGGGCTTTCAATGAAATCTGTTTTCAGGCATTTTGTGTTTGAACTCGCACTTGTTCCCTTGTTTAAATTCCTTGCCCGAACAACAAAACAATAATCTGTCTCGTTGTCAAGCCCATATATATTGTATGTTGTGCTGTTGCCAGGCAGGTCTGTTTCCTTCACAAACGAACCCCCGTTTTTGCCTATTAAAAGCTCGTATATTCTTGCGTTTTCAGCCCATGCACTATAATGGCTCCAATTCAGGCTTACAAGCTTTTCACAACTATTCTGTCCTATTGAAAGAAATATGGATTTGTGACCAAAAGATATATCTGAATAATTTTCACAACTGTCAAAAGCCACGATTCTGTATTGCTCAGATTTTGTGGTTGCGCTTCCGGTTGTTGAATCAACAAAAAGCGTATTTTCTCTTCCATGTAATAATCCTATCTGGATATTTTGGTCATTGTTATCTACATAATATATGATATATCCTTTTGTATCAGTAGATTCACTTTTGCTCCAACCAATAGAAACAAATCCATTTATTACACTCACACTATCAATTTGTATGTTTTTGGGCTTTTCTTTGTCTATGCTTATGGTGTCAGAATATTGAATTATCTCTGTTCCGCATATATATTTATACTCCATGTAATAATCCCATTGGGTGGAAACTGTACCGGCACCTGCCTCAATTAGATAGCTTACATAGTAATTTTTTATTTCCTTTATTAGTTTAAATGCAGAACTTGTGTTTTCCCTTCCGTAAATTCTATAATAAACAAACTTATTGCATGTATCCGCCGGCTCATTCCATATAATAGTAATATCATTATTTTTATCCAGACATACCCTTTCTATTTGGATGGCGTGTCCAAAATTGAATGTAAAAATAAGCGCTATCAAACTTATGAAATATTTATTTTTGCTCAAGCTCATTTTACTCAATTACAATAATATAACTATTTATTATTATTAATATTACATTAATATATGAAATCTAAAAAAGAATCAGAAATCATAAACGAGATACGATTAAACAAATATATAGCCAGCTGCGGAATATGCTCCAGGCGCAAGGCTGATGAATTAATTACCAATGGTTTAGTTAAAGTGAACGGCAAAGTTATTAAAGAGCTTGGGTATAAAGTTGTTCCTATGGACAATGTTTCTGTCAACAACAAAAAAATAAGAGCTGAAAACAAGGTTTATCTTGTTCTTAACAAGCCCAAGGATACGGTTACAACCACAAAAGATCCACAAAACAGAAAAACAGTTTTACAATGTATTAATCTAAATTCTGATTTAAGAATATTTCCTGTTGGTCGTCTTGATAGAAACACCACTGGCGTCCTACTTCTTACTAATGATGGTGATTTTTCTTATTCCCTAACACATCCCTCCAAAAATGTCATTAAAACATACCTTGTGCATTTAGATAAATCCATTTCTGCCACAGATCTTGAAAAACTTATATCAGGAGTATTAATTGATCATGAAAAACACTTCTTTGATTCTATTGATATCCTTGAAGGTTCATCTTTCAAAAAAATAGTAGTTCATCTTCATTCGGGTAAATACCATATTGTTAAAAAAATGTTTGAAACTATTAATTATAAAGTCGTTCATCTTGATAGAATAGTTTTCGCTGGTATCACTAAATCAGGATTGAAAAGAGGTGAATGGCGTTATTTAAGCCTGAAAGAAATTAATAACCTATTCACATCAAAAATCTGAATTATTTGTGTAAAAAAAACGCTTTTTAGATTTCAATAAATTTATTTGAATTTTCCATAAAAATTAAAGCTATATAAAATTAATATTCACAATATTTCGACTCATAAAAACAGCATTATTGCATTTACTTATTAACAAAGCATATTATAAACTTATTGTTGAATACTTTTAAAATACAGATTTTCAATATTTTATATTGTTTAAAAAGCATAAAATTAATTTGACAGAGTGTATATACTCAATCATACAAATTAATTATTATTTATCTTTCAACATCCTTATTAATACTATTAATTATATATTTATAAAAATAAAATTATTAATATTAATTAATATTGTTGATAAATAATGATGAGAAATCAAAGTGCCGATTGATTTCATTAATTTCTTTGTAATTTAAATTAATGATATATTTGCGGTTGCGGAAGGGGACATTGTCCCCTTTTTTTGTAAACTTTTGTATTTAGTTAAGTGATTTACAAGATCAAAAACGATGGATAGAAACGAAATAATTGAATCATTTGCAGGCCTGAAGGAATTAAAAAGTATTGACAGGTCTACAATGATTAAAGTGCTGGAAGAAGTATTTAGAGATTTATTACAAAAACTGCATGAGGATACTGAAAACTTTGATATCATAATTAATGCAGAGAAAGGAGATATTCAGATATGGCATAACAGGATCATAGTAAAGGACGGGGAGGTGGAAGATCCCTTGAAGGAAGTAGGGTTAAAGGAAGCATTAAAAATTGAGGAAGACTTTGAGGTGGGTGAGGAACTTTCAGAGGAAATAAAAATTGAATCCTTTGGAAGAAGAGCTATACAAAATGCAAAAGTGAGTCTGCAGAATAAAATACTTGAAATAGAAAGGGAAGAAATTATAAAAAGATACGAGGACAGAATAGACGAGATTGTCATTGGAGAGGTATATCGTGTTTGGAAAAAAGAGATTCTTGTGTTGGATGATGATGGTAATGAATTGATCTTGCCCAGGTATCATCAAATACCGAAAGATTATTTCACAAAAGGAGACCAGGTAAGGGCTATTGTTCATACGATAGAGAACAAAGGGGGAAACCCGAAAGTAATTTTGAGCAGAACATCATCTGAGTTTTTGGAAAGATTATTTGAGCTGGAGGTTCCTGAAATTGCTGATGGACTGGTAAGTATAAGAAAAATAGTACGTGAACCGGGCGAAAGAGCAAAGGTAGCGGTGGAGTCGTATGATGATAGAATTGATCCTGTTGGAGCATGTGTGGGAATGAAGGGAAGCAGGATACACGGAATTGTCAGAGAACTAAGAAATGAAAACATTGACATTATAAACTATACGGATAATATATCATTGCTGATTTCAAGAGCGTTAAGCCCGGCAAAAACAGGAACAATCAGCCTGAGTTCTGAAAGCAAAAAAGCATCTGTGTATTTAAAACCAGACCAGGTATCATTGGCCATAGGAAAAGATGGTTTGAATATTAAACTGGCAGCCAGGTTAACAGGCTATGAAATTGATGTTTTCCGGGATGTGGATGATGAGGAATACGACATTGAATTAGATGAGTTTGCAGACGAGATAGATAGCTGGATCATAGATGAATTAAAAGCGATTGGTTGTGATACGGCAAAATCCGTATTATCATTGACTAAAAATGAAATAGCAGAAAGAACCGACTTGGAAGAAGAAACAGTTGAACAATTGGTGTCCATATTAAGAAAGGAATTCGAGTAAGAAATAAGGAAAAGTATGTCAGATAGCGCGCCTAAAAGATTATCGAAAGCAGCCAAGGAGCTTAATATTGCTACCACAACAATCATTGAATTCCTTGCCAGCAAGGATGTTGAAGTAGATAATAATCCAAATTCTAAAATTTCGAAAGAAGTTTATGAAATGCTATTAGAGAAATTTCAGTCTGACAAGCTTTCAAAAGAAAAAACAGAAGAGAAAATTGAAGAAGTAAAAAAAGAAGATTTGTCCAGGAGAGCTCAGTATTTTCCGCCTGCAGAAGAAAAAGAGGAAATTATCATTAAATCAAATCTTATAGGACTGACTGAAGAAAAAGAAGTAGAAACAACAAAAGTCAAAACAGTTGAGACGATAATAGAAGAGAAAAAAGAAGCAGCAGTTGAAGAAGAAGAGAAAAAGACAGAGCTTGCTGTTGAAGAAATAAAGGTTGATAAAGAAGAGGTAAAGGAGGAGGCCGAAGAAGAAGAAATTCCTGTAACGGCTAAAAAGAAAAAGGAAAAACCAAAGCAAAAAGAAATTGAAAAAGACGAAGCGGAAGAAAAACAAACCGAGGAGAAAGAGGATCATGCGCCAGAACCAGATGTTATAGAAAGAGAAGAAAGCAAGGAAGAAAAAGAAACACATAAAGAAGAAAAAGCAAAAGAGGAAGAAATAGAGGAACCCGAAACGACCCCAGAACCAGAAGAAGAAGTAGAAGAAGAGGGGGCGGGCCTGACAATTGTTGGAAAGATCGATGTGGATATAATAGAAGCCAGCAAGAGAAGAAAACCTGTTGCTTCAACAAGCGATCCGTCTTCTATGCGATCCAAAAAGCGTAAGAGGATACTGAAAAAAGAGAAGACAGAAACAGGAAAGAGGGGGGGCGCAAAAGAACAAAGAGGCAAAAAAACACCCTCAACAACAAAGCCGGAAGTAGATGAGAAGCAAATAAAGGAACAGGTTTCTGCCACTTTAGCCAAACTGACAGGAAAACAGACACCTGGTGGGGTTACGCGTTCTAAAATTAAGAAACAAAAAAGAAAAGAGCTCAAGGCAAAGGTGCTTCAGGAACAGGATGCAGTAGAGGAAAAAATATTAGATGTCATTGAGTTTATCACAGTTAATGAACTGGCCAACCTGATGAATGCCGAGGTTACCGAGGTAATTACAGCCTGCATGAGCATGGGAATGATGGTGAACATCAACCAAAGGCTGGATGCGGAGACCATTACATTTGTTGCAGACGAATTTGGCTATGATGTTACATTTAAGCAGGAAAGCACTGACGAGCCCACACTGGAGGAAGAAGATGATGAAAAAAGGGTGGAGAAACGTGCACCTGTTGTAACTATAATGGGCCATGTAGACCATGGAAAAACAACACTGCTGGACCATATCCGGAAATCACATATTACTGATAAAGAAGCAGGAGGAATTACACAGCACATTGGAGCCTATGAAGTAAAACTGGCAGATGGAAAGAAAATAGTATTTTTAGATACACCAGGCCACGAGGCATTTACATCCATGAGAGCACGTGGGGCAAAGGTTACGGACATTGTAATCATTGTTGTTTCTGCGGATGATTCGGTCATGCCCCAAACGAAAGAAGCCATAAGCCATGCCCAGGCAGCAGGTGTACCGATTGTGTTTGCAATAAACAAGATTGACAGAGAAGGAGCCAATCCGGAAAAGATCAAAGAACAGCTTTCAGAAATGAATATCCTTACGGAAGATTGGGGAGGAAAATACCAGAGCCAGGAAATATCCGCAAAAAAAGGACTTTATATTGATGAGTTATTAGAAAAGGTGTTGTTAGAGGCTGAAATGCTTGAACTGAAAGCCGATCCTGGCAAAAGGGCCACAGGGACCGTGATCGAAGCATCTTTAGACAAAGGCAAGGGTATTGTGGCAACCATACTGGTTCAAAATGGCAGTCTGAAAGTGGGTGATCCAATACTTGCAGGAGCCTTTTTTGCCAAAGTAAAAGCTCTGTATGATGAAAACCGAACCAGGCTGGAAAGTGTGGGACCATCCACCCCGGTCGAGGTGTTAGGATTTGACGGATCGCCCACATCAGGAGACCTCTTTTATGTCACAGAATCTGAACAAAAAGCAAAGGAAATTGCCACAAAACGCAAACGACTAATCCGAGAGCAAGGAATAAGAGCTACAAAGCATGTTACACTGGATGAGATAGGCAGAAGAATTGCCCTGGGGAGCTTTAAAGAGCTCAACCTGATCATTAAAGGAGATGTGGACGGATCGGTGGAGGCACTATCCGACTCTATGCAGAAACTCAGCAGCGGCGAAGTTCAGGTAAATGTGATTCACAAAGGAGTGGGCCAGATTTCTGAAACAGATGTAATGCTAGCCTCAGCTTCTGATGCAGTTATATTGGGATTCCAGGTAAGACCTTCTCTTACAGCCAGAAAAATGGCTGAAGCCGAACAAATAGATATCCGCCATTATTCAGTTATTTATGATGCAATCGAAGAACTTAAAGCCGCTATTGAGGGCATGCTTGAACCCACAGAAGTAGAAAAAATTGTATGCAATGTAGAGGTTAGAGAGGTGTTTAAAATTACAAAAGTAGGCACCATTGCAGGAAGCATGGTGATAGATGGTAAGATTACCAGAAATACCAAGGTTAGGGTTCTGCGGGAAGGTGTGGTTGTGTTTACCGGTGATCTGTCATCCCTAAAACGATTTAAAGAAGACGTAAAAGAAGTATCTGCCGGTTATGAATGTGGGGTAGGCGTTTACAACTTCAACGACATCAAAGTCGGTGATATTATTGAAGGCTTTACAATTCAGCAGGTTTCCCGGAAGTTGTAATAAACTGAATTCCAAAATTGTTAATATTTTAATTTCTTCATGTATTAACACTTATCTATTTTTGATTTCCAACATTGCGGTCTTGTTGGAGCAAAATCCTCCTTACCCAATTGTTATTTTTAAACATCGGGACTTACCCATTTTCAAGAATAATATTTAATGACGAATGCCAAACCTGCCAAGCTTATACTACAAAGTGGGGTAGAATTTTCGGGCTGGCCTTTTGGTTATGATGAATCTGTATCTGGCGAAGTGGTTTTTAATACAGCCATGACAGGCTACCCCGAAAGTTTAACCGACCCATCTTATAAAGGACAAATACTGGCATTAACCTATCCGCTTGTTGGAAATTACGGGGTTCCCAGCTTGGTTTATGAAAACGGATTATTGAAAAATTTTGAGTCAGACAAAATTCATATATCTGGTCTGATCATTTCAGATTATTCGTTTAAATATTCACACTGGAATGCAAAAACCAGCCTGTCGGAGTGGTTAATAAAACACAAAATTCCTGCGATATACGGAATAGATACAAGAGCCTTAACCAAAACACTCAGGGAAGAAGGCTGCATGCTTGGGTCATTGGTTATGAACGATTTCGTCCCTGAGGCTTATGATCCAAACCTGGATAACTTGGTGGACCAGGTAAGCATCAGGGAAAAGAAGGTTTACGGAAACGGCAAGTACAAAATCGTGCTGGTAGATTGTGGTGTAAAATACAACATCATAAGAAGTTTTCTTGAAAGAGACACCACCGTAATTCGTGTTCCATGGGATTATGATTATTCAATTGAGGATTATGACGGTCTGTTTATTTCAAACGGACCAGGTGATCCCAAGCAGTGTGGGGCCACAATCAAAAATTTAGCAAAGTCAATCAAGGAAGATAAACCCATATTTGGTATTTGCCTGGGAAACCAATTATTGGGTCTGGCTTCTGGAGCAGACACCTATAAACTGAAATATGGACACAGAAGTCATAACCAGCCTGTATTGAAATGTGGAACTAATAAAGCATATATCACCTCACAAAATCATGGATTTGCTATTGACAATTCGACCTTAAAGGAAGAATGGACCCCTCTATTCGAAAACCTGAACGATAAAACAAATGAAGGCATATTGCATAATTCTAAAGCCATTTTTTCTACTCAATTTCATCCTGAGGCATCTGGAGGGCCATCCGATACCATGTTTCTTTTTGATGAATTCATAGATATGATAAGGGAATGGAAAGAAAAATAAAGAAAGTGCTGGTTCTTGGTTCGGGTGCACTTAAAATTGGAGAAGCCGGTGAATTCGATTATTCAGGTTCACAGGCGCTAAAAGCCTTGAAAGAAGAAGGAATCAATACAATTCTTATCAATCCCAATATTGCAACAGTTCAAACATCTGAAGAAGTAGCTGATAAAATTTATTTTTTGCCAGTTACCCCTTTTTTTGTCGAGCAGGTTATAAAAAAAGAAAAACCAGAAGGGGTTTTACTGGCATTTGGTGGACAGACCGCCCTGAATTGTGGTACAGAACTGTATCACAATGGAATATTTCAAAAACACCATGTGAAAGTACTTGGAACAGCTGTAGAGGCAATTATTGAAACGGAAGACAGGGAAAAATTTGTAAACAAACTGGATGAAATAAACATAAAAACACCGCGAAGCATAGCTGTTAATACAGTGGAGTCAGCATTAAAATCTGCTAAAAAATTAGGCTATCCCATCATCATTCGTGCAGCTTATGCGCTGGGTGGACAGGGAAGTGGATTTTGCGAAAATGAGAACGAATTAAAGGTATTAGCGCAAAAAGCCCTGTCCTATTCAAAGCAGATTTTGGTCGAAGAATCTCTCAAGGGATGGAAAGAAGTGGAATATGAAGTCGTTAGGGATAGTTATGACAATTGCATTACGGTATGTAATATGGAGAATTTCGATCCTCTCGGAATTCACACTGGAGAAAGCATAGTGGTAGCCCCATCGCAGACATTAAGCAATAGCGAATATCATAAATTGCGTCAACTTTCTATTCAAATTATAAGGCATGTTGGAATTATTGGGGAGTGTAATGTACAGTATGCCCTGGATCCGGACTCAGAGGATTATCGAGTAATAGAGGTCAACGCAAGATTGTCCAGGTCGAGCGCACTTGCTTCAAAGGCAACCGGGTATCCACTGGCATTTGTTGCTGCAAAACTTGCTTTGGGATATGGTTTGCATGAACTCAAAAACAATGTGACTAAATATACATCTGCCTGCTTTGAGCCCGCCCTGGATTATATAGTTGTGAAAATACCCCGATGGGATTTGAACAAATTCAAAGGCGTTTCTCACCAGATTGGCAGCAGCATGAAGTCAGTAGGTGAGGTGATGGCCATTGGAAGGACCTTTGAAGAAGCTATTCAAAAAGGTCTTCGCATGATTGGCCAGGGCATGCACGGTTTCGTAGGCAACAATGGCATGTTTGAAGAGGGTCTTGAACAACAGTTATCGGAACCCACCGATATGCGAATTTTCCAAATTGCAAAAGCATTAAGCCTGGATTACGAGATTAACAAAATTCAGGATCTTACTAAAATTGATCCATGGTTTCTGGAAAAACTTAAAAACATATGGGAAATCAGGATAGAATTGGGGGTTTATAATTCTTTGGAAACCTTGCCGTTAGACCTGTTGCTTAGGGCAAAAAGGGCTGGCTTTTCTGATTTTCAACTAGCGCGGTTTATTTTTAAAAGCAAAGACGAAGAAATAGAAAAAGATCTAAATACGGTCAGGCGTTTTAGAAAATCAAAGGGGATAGTGCCATTCGTGAAACAAATTGATACGCTTGCAGCGGAATATCCGGCACAGACCAATTATTTGTACGTGACCTATAACGGAACGGAGCATGATATCACATTTGCCCATGATGACAAGTCGGTCATTGTTTTGGGTTCAGGTGCGTATCGTATTGGCAGCAGTGTGGAATTCGACTGGTCGAGTGTAAGTGCTTTGAAAACCGTTAAAAAATGTGGTTATCGATCGGTCATGATAAACTATAACCCGGAAACTGTAAGTACAGATTATGATGAGTGTGATCGTCTGTATTTTGATGAACTGACCTATGAGCGGGTCATGGACATTGTGGAACTGGAATGTCCTAAGGGTGTTATTGTTTCTACCGGAGGGCAAATTGCAAACAACCTGGCCATGAGACTGTTTAAGCAGAATGTCCATATTTTGGGTACATCCCCCCTTTCTATTGACAAGGCGGAAGACAGGCACAAGTTTTCAAGCCTGCTAGATCAAATTAAAGTAGATCAACCAGCCTGGAGAGAATTAACAAGCATAAATGATATTTTTAGTTTCGCTGATGAAACAGGCTTTCCTTTATTGATCAGGCCCTCTTATGTGCTTTCAGGAGTAGCCATGAATGTGGTCTCCAACAAGGAAGAACTGGAACAATTTTTAAACCTGGCGACACAGGTTTCAAAGCAATATCCTGTTGTTGTATCTGAATTTATTGAGGAATGTAAAGAAATAGAAATAGATGCGGTTGCAAACAAAGGCGAAATGGTGTGTTATGCGATTGCCGAACATATTGAATTTGCTGGTGTGCATTCCGGAGACGCAACCATTGTATTTCCAGCTCAAAAAATATATATTGAGACCTCCAGGAGAATAAAAAAGATCAGCCGCGAGATAGCCAGAAACCTGAATATAACAGGCCCCTTTAACATACAGTTTTTAGCCAGAAACAACGATATAAAAGTGATTGAATGCAACCTGAGAGCTTCCCGAAGTTTCCCCTTTGTTTCAAAAGTGCTGAAGATAGATTTTATTGAGATCGCAACAAAAATTATGTTGGGTGAAGAAATAGTAAAACCAGGAAAATCGATTTTTGACCTGGAATACATTGGAATAAAAGCGCCGCAATTCTCATTTTCCAGGCTGCATAAAGCCGATCCGGTATTGGGTGTTGAAATGGCATCAACAGGCGAGGTGGGTTGTATCGGAGAAGACTTTTCGGAAGTGGTTTTAACAGCAATGCTTTCAGTGGGCTATAGGATTCCTGAAAAAAATATCATGATTTCATCTGGACCGGCAAAATCTAAAGCAGAATTAATTGAAGGAGCGAAGCTGCTATTAAAAAACGATTACAATATTTTCGCAACCAGGGGTACTGCTGAATTTTTAAGAAAAAATAATATTAAATCAACTGTATTGCATTGGCCTGATGATCCGAAAAAGCCAAATGTTTTGGATTATATCAAAGAAAAAAAATTGGACCTGATTATAAATATTCCCAAAAACCTTTCTAAAACAGAATTGGATAACGATTATACCATTCGGAGAAGTGCTGTGGATTACAATATTCCCCTAATCACAAACGACCGCCTGGCAAGTGCTTTTATAATCGCTTTTTGTAAATACAAACTGGAAGAACTGAGCATTAAGAGTTGGGACGAATTTAAATAATCTGAATTCTGGATTATTAATAATAACTTTATAGAGAAAAAAATGTATAATATAGAGCAGGGATCGAACCCTTCCTCTATTTTGTTTGAATTATTAACTAAATTATTAGAAAAATGGATTTTCAAGACTATGCAAATGATCCCAGGAAGAGCAGGGCAATTATTATTACGGTAATTGTCATCATCCTAGGGATTATATTACTATTTAAATCATCGATTACAATAAAAGCCGGGCAGGCTGGTGTATTGTTTAAAACCTTTAACAAAGGGGTTGTAACAGACAGAACATTTGGAGAAGGTTTTCACATCATCGCGCCATGGAACAAAATGGTCGTATACGAGGTGAGGCAACAGGAAATTATGGAAAAAATGGCGGTATTATCCTCAAATGGTTTGGATATTATTGTTGAAGCTTCTGTTTGGTTTCAACCTGTTTACAAAAATTTGGGCTACTTGCACCAGGAAAAAGGAATCAGGTATACAGATAATGTCGTAAAACCAGCCATCAGATCGGTTACCAGGAGCATTGTCGGAAGGTATACGCCGGATGAAATTTATTCATCAAAAAGGGATGCAATTCAGCTGGAAATATTTGAAGAAGTGCGAAAAATTTTAGAAACACAATTTGTTCAGATCAACGAAGTGTTGGTAAGAGATATTACTTTGCCTACAAAAATTAAGCAAGCGATTGAAGACAAATTGAGTCAAGAACAGCTTTCTGAGGCATATCAATATAAAATCACACGAGAGCAGCAAGAAAAAGAAAGGATTAAAATAAATGCACAAGGTAAAGCCGATGCAAACCGTATTCTAAACGCTTCATTGACTGATAAAATTCTAAGAGAAAAAGGCATTGAGGCCACCCTGGAGCTGGCGAAATCATCCAACACAAAGATCGTTATAATAGGCGATACCGATGGATTGCCACTGATTTTAGGCGACAAATAATTCCTGATTTAAGGAATTGTCCTTTGGTCTTGCAGACGAAAATCACATAAATCCAATGATGATCTGAAGGGATTTTGGATCATCATGGGGTTGGTTTATTTTAGTAGGCAGGGAATCATGTCACAACACGACAAATATATACGCGAAAAACAAGTATTAGAAGCCTTTCGTACTAAGTATTCTGATTTCCCGTCTGGAAAAATTATTAAGTCTGAATCTCCTGATTTTATTATCAGAACTTCAAAAAAAAGATCCGTTGGCATAGAATTAACTCAAATAACCAGCGAAAATTTGAGTGCCCCATTTTTTCACAAAACCTTAGAAGAAACGATCAGCAGGAAGGATGAAAAACTGGTGATTTATAAAAAGAAGATGCTGGATAAATATTGGTTGATCATTTATTCCAGCTTAATCCAGCACAAGATTCCAAACAATATGTTAAACAAAATGGACAAGCATGGTTTTATCTCATCTTTTAATAAACTGTTTTTGTTTGATTTAGCTATAAGTAAAATTTGGGTAATGTGAGTACAAGAACTAAATTGTAAACGATGAATGAAATCAAACCCATTGCGATGCCCGGAGTTCACAGCAGGTTTTTGGCACATTTTAAAGCGAAATCAGAACCATCAGGATTGAAAGTTTTAGATATAGGAGCCGGTCATGGAGCATTTACAAAAGAGTTATTCGATTTGGGCTATGATGTGTATGCCTGTGATTTCAGGCCGGAGATATTCAAATTTGATAAAGTAGAATGTAAAAAAGTGGATATTACAGATGTGTTCCCATATCCCGACGATCTGTTTGATATAGCTATTGCCATCGAGGTAAGTGAACATATATTGGATCATGAAAGCTTTTTCAGCGAAAGCAAACGAATACTCAGGCCAGGTGGAAAGCTTTACATTTCCACCCCCAACATTCTGTCCATGAAATCCAGGATGAAGTTTTTGTTTAATGGCTTTTTTTACAGTTTTGGCAGATTGGAACAAGGAAATTATGACGGCCTGCAGCATGTTGCATCCCTTACTTTGGATCAATATAATTACATAGCGGAAAAGCATCATTTTTCAGGAGCTGAAATTGAAATTGACCGCAAGCAAAACACGTCTCGTTGGATTCTGTTTTTTCTATTTCCAATCATTTGTATTAAGCAAAAAATCAAAAAAAAATACAGTATGCACAATCAGAAGAAATTGCTTTTAGGGAGGATTTTGTTTTTGACATTTAAGAACAACAAAAGCAAGGTTTAATTAAATAGAATTTAGGAATATGAGAAGTGAAGCAAAAACCGCAGCATCCGATTCTACTGTTTGTTAGTATAAAATGCTGAAAGAGAAAATGAAAGAGCTGGTAAAATTCATCCAATAATAAAGGAAAGAATTATTGAAAAAACGAAATAAGGCTTATATACTGGCGCTTTTAGCCATTTTATTCTGGTCAACTGTGGCTTCAGCTTTTAAGTTGACTTTGAGAAACCTGGATATTTATAATTTCTTATTTTACAGCTCCATTACAGCATTTGGGGTATTATTGATTTATGTATTGATTCAAAAGA
>JADHTG010000056.1 GCA_016776505.1 Bacteroidota bacterium
GGTAGGTTCCCATGCTTTTTCGTTTATCAAGTAGTTTAAAACGGTTGATACGACAGGCTTCTTTAAATGTCATTTGACCAACAGGCTCTTCATCAATCATTCCTGCTGGAGTAGCATGAATATCCCATTCTTTAAATTTGTTGTACTGCGCGTGCGGAAAGGGCAATGGAAGGTATAAGTAAAAAGGTTTGGATTTGTTTTCATCTATAAAATTAATGGCTCCTTCAGTGACCCATTCCAGGTTCATGACCCTTGGATTATCATAACAAATCCTTGCTGCATGATCAAAACCTATGCTATCTTCCAGGTAATCGATGATGTATTCATAATCGCTGGCAATCTGCCTGCTCAGCGCACTGTCTTTAAGATCTTCATAACTTTTGGGTGTAATTGCAATTTTTCCATTGAGTTCATTGTGCCATTTTCCAATGATTCCTGTTGTGTAGCCCAATTCCTTCATAGATTTGGCAATATTAGGCTCATCCGGTAATAAAGGGGTATTCCATCTAATGTTCGCTGTGGTGTTGGCAGGAAATTGTTTTAAAAATCCCGGACTTTTGCTGGCATAACGACCGGTAAGTATAGAATAGCGAGCAGGAGTGCACACAGAAGAAGGGGTATAAAAGCGAGTAAATACTGCTCCTTCCCTGGCTAACTTGTCGATATTCGGCATGTAAAGTCTTGAACTATTGAAGTAAATTCCTTCATTGGAAATAGGATATCCATGATTGTGGGCTCCGGTATAGCAAGGGTATAAATCATTATCATACACATTGAGTTCATCAAAATCCAAATCATCCATAAAAATGACGATGATGTTGAGTTTTTCCCTATTTAAGGATGCTGACTGGTCAACCTTATTTTTTTGTTTTCCGCATGAAACTATCAAAAAAATTGTGATCATGAGAAGAACTATTTTGGAGAAGTGTATTATGGAAAAATATTTCATTGGACAATTATTAAAAGTATAAATTAATAAAAATATTAATAGGAAGATTGTCATTTTCGGGCAGTAAAGAATTATTAAATAGCTTTTTGATGTCTAAATTTTTTATAATTTTCGACTACACTTTTTTTATATAAATCCTTTGTATCGCTGGATAAAAATGATTTATCAACCATGGCGAATAACTCATTTTCCTTTCCATTAAACATGTCAATAGTTTTTGAAATGATAGAGTCCTTTATTTTTAATCGCCTTCCAAACTCAATGAAATCTTCATTTGTATAAACATATCTTTCTCCTAAAGGTAAACTAGTTTGTTCAAGTTCTTCAAACAGATTCAAGGCTAACAAATTATCTGTAAGATGAATTTTGGTATTCATTAAATCATATGATGGAGATAACATCATATCACCATCTGCTGTTTCCAATAGAGAAATGTTCTTTAAGTGAACATCTCCATTACCCGTTATGAAATTAAATATCAGAATTCGAAGAAAGTCAACTTTGTTCAACGGACTAAGCCATTCCCCAACATCTTGATATGTTTTTGATTTATACTTATCAGCTGCTTTGAGTACTGACACGAAATCTTCCTGATTTAATTTTTCGCCATTCTCATTATAATCAAATCGTCTGGTGATATATGCAGGAGCACCATTGGCAAAATTCATAAATACACATTCGGCTGTTTTGATGCCGAAAAGTTGTTTAGCTATTTGCATAGTTAAATGCTCATTAGCTGGAGACTGGTCAGGAAGATTAAACCGTGACAACATAGGTTTAATTATATATTGAGATTTTTCATCTACACCAATTTTCGGCACTAATTCGGTTCCTCTAGGTTTACCAATAAATCCTTTTCGCTGAACTCCTGAGATACTAAATCCCATAGGTTGACCATCTATTCTTTTTGAAATATCTTCCCAATTGAATGTGAGTTGAGGAGTTACTTTAGAACGATCAAATAAAATTGTTTCGCAGGAAGAACAAAATCCGTTTATATTATCCTTAAGACATCCGTTACATTGAGCCAT
Source organism: Bacteroidota bacterium (assembly GCA_016776505.1). Classification (GTDB taxonomy): domain Bacteria; phylum Bacteroidota; class Bacteroidia; order CAILMK01; family JAAYUY01; genus JABINZ01. The sequence continues at coordinate 1,981 of JADHTG010000056.1, forward strand.
CTTTTATATTTTTTACAGTTATTGCTCCGATTGTATCATATTGACAGCTTAATGCTAATAAGCTCCAATCATCACTTGGGTCTATTCTTAATGCTTTGCATATTTGCTTTCGATTCTCCCCTTCACTGAGAATTGATTTGAAGTAGTGAAATAATTCTTTGGAATGATATGTTTTTTGATCCTTTGGCATATTAACCGAAATTGGTCGCGTGTTATCATTTTCAATAAAATCATCATCATATTTAAAATAATAGCCTTCATTGTCAACCCAAAGTTCTCCCGCTTTAATATTCCCTTTATATATGACTTCTAGTTTGTTTCCTATTTCCATAATCTATTATTTTCGCTTTTTTACTTCTACTTTCATTTCCAAATTGAGATATTCAAAAATATTTAGCAATACCTCAAGAGTTGGATTTCTGACACCTCTTTCTGTTTGCGAAATAGTAGTTTTTGAAATCCCAGTAAGATCGGCCAGGTCTCTAATAGTTAGACCCAATACCTTCCTTCTATTTTTTATTAGTTTTCCTAATTCTTCTCTTTCCATAATTCTGCATCATTATATTGATAATATTTTATCAAAAATACTCATTTTATTTAATAATGTCAAATATTTATCAGTATATTGATACAAATTTATCATAAACATACGAGTTGTGGATAATTGTGAATAAAGTATTCGTATATTGGTACAAAGGCAATGAATATGTGAAAAATCAATATAATTGTGAAGTTTGCACCATTATACAGCTACAAGATTTTATTTTCTCAAAACACTATAAAGAGTTAGTATTAGATGGAAAAAGCGAAGATATTTACCAATTATAGTCGAAATTGATTGACCACATTAAAATATCAATAATGAATATTTAAAGCAAGTTATTTAAATAGGGAAAAAGATGGTCACTTTCACCGTTTTTTCCACACAATTAGTATCCCTTTTTTAATTATCAAGACAACCAAAAAAGAGCAGCGGAACTCATTCCTGCCAATTCCAGTGAGAATTGATTTTGCAATCTGGATTTTAATGCTGATTTTTGCAGCGATTTGGGGGATTACCTGCCTGCCGTCAGGCAGGGCTCATTTGTCCAGAGCGCTTGACTGGCAGCACGATGCAAGCTAAATGGCAGATGGATCGGCAGGTAATGATCATAAAATTGGGGGATTAGCTCAGTTGGCTAGAGCGTTTGACTGGCAGTCAAGAGGTCACCGGTTCGAGCCCGGTATTCTCCACTTTGATATAAAATTGAGTGAAGGAATGCTGCTCCGGCTCCTAAAATTAGCAAATCTGTGATTTGCGTTAATTTTCGAGAGTCCTCGATTTTCTATCAAAATCAAAGATATTGAGAAAAGCGGGATTTAGTTTTTATATCAGTAAGAGATGATGGCCTGAAAGGCAAGCTAACGGATAGTCCTGAAAAGAGAATAATTTACCACAATGAGAATATTTCCAACAATTAAATTATTTTCAGACGCTAAGTTTTATTTGCTTTTCAAACTCCAAATAGTCGAGATGATGCAATGAGCATGAAAAGATAATGAATGCTCAAAAGTCAGGGCAGCTTAGAGAATTTTATCGATCGGAATAGATTCATCAGGAACAAAGAATGTAAAAACAAAAATATCCAAAATCTGCCCTGATTTTCAAGAATCGTTGATTTTTACTCAAAATCAAAGATTTAAATTAAGGAGGAATCGATCCACCTACTCTCATCAGGTCCAAAGAAAAAGAAGTAAATCTTACTGTATTTTCTTTCCAATAAAATCTAAATTAGATTTCAAAATGGCTATGAGTAAGTCATTTTTAGATACCTTGCCATTTCAATTCCAATCTCATGGATATAGTAAAACTTATTAAATCTCATTGCTGCCTGTATTTTGCTTTTAAAACGCTTAATACATACATTTGTTTAATAATTTAAATGAATTTCTGTAAACGATATTAATGTCACCATTCGTAAATGAAGCTGCTTATTAAATATTGCCTGGTTCTATTCTTTTCACTTTATCTTGTTGATGTCTTCGGACAGGATATCCCTTTCAAGACTTTTACCATTGAAAACGGACTTCCTTCATCTAAAATCTATGATATAATCCAGGATAGCAAAGGCTATATCTGGTTTGCAACCGATTATGGAGTCAGCCAGTTTGATGGTGAAATATTTACTAATTATTCGGTATTGGATCAATTGGTAAGCAATACGATTATACAACTGTTCCTGGATGAAGATGGCATATTATATTTTCTGAATGCAAATGGACAAATTAACCTATTCAATCAATCCGTCCAGAAATTCGCAGCTAATGAGATTATAAAGAAGAAACTAAATGGCGAAGTCGCGGATCATTTTGTTATTCAAAATAAGCAGATAGATTTAACCACAACCAGTGGAAAGCACTATTTCATTAAAGGAAATGAGGTCGAAGTGGTCAATGAGAACACCGAAAAGTTAAATTATTTTTATTTTCTTCCACAAAACGAATATTACGTTTGGGGCAAATGCGAATGTTCTACTGAAAGAAGGATATTTGACTCCAACATTAAAAAAAATGGAGATACCATTTTTGTGGCTCTCGATTATGAATATAAAGAAATTCCTGCCTTCACTTTTAATCAAGTCAATGCAGAAAAAAACGAATATATATTATCCATCAATAACAATTTGTATTTCATTGAAAAAGATACAGTGATTACTTATTCGTTTGAACGTTTCATCAATGATATATTCATAGATCAAAGTGGGGATTTATGGGTATCCGTAAATCAGATGGGTATTTATTATTACAAAAACCAGGATTTAAGCCAATCCCACAGGGTGTTGTTCAAGGAGAAAAATATTCTTAAAACATTCCAGGACAGGGAAGGAATTTATTGGTTGATATCCGATAACGAAGGGATCATCAACTTTCGGACATTGGATTTCAGCATTTACAATGACATCAGGCAAAATATTCTTTCCATGGATGTAAAAGGGAATAAATTGCTATTTTCAACCTATGAAAATGAAATATATGAATGCAGAATACATAAAAATGAAATTTTAGATGTAAGCAAAATTGAATTCGACACGAAATCAAGCAGTTTAATCGAAGATGTTTTGTTGCATGAGGATGGATCCTTCTGGATTCTTTATTCAAATTTCAATAAGTTTACCAGCTTTGGCACCAGCTTCCCTGTAGATTTAACAGCAATAAATTACAGTTCATTTGAATCCGGTGATGGTCGAAGAAAAGCCAAATATATTGCTCAAATTGAATTTGAAGATTCTAAAATAAGTTATACTCCCTCATTTGGCATTTATAGGGGTAAACAATTTTCTATATATACAGACAACCGGGGTAAGATCTGGCTTAAAACACTGGAAGGTATATTTAGCTCAATCGGATTTAATCTCAAGTTTTTCGAATTGACTTATGATGAAAGCAAAAATCAGTTAACTGATTTTGAATCAACTAATGAATATCTTGTACTTGGAACGCGAAATTCTGGTTTAAGAATTTTATCCATTCAGGATGATCTCATAAACATCAATTCTGAAACCCACAGTTCATTACCCAGTAATGCAATCCGCAAGATTTTTATCGACAGTTCTGCTATCTGGATTGGCACCAATAATGGAATTTGCCGGTTGCTAAGATCGCAACTTGATAAAAACGATATTAAAATCACCCCTTTTAAGAGCAGCGGTGGTTTCCCTATTAATGAAGTCAATGACATCGTCAGACAACATGATATTGTGTGGGTGGGAGGAAATAATGGGTTGCTGTCATTTTATCCGGATGAAATTAAAGCTATAAAATCCAGTCCGATACTCTCATTTAACAGAATCTCAATTAATGATATTGACACTTTAATAATGAATAATTACAGTCTGGATCCCAGGCAAAATACATTGACTTTCAGCTTTAAAGCCATATCAATCAATGCCAGCCAGGATATGCTTTATAAATACCGCTTAATTGGCCTGGACTCGACCTGGATCATAAGTAAAAACAACCTGGTTCGCTATCCCAAACTCCAGGCAGGTAAATACCAGCTTGTTATTTATTGCTCCAGTGATGGTGTGAACTGGAATGATGAATTTCTGTCCACTGACATATTTATTAAAAAACATTTTACAAAAACTGTATTGTTTGGCGTGCTCACATTATTGCTTTTCCTGATAGTTGCTTTTCTTATAACATACTGGATATTGAGATCGCAAAAAAGAAAGAATCAAAATGAGAAAAACTTTTTGCAGGCTGAAATCAGCTCACTCAGAAGTCAAATGAATCCCCATTTTATTTATAACTGCATGAATTCAATACAAGGCTATGTCGTAAGAAACGAAAATAACCTGGCCATTGAATACATTGATAATTTTGCTCGATTGTTAAGGACAGTCGTACAGTCTTCGCGCAAACAATTTATTACACTGGAACTGGAGTTGGCCACACTGGCTCAATATCTTGAACTTGAAAAGCTCAGGTTCTCCTGGAAGTTCGATTATGGAATTGTTATTGATTCCAATGTAGATACAACGGCCATCCTGATCCCACCGCTCCTGATTCAGCCATTCGTTGAGAATTCAATACAGCATGGCTTTGCAACCAAAAAGGAAAACAGCTTAATTACCATTACAGTGGATGATGAAGAAACCAATATCATCGTGACTGTGGAAGACAATGGGATCGGTCGTGTAAAAGCAGCTGAGACTACTCATAAAAGGAGAAACTACAAATCAGTGGGAGTACAAAATATCCATGAAAGAATCAGCATGTTGAATAAGATCTATTCAAGCAATATCACATTGAATATAAATGATTTGTACACAGAGGACAAAAAAGCTATAGGAACCCGTGTTACTTTAGAAATTCCTCAATTAATTAAATTATCTGAATACCATGAATGAAGATTTAATCAGAACTGTCATCATTGATGATGAAGATCATTGCAGGACCACACTTTCAGAAATGGTCAAAAAATATTGCCCGAACTTAGTGAATGTAGGCACTGCCAGCTCCGTTGAAACCGGAATTTCAATCATAGAAAGCATAAAACCTGAACTGGTTTTCCTGGATATTCATTTAGAAGATGGGGATGGATTTGAAATATTGCAAAAAATCAGCTACAAGAATTTTGAAATTATTTTTACGACCGCTCATGAAGAATTTGCCTTGAAAGCCATTGAGTTTTCAGCATTGCACTATTTATTGAAACCAATTAGCAAAAAAGCACTGGTAAGTGCCATAGAACGATTTGGGAAATCTCGTAACAAGGAAATCCAGGAAGAAAAAATAAACCTGTTGCAGGAAAGCTTATTAAAATCACCTGACAAAATAATCCTTCCCACGAATGAAGGATTTCAGATTATACAACTGGAAGCTGTAGTATATTGTGAGGCAAGTGATAAATATGCCATTTTTCACATGAAAGATGGAACATCAAATGTGATCAGCAAATCCTTAAATGATGTTGAAAGAACTCTCCAGGACCTCACCTTTGTCCGTATTCATCATAGTTATATGATTAATCTTAAATACATTAAAGGCTACGATAAGGGCAAAGGAGGGTATGTTAGTCTTACCAATGGCAAACAACTTGAAATTTCTTTCAGGCGCAAACAATTATTTATAGATAAACTTAAACAATTTGTTACTCATTTTTAATGGATTGGCCATCAATTCAGCATATTAGCTTATTTAGAAACTGTTTAATTATGAGAAAAGTTACACTTACGCAGGAAATGGTCGCACTTACACAAAAAGTAGTCGCACTTACACAGTTTCTATTGCACGGTATATTAAGCAGTTATACTTTTGTTTTTGAAAATTGAAATTTTATTGATCTTATAAATTAAAATGTTATGAAAAAGTTCTTAATTATTACAATCGCGGTGGTAGGAATTTTTGCATTTATTTCATGTCAGCAAGACACAGAAATTGTCCAAAAATACAACCCAGTGCCTGTTTTTAGCGTTGGAGCATACGATAACTCTACTGCAGAAGGCGTTTTGGGTTATATGGATCCCATTTTTTACCAGTCTATTTCGGTCCAGGACAGCCCCTACGTTCCGGTATTATTGGCTGGTTCATATGTAGACAAGCTTCCGGATGAAAGAGGTACCACAGGAGGAAAATGCGTTAAATCAAACAAATTATGTTTGCTATTAGCCATGATCCCAACTGATTTTTATGAATTCAGCACCATGGTTACCACTTATGGATACGATATATATGAAACATATTATCGGGATATCCTTGTTGTGGCAAAAGAGAATGAACCTGTAATGATGCAAGGATATATTAACAATATTGGCTATGATGATGAAAATAATGCCGATAATTTTGATATGACACGCATCGATTCACAAGAAATAACCTTCGATGGTAAAAAACTTGTAATCGGCGGTAAAAAGAAGAATAAGTAGTAATATTAATAATAATGATGATGAAACGATTCATTTTAATATTTTTACCATTTATCTTGCTTTCCTGCAAGGACAGACTTCAATTAGTCGAAAATGATCCAGTTGAAGTAATTGAATCAGAGAAAGTTTATATTTCTCAGATTCCCCGGGTGGTTAAAAAGATTAATGACAGCATTATTGCTTTTGTTGATGATAACAAAAGTATCGTTTTATTAAATACTGTTACAGGTAAACTGGAACGGGAAATTATTCAAAATTTTAAATTCAAAAAGTTCTTAAAGGATTATGTGAACTTATCAGATTCATTAATCCCTTACGATATAAGCAAGCATCCCAACATATTTGTAGCACAATATCCATTAATTAAGATCAATTCTTTTGAATATGAGGATGATCAGTTGTTTGTATTATATACCATTACAAATCCGCTCTACGAAAATGGGGCAGTTCATATCAGATTTGCCAATGCACTTGTTACAAGCAATATGGATGGAGAAATAAAATCAGTTGAACTGGTTGAACTTTTCCAACCTGATGATGATGATGATATTCTTTATACTCCAGATGATGGATTCGGCTACATTCCTGGGTCAAAAACCATGGTTATTAATACCATTAATCAGAAGCTCATGAATTCTATCGTTTCAAGTTTTGAATACAATAGGACTAAATATTCATTTTCTAATTCAGAGCTTTTCCCTTATCCAGGCATTAAAGATAAAGCCAAACAGGATCAGACCAGGATGATTTATCCTTTTGAATTTAGAATTCATGGTGATCAAATATATTTTACAAACGGGAAAGATCTTTATTCGTATACAAATGGAAACAATATTATTAATACGGATCGAATTAAATCTGATGATTCAATCTCATTTATTAAGAGTTTTGATATCATCTTGAATAAAAGAGAAAAAATTAGATTTTTTGCTTTCCTTGAAGATGTTTTACCCAATATGAATGCATTTGATAAATCCAACAAATTTCTCGCACTAACAAACAGTGAAGGAAATAAAATTCTCAAGAGGATTCCTGTTGGCCGTTTTGTCAGTGGATTAGTTTACCAAAATCATAACATTGTTTTTTTAGAAGAATTTGAAGAAAAAATTATAATTCGTAAATATCAAATAAATTAGAAAAGATATGAAACAGTTTATAAATTTAGTTATCCTAGCCACATTTTTACTTTTTAATTCATGTAATTACAGGGTTTACCAGGAAGTAAATCTCCCCACCAAACCAGCTGTAAAAATGGACATCAATCCAAATATCAACACTGGATTTGCTAATTTGATGTCAAATTGTGCAGAATCATCAGTATATGTGAATGTGATTAATGGAGAGCAATGTTTTACCTGCGCTCCTGTTTTCATCATGGTTGCTGAAAAATTAATGACTTCTGCTATTCCAAAAGATAACCTTTGGTTTGTATTTCCTTCTATGCGGAAAGTGTTACAAAAAGATTTCCTGAAAGCTAATTTTGGTTTAGACATTGATTATGTCAAGGTCGTATTTGATAGTGAAGTTTTTGATTATTTACAAGAACAGTATGAGCTGGACGGGAATTCAAATTTACTTTGTCTCAACCAGGATAAAGAATTGTTAAGTAAAACCGCGTATGAGCGGGCAAATTATAATGAACTATTTTCAGTTATTCCATAATGAAAACTGAAATTAAAAATGGTCTTAAGCGATGCGGACATGTTTAGTTAGGATAATTTCATGGAAGCTTTGTTTCACAGTTTGGAGAGCCTTTCTGCTCTCCAAACAAGTGAAGCAAAAGGATGGAACAAAACATTAAAACAAAGCGATATTAAAAATTACATTTAATAAATGCAAGACATTTTAGAAAACAGAACAATGATAAATATTGTCAAACAAATAATCTACAGTATCAAGAATGAGAATGATCACATTTCTCTTCGTGTTACTACGAAATCTGACAGTATGCTTTATTGTTTTTTCAAACAACCTCAAGGCAAAATAGTAGAAGGAGGATCTCATGAAATGCTATTAGGGACCGGAAAAACCCTCCGTGACAGAGTCCTGCAGATTGGATCTGTTGTTTCTGATTTGGATGACTGGAATAAGAATGAAGGAATCAAAGTCCATATCCACAGAAACGGCAAATCTGATCTGGAAGAAATAGTACTAAATAATGGAAGTATAACTAATGGTTTTCGTCACTCTTCTGTATTTTATAAAGTATTATTGAAGTTCAATGGCCTGAGATAATTAGACAGTTTAATACTCTTTTCTTACAATTCAACCCCAGAAGTTCGGTATAATTCATGAATCAAAGTGGTTCTTAATTTAGACATGCAATTCATCATGTTTCAGGTTTTATTATTTCCATGAATAGCTCATCGGGAGAACTTTTATATTAATTAAATGCAAAAGAAATAAATAAAATACTTCAACTTGCTTAATATATCATTAGGTAATATCTTTAAAGTAACATAAAACACTTAATTATTGATTGTGTTGCAAAATATTAATCGTACTGAAATGTATTATTTACAAGAATTTAGTGCTATTCATATTCAGCAAATTGAAATGATATAACAAATGACCCTTAATCAGAAGCATAAATATTTTCTTTATTTTGCATTCTTTTTACTAATAATGCTTCCTCAAATTTCCATTTCTCAAATTACTGTTCTTAGTCAGGATTTTGATTCCTCATCATCCATTCCATCCAGCTGGTCACAAATAAATGTGCAGGGAACTTCTGTTTGGAGCATCAATAATGGAGGTACATTTGATTTAGGCGCGAGTCACCCTGCAGCTGCACACAGTGGAACACGCAATGCATATATTTCATCTCAAAGCACTTCAGGAAATGTTCGAAAACTCGTAACTCCCTCTTTGGATTTATCAGGCCTTGGAAATGTGACTTTGGTATTTTGGGAAGCCAGATTGAAATGGGGTGTGGATACTGATTTTCTAAAAGTTTATTACCGAACCACTCCCAGCGGAAGCTGGGTGCAATTGAAATCATATACATCAGCAACCAGCGGCTGGGTAAAACGAACCATCACACTGGCGAATCCATCTTCCACCTATTACGTTGCTTTTGAAGGAATTCCCAAATATGGTTACGGAATTTGCATCGATGATGTTGAAATCACCGCTTCCATTGCTAATGATGTGATGATGACCTCTGTTGAAGTGAAAAATAAAGAATTTGTAAATGCCCATTTCAAAAACCTGGGAGCTAATAATCTCACATCCTGTAATTTTAGCTTTACCGTTGATGGAGACACATCCATCTACACTCAAAGCTGGACGGGGAATCTTGCAACAGATTCTTCAGCAACGTTGCAAATTGATACCTTTTATTTTTCTCACGGACTTCATGATATTAAATGCTGGTCAGGCAATCCAAATTCCTCAGGAGATGGAGACAGGACCAATGACACCCTGGTTACAGAATATTATATTAACCGGGTTTTTCCATACACACAAAGTTTTGAAAACTCTAATTTGGGGTATTGGATGCAATCCCAGGATGATCAAATGAACTGGACCCGAAAATCCGGATCAACCACATCCACAGGTACAGGCCCCTCATCCGCCAAAGACGGTACATTTTACATGTATACGGAAGCATCCGGAAATTACAATAAGACAGCCAAATTAGTTTCACCGGATATGGAATTAAGTGTGCTTACCAATCCCCACCTGGAAGTTTGGTATCATATGTATGGGGCTCAAATTGGAAGCCTGGATTTCGATATCGATTCTTCAGGTACCTGGATTGAAGGAATCGACACTCAAATTACCGGAAACCAGGGAAATACCTGGCATAAGAAATTAATCAGTTTACAAGACTACAGGGATCTCAATAAAATTCAGCTTCGCGCTAAAACTACAAATGGCTTTTTAAGCGATATTGCAATTGACGATATCAAGCTGCTGGATATCCCTTCAGTCGACCTGGGTCCTGATTCCACCATCTGCCAGGGAAACCAGCTAAGCTTCACTGCAGATACAGGTGTTGGTTATAGTTATGTCTGGAAAGCAGATGGTTACAGCGATACCCTTTCTACAAGCAATAGCATCACAGTAGACAGCAGTGGGATTTATATAGTAATTGTTTCTGCTGCCTATGGATATTCTGCAACTGATACGGTAGTTCTTACTATAGCGCCACTTCCGGTAGCTGATTTTGTTGTTCAAAGCAGTAGTCAATGCTTAAATGAAAATGCATTTTATTATTTTGACAGTTCCACTATTAGCTCCGGATCATTTACGCAACTTTGGTCATTTGGTGACAATGATACCTCTTCACAACAGCATCCGATTCATTCCTACCAGTCAGATGGTAGCTACCAGGTCCTATTGAAGCTGACATCCAATTACAATTGTGTGGATACAATGAGTCTCTTTCTGCAGGTTCATCCATCTCCCATTGCCCAGTTTTCTGTCAATGATACAGATCAATGTGTAAGGGATAATTTATTCCAGTTTACTAATAGTTCAACAGTTTCTTCCGGCTCCATTAATAGTTATTTCTGGAGTTTCGGAGATACGAATACAAGTATCCTGAGTAATCCGGATCATCACTATCAATCGGCAGATACTTTTTTGGTCACTTTAATCATTTTAACTGATAAATCCTGCAATGATACCTTTTTAAAACATATGTATTCCCTACCCATGCCGTTAGCGAATTTCAACATACAGGATTCAACTCAATGCCTGACAGATAACCAGTTTATTTTTAACAACTTATCAAGCATAAGCCAGGGAACTATATCGCACAGCTGGGCATTCGGAGACAATTCCTTTTCAAACCTTAAAAATCCTACTCATAGCTATTCAAATGCAGGTTTTTATTCAATCAGCCTAATATCCGGTTCACAGAATGGATGCAAAGACACTTTTGTGAGTTCTGCAATTGTTTACAGTATGCCGGAAGCAGTCATAACACTGGATTCACTGGATGTTCAGTGTTTTAATAATCACATGTTTAAATTATCCGATCAGTCAAAGTACACGGATGGATATGGAGCCTTTCGATACTGGGATTTAGGAGATGGAAATTCAGACACATCCAGTCAGATTGCGTTTAATTATTCCTCCTACGGGCCATATTCGGTTAAATTAATCATTCAAAGTAATTACAATTGTTCTGATACGGCTATTGTCAATTTAACACTTCATCCCAGTCCAAAGTCAGATTTCACAGTGAATCCCACTGATCAATGCCTGTATGGAAATGTATTTAGCTTTACAAATAGCAGCAGCATTCCATCGGGTAATTTAAACCACGAATGGAATTTCGGGGATGGGAACACAACTTCAACAATTCATCCATTCTATTCATATGCAAAAGCAGGAATTTATGAAGTCTGGTTAAAATCGGTTTCAAATCATCAATGTGCAGATTCAATACAAACTTCTATAACGGTCCACCCTGAACCTCAAGCCGACTTTAGTATAAATGAAGAAGGGCAGTGCCTGGAAAGCAATGAATTTGAATTTACAAATCTAAGCAGCCTGAGCAGCGGCACGTTTAACAGTGAATGGCATTTAGGAGATGGAACTACTAGTTTTGATTTGAATCCGATAAAAAGCTATCAAACGACAGATAGTTTCATTGTCACATTATATGTAGTTTCCGATCATAATTGTACAGATAGTATTTCAAAAATTGCCTATATCAACCCGCTTCCAAGAGTTGGATTTACCATAGATGACAGCATTCAATGTTTAACTGGTAATTTGTTCGAATTCAGGGATACATCATCTGTCATTTCCGGCCAGCTTATGTCTTATTGGAATTTCGGTGATGGCTATACTTCTACAGATACAAATCCGGCCCATCATTATGTAAATAGTGGAATATATACTGTGAAGCTGGTTGCGACCAATGACTTTGCCTGTCGGGATTCAGTTTCCAAAACAATACAGGTTCTGGCTTTACCTGTTATCGATCTGGGGAATGATACTAATTTGGTTGACACCATTGCCTTTATCCTGGACGCTGGACCTGGTTTTATGAACTATTTATGGCAGGACAACTCCAGCCAGACAACTTTCGAGATACTTACTTCGTCATTGAATATTGGGTCTCATGTATTTCACGTAACGGTCGAAGATTCGAATGGGTGTTCAAACTCGGATACGATTACCCTAACCATATTTGAACACATTTCTATTGCAGAAAATGAATTTGAATTACATTTTCATATGTACCCGAATCCTGCAAAAGAATACCTGTTTATTGAGCATGATCAGCCTCTAAGACTTGATATGGAGATGACCTTATTCAACATGGAAGGAAGAAAAGTGTGGTCAAAAAAATACAATCCCGGTTCCGGAGTGCATAGAGATCAAATCGATGTTCGTCAATTTGCCAAAGGAGTTTATATTTTACAAGCAAAACAAGGTTTGCACTTGCAGTCATTTAAATTATTAGTTCAATAAACTCATGATGATATTGAAATCCATAGGAATTACAGAAAAGAGCATCAGACCATTGCTCCTATGGATCCTGATTGTCATGCTATCCAGTTTCTCTTATGGGCAGGGAAAACAAGGGAATATCTGGTGTTTCGGGACTGGAGCAGGATTAAATTTCAATAGTGGTTCACCATCCGCTTTTAGCGGAGCTCAAACATCCAACTTAGAAGGCAGTGCAACCATTTCAGATTCTGCAGGAAATTTACTTTTTTATACAGATGGAATGACTGTCTGGAATAGAAATCATGGAGTGATGGAAACCGGATTACTGGGACATAATTCTTCGACCCAATCCGGGGTTATTGTTCCACATCCTACACAACCTGACACCTTATATATTTTCACAATAGATGCAACCCAAAATTCATTGAACAATGGATTACGTTATTCAGTCGTGGTGATGAGTCTGAATAGTGGATTAGGAGACATACCTGCCTCTCTAAAAAATATAATGCTTTCACCCAATGGAGTAAAAATGGCTGAGAAAATATCCGCGGTCAGGCATTGCAATAATGAAGATATCTGGGTTATTGGTCACAATTATGCATCAACCAATGGAAATAAGTTTTATGCATACAAAATTACCCGTTATGGCCTGGTGACTACCCCGGAGATCAGCTCTGTTGGCACCAACCATTGGGGTGCTGACAATTCCGGTTTGGGAAACTCCCGGGGATATATGAAAGCATCACCCGATGGAAGTAAATTAGCCCTGGCTATTGGTTATGACGGAACTCCTGCTTTGTCAGGAAGTGCCTGGAGTCAGCAATCACAATTAACTAATAATTATCACACAGGAGCATTTGAAGTATTCGACTTTAATTATACCACAGGGAAAGTATCAAATCCTGTTAAATTTTATGGAACAAACTATAAAGGGGCTTATGGAATTGCTTTTTCCCCGAACAGTAAAGTGCTTTATGGCAGCACATGGGGAGCCTATGGCAGTTCCCGAAGGATCTACCAATGGAATTTAGCAGCTGGAAGTGCTTCAGCAATTCAAAATTCAGTAAAACAGATTGCTTCTGTTTCTTCAAATGGATTTGGAGCACTACAGCTCGCTTCAGATGGGAAAATATATGGATCACGCTACAACCAGTCTTATCTTTCGGCAATAGCCTACCCCAATAAATTAGGAACCAGCTGTGGATATACCAATGTAGCCGTTTCATTGGGAGGCTGGCCCCGAAGAGGTCAGTATGGGCTTCCTACCTTTATTCAATCCTATTTTGATCCCAGCCTGGGTTTTTCCTATGTAGGAAATTTTGAGGATATGATCACTGAATTTATCATTGAAGATTCCCTTCGTATTGATTCTGTTTTATGGCTTTTCGATGACACCTGTGCAGGTCAGCAAAATTACAGCACCTCTTTTACCCCCACTTATACTTATTGTGATACCGGCAATTACCAGGTAAGACTGATAATCTGGAAATGCAATATTGTGGATACCATAACGCATACTGTGGTTATGCATCCACGTCCTGTTGCCAGTTTCACAATTGCCGACACCATGCAATGCCTTAATGAAAATTCCTTCAAATTTACAAATACCTCTACCATATCTAAAGGTTCTATCACTTATCATAAATGGTATTTTGGTGATGGGGATACCAGTAACCTGGAAAACCCGATTCATACCTATTCTAATCCGGGTATTTATACAGTTAAACTGGTCGAAAAGTCTGACTATGGAGGATATGACTCCACAACCCATAGTGTGGAAGTCATATATTCTCCCATTGCTTTTTTTGATGTGAACGATTCCAGCCAATGTTTTGAGGGCAACAGTTTCAACTTTGATAACAATACCTACATTCCTTCGACCAGCTCGCTGGATTATTATTGGGAAACGGGTGATGGTGATACTTTTCATCGTATCAGTATCCCATTACACACTTATCTGACTGTTGATTCATTTTTTAGCATGATCGTAGTTACATCTGATTCCAATTGTGTTGATACTCACAGCCGTTGGGTATATACCCGCCCGATGCCAGTGTCCGGATTTACATTTAATGATACGGCTCAATGCTTATCAGGAAATAGTTTTACTTTTACTGATACTTCAACTGTTTCATATGGATCAATCAGTCAAAGATGGCAATTTGGAGATGGAGATTCTTCCTCCTCACAAAACCCCACCTATTCCTATTCCACTCATGATACATTTTTGGTCAGGCTGATAGCCACTACCGACCATGGATGCAGGGACACCACTTATCAAAACAGCTATGTCTGGCCCATGCCTCAGGCCAATTACACTATTAATGATACTGCACAATGCTTATTCGGAAATAGTTTTAGCTTTACGAATTCATCCAGCATAGCTTGGGGGAATCTGTATTACGGATGGCTCATGGGAGATTTGGACACCCTGACCTCCAAAGATCCGGTTCACCACTATACAAGTTCTGACACCTTTTTAGTCAGGTTTTACACTATTTCCGATTTTCTATGTTATGATAGTTTATTTAAAATTGTAATCGTTCATCCTGATCCGTTTGCAGATTTTTCTATCAATGACAGTTCACAGTGTTTAAGCGGAAATTCCTTTGTAAACACCAATGTTTCGAGCATCAGTTCCGGTAGTATTTCATATAAATGGTATTTTGGTGATAATGATTCATCCACCTCTACCCATACCACACATACCTACGCAACAGCCGATACATTTCCAGTACAACTCATTGTTACTTCTGCCTTAAGTTGCAGGGATACGCTCACCCAAAATGTCTATGTGCATCCCATGCCCGTGGCGGCTTTCAGCATAGATGACAGTTTACAATGCCTGACAGGCAATAGTTTTAAATTTACAGATAGCTCAACAGTCGCTTCCGGGAGTATTGATATTTATTACTGGGATTTCGGGAACGGAGATACTTCTTTTACTCAAAACCCAACTTACACTTATCCAACATCTGATACATTTTCAGTAAAACATGTTGTTACAACAGATAATGGATGTAAAGATTCAATCAGCAAAGATGTACTAGTATACCCCATGCCCCTAAACCTGGATCAAAAAGCCGAATTATCATCGATTAGGGATGGGTTAATAGTTCACTACCCATTAGATTTTAGTGTAAACGATTCAAGTGGGAATGCATATCATGCAACTAATTATGGAGCTATTACAAACACTGGAATTATTGGCGGATCTTATTATTTTGACGGCACAAATGATTATATTGAAAAGTCTTATCATCCTGATTTAGTGCCTGGTACAAAAAGCCTCACCTTATCCTCCTGGTTTAAGGCTGGCTCATCTAATGGTTCTCACAGAGTGATAGCTTCATGGTACAGATGTGGCGCTAATCCATCTTGTGGAAGCGGGGATGGTGCATTCTATTCATTGAGAATAGAATCAAATGGTTTACTTCGTTTTGGAATAAGAGATGATAGCAATAATCCGTTTTTGTTGTATTCCCCATCGACTGTAACTGATAATAAGTGGCATTTTGGATTGGGTATTATTAATACTGACAAGGACTCAATTTATCTTTATATTGATAATTGCCTGGTAGGTCAATTATATGCACCAAATACTACTCTTAGTAGCGGAAGTGTTTCTGTTCCGCTTGAATTAGGCCGTTCCTATGTTACAGGATGGGGAAGTCCTGAATATTATTTAAAAGGAAACATGGATGATGTAAGACTTTATAATCGTGTTCTTAAAAACAAAGAAATACAAACACTTTATAAGCTTGGAAAACCCCTTGACATTCAAATTGAAAACCAGCAAATCTGTCAATCTGATTCCACTTATATTAAACTGATCAGTCCTGAACATGGTGTCCACTACCAATTATACAATTCGGTCAGCATGCAGAATATCGGGGCATCCCAAAGCACTTCCTGTGCTGATACACTTTATTTTTCAAGCGGGAGTATTAGCGATACCACATTTTTCAAAATTTCAGCTTACAATTCAGAGACAGCTTGCAGCACTATTTTAGACACCATTTTAAAAATATACAATTATGCCCAACCGAATGCAGACTTTGTGATTGATGACAGCTCACAATGTTTAACTGGAAATGTTTTCAGCTTTACCAATACCTCAAATATTTCAACTGGAACATTGAGTTATCTTTGGCACTTCGGAGATAATGCGACCTCCACTTCAACACATCCTTCACATACTTATTCTACAGCAAATAATTTCACCGTTAAACTGATCGCTACATCTGACCATCAATGCCAGGATTCAATTGAACAAACGACTGTAACCCGACCCATGCCACAGGCAGATTTCTCCATCAATGACAGTTTACAATGTCTGCTGAATAACCAGGTGAATTTTGCGGACAATACAAATTATTCATACAGTTCATATAGTGTATTGTGGGATTTTGGGGATGGTAGTTCATCCACTCAAAGCAACCCAAGTCATTCCTATGCAACCCCTGACACCTATTATGTTAAGCTTGTTTCAACTTCTGATTTTGCCTGTAAAGACTCCATCACAAAATTGGTATACATCATGCCAATGCCTGTTGCAGAATTTTCAGTTAATGATTCAACCCAATGCCTGTCCGGCAACCAATTTGACTTTACGAATCTGGGCAGTATCTCCTCCGGTTCATTCAGTTCAAGCTGGAATTTCGATGACGGGAATTCAAGCTCAACAACAAACCCATCCCACACTTATGCAATCTTTGATTCATTTATGGTTCAATTAATCATAAGCTCAGGATTTGGATGCAATGATACCGTTTCCTATCATATGACCGTGTATCCTATGCCTTCTGCCGATTTCAATGTCAACGATAGTATGCAATGCTTTAATGAGCATGCTATTGATTTTACAAATCAAAGCAGTATAACCTATGGCTCATTATCCTATTATTGGGATTTTGATGATGGAAATTCAAGTACAAATGAAAATCCAAGTCATAGCTATTCTACAGATGATACTTTCAGTGTTCAGCTAGTAGCCGCATCCAACTACAATTGCGCTGATTCGATTGAAAAAACAATTTACATTTATCCGTCTCCTTCCTCATTTTTCACTACCAATGATACTGCTCAATGCCTGAATGAAAACTCATTTCTGTTCAAGAACACTAAAAACAGGACTGAAATCTGGTATTTTGGGGATGGCGACACTTCCACATCCGATTGGCCAACCCATGTATATTCCTCGGCAGATACATTCCAGGTCACATTTGTTGCACATAATGATCACGCTTGTCTCGACACCTCTTATCAGACAGTTATTGTATATCCAAGTCCGGTTGCAGGATTTTCAGTGAATGACAGCAACCAGTGTTTAAATGAAAATGTATTTAATTTCACCAACACATCCACCATTGGCTCAGGAAGCCAGGCTTATGTCTGGTACTTTGGGGATGGAAGTTCTGATACTTCCATGAACAGCTCTCACCAATATGCTACTGATGATACTTTCCAGGTGAAATTAGTCAGCACATCCGCGTTGGGATGTAGCGATTCCATCCTAAAAAATATATATGTTTTTCCTTCTCCCCAATTGAGCATATCAGTAAATGACAGCCAGCAGTGTATCAATGAAAATAATTTTATTTTTTCGAATGCATCCGGCATCAATTCAGGAACACAGACCTATTACTGGACATTTGGAGATGCCAGCTCATCATCTGCCACTGCACCAAATCATATTTATAGCACAGATGATACTTTTGATGTGGTATTAATTGCAACTTCCGGATTAAATTGTACCGACACTGCTTATTTAACATCCTATGTATTCCCATCCCCGGAACCTGATTTTAGCATAAATGACAGTTCTCAATGTATTTTTGGAAATAACTTTCAGTTTACGAATGGAAGCACTATTAATTCAGGAAGTATGAGTTCTTTGTGGGATTTTGGAGACGGAGGTTCATCCACATCTACCAATTCTTCACACCAATATAGTACAGACGATACTTTCCATGTCAAATTACTGCTTACCTCAGGACTGGGGTGCCAGGACTCAGTGGAGAAAAATGTATATATTCATCCCATGCCGAATGCAGATTTCACTGTCAATGACAGCACTCAATGCCTGAGCGGGAACAGTTTTGGATTCTCCAATAGCAGCAGCATCAATTCAGGCAGCATGAAT
>JADHTG010000005.1 GCA_016776505.1 Bacteroidota bacterium
CGAACTGAAAGTTATCGCTGGATACTGGCTGCCAGCTGCCAGTGAACAGTAACAAGAAAGCAATCTCCCCACCCTATTCGTAGTCTGTCGCCCGGGAAATTGAGCGCTGGGGACTACGAACTGGAAATTATCGCTGGATACTGGCTGCCAGCTGCTAGTGAAAAGTAACGAGAAAGCAGCCTCAATTAATGATCAATCACATAAGTCAGCATATAGCCATCGTATTCTTCGTAGCTCACATCAAACGACCTTTCATATCCATTTTGACGAATATGAGCTTTGATAAAACCTTCTTTCTGATATTCAAAAGGATCAATAAAAATATGATCCTTAAATAAGAGGTATTTTTTTCCGTTTAATTTAAATATAGATTCCTTTGTACACCAGTATACATAGAATTGTTCGATTTCACTTTTACCTGCAGGAACGGAATTGATTTCATCAATTGTCATAAACTTGGTGCAAATCTTTTTTATGACCGGTTTGATCTCTTCTATATCAATTCCAACCTTTTTTTTGCCAATTATCACTGCTGCATAATCAGCAGAATGTGAAATAGAAAGCTCTAAATCAAAATTCACCAGTTGTGGTTTTCCATGCACATCCCCTTCTACTTTAATAAAATGGTCGGTTCCAAGCAGGTGGCGAAGTAAAACCCGCCCGGCAAGCCAGTGCATATTGCGTTTACCTTTGTTCAGAGAACTAAAAAACCGGATTTCAGGGGCGTTTAACACCAGGTCTTTCTTCAATTGATCAATAGTCTCAACCATTTTCCAGACTCCAATTTTCGTTTTATCTCTATCCTGACGTAATAATACTAAACCCATTATTATTAATAAAAGAATTAATCCAAACTCAATGGCTATAAGTTCAAATTTAATAATTATTAAAAAAGAAAAGAAATACGGGTGTAGCTGAAAGCTAAAATGATTTTATATTTGACCACTTACAAAATCATAATTAAAAAGTCATTTTAAGAAATATGGATAAAATTCTGATCATTGGTTGTGCGGGACAAATAGGTTCAGAACTTGTTCCTGCATTAAGGAAAATTTATGGAAATGATAATGTAATTGGATCAGATATCAAAACAAGTCCGATGACTGAAGAATTAGCGAAGGGGGGGCCTTTTGAGCCATTGGATGTATTAAATGCAGCTCGTTTAGGTGAAATTGTTACTAAATATCGGGTAACTCAAATTTATCATTTAGTGGCTGTTTTGTCGGCTTTAAGTGAAAAGGATCCCAGAAGAGCCTGGCAAATTAATATGGACAGCCTGTTTAATGTGTTGGAGTTAGCCAGGGAAAAGAAGCTGAGCAAAATTTTCTGGCCCAGTTCGATTGGAGCATTTGGACCCACAACACCAAGGATTGCTACTCCGCAAATGACCGTGATGGAACCTAACACCGTTTATGGAATAAGCAAGTTAGCCGGTGAAAGATGGGTTGAATATTATTGGAATAAATACTCGGTAGATACCCGTGGAATTCGTTACCCGGGATTAATCAGTTATAAAACAGAACCCGGTGGCGGAACAACTGATTATGCTGTTGATATTTTCTTTGAAGCCATAAAATCAGGACATTACAAATGCTTTCTGAAAGAGGATACGCACTTGCCTATGATGTTTATGGATGATGCCATAACCGGAACCATCCAACTCATGGAAACCGGCAATGAAAAACTGAGTATACGTTCAGCATACAACTTGAATTCATTAAGTTTCAGTCCATCGGAATTATATGAGAAAATCAAAAAGAGAATTCCTCATTTTAGGATTGAATATAAACCTGATTTCAGGCAGGGCATAGCAGATTCCTGGCCTGCCAGTATTGATGATAGTATAGCCAGGAAAGAATGGGGATGGAAGCCAGCTTATGATTTGGATAAAATGGTGGATATCATGCTTTCAGAAATTAAAAAGAAGCTGGCTTAATTCATGTAACTAATTAATAAGACGAGTTTTCATATCATTTGAAAGCTTTTAATTTATCTAAATGTACAAATAGATACAGCCCGGAGTATCTAAAATCACATTAATATGTTCAATTACAACTATGCCACATTGGAAAGTTTAAGCATTCATCAGGTAGGCAATAAAGGAAAGGAAGAAGGATTCCATTTATCGAAAAACTGTGTGGAAACCCATGATGATTTGAAAGAAATATTAATTCACTATTTTTTCAGTTCTTTCAAAGAAAATGGCTACTACCAGTTTTCACATGAAACCGATCTGGAACTAAACGAAGTGTATTCATATGTTACAGAC
The DNA here is from genome assembly GCA_016776505.1 of Bacteroidota bacterium. Taxonomy (GTDB): domain Bacteria; phylum Bacteroidota; class Bacteroidia; order CAILMK01; family JAAYUY01; genus JABINZ01. The sequence goes on from JADHTG010000005.1 coordinate 2,270, forward strand.
ATTTTTAATCAACCAGATAAATTTCATAATCAATCCATAAAACTTGCCAAGTATTTATATGGGCAATCCCTTCATCCGAATATTAAACCAGGTGAATTTTATGTTGCTTATTTCAAAGATTGCCATATCAATGGAACAGATACAGAGGCAATTGGCCTGTTTAAATCAGAATCTAAAGACCAGTATTTAAAAGTTTATTCTCGCCCTGAAAGCTTTGATATTGAGAGTGATACAGGTTTCAATATCAACAAGCTGGATAAAGGCTGCATCATTTTTAACCTGGAGAAGGAAGATGGTTTTGTGGTATCCATAGTGGATAGGACCAATAAGGAAACAGAAGCACATTTTTGGGTTGATCAGTTTTTGCAGCTCCATCACAGAAATGATAATTATTTCAAGACTGAACAGGCTATTAATTTATGTAAAACATTTGTGCAAAAACAATTAGCTGAAGAATTTGATTTATCAAAAGCAGAGCAAGCTGATTTACTAAATAAGTCTGCCAGGTTTTTTAATGAAAATGAGAGTTTTGAGTTGGTTGAGTTTGCTCATGATGTGATGGAAGAACCTAAGCTGGTCAAAAGTTTTAGTGAATATAAATCAAAATATGAAGAGCAGGAGGATATTCGGATCTCAGATGAATTTGATATCTCCATGCCCGCGCTAAAAAAGAAAAAGCGCGTTTTTAAAAGTGTCATAAAGCTGGACAAAAATTTCCATATTTATGTTCACGGGAATAGAAATTATATTCTAAAAGGCTATGATGAAGAAAGCGGGATGAGTTATTATCAGTTGTTTTTTAATGAGGAAAAATAATTCTGACAATTGTGATACTACTCATTATGCTATTAATGAAATCAAAATCTTAATTTTACATTTTTAAAATACGCTCCTCAAATAGATGCGCGAAAAGGTATTAAAAAAAATCCGGACAGCTCAGCAAAAGAGTTTTATGAAATATGATCCAAAGGAACCGGATCTGAAGAAATTTGTATTTAAAAAACCAGACGAAAGTCTTCCTGAAAAATTTGCGAAAGAATTCAATAAAAATAAAGGCAAATTTATTTATTGCCAGAATAATACGGATATGGTCAGGCAATTGCGGAAACTGATCCAGGCAAATAATTGGAAAAATGTGTATTGCACCGAAGAGAATATCCGTTACATTCTAAACGACACCAGCCTGAAGTATAAATTCGAACTGGACAAATACACCAATGCAGATTTAAGTATTACATGCTGTATGGGATTGGTTGCCCGAACAGGTAGTATTCTAATTGTCTCAGGTACAGATTCATCACGCAAACTTTCCATTTATCCCCCTGTTCATATTGTAGTAGCTTATTATGACCAGATGTTTTTCGACCTGGAAAATGCATTCAAGTTTTTTAAACAAAAATATGAGGACTCACCGCCTTCTATGTTATCGATAATCTCGGGTCCAAGCCGTACAGCTGATATTGAAAAAACCCTGGTTTTGGGTGCACATGGCCCTAAAGATTTGTATTGCTTTTACGTGAATGACCGATAAAAAGAAAAATACATATTTTGCTTCCGACTTTCACCTGGGTGTACCTGATTACGCTTCCAGCAGGAAAAGAGAGGATAAAATAGTTGAATGGTTAAATTCCATTCAGAACCACCTGAAGGAACTCTATTTGCTGGGTGATATTTTTGATTTCTGGTTTGAGTACAAGCGGGTTATTCCAAAAGGATTTATAAGAATTCAAGGCAAACTGGCAGAATTAAGTGATTCCGGTGTAAAGATCTATCTGTTTAAGGGCAATCATGACTTATGGATGAAAGATTATTTCATTAAAGAATTGAACATTGAAATAATCGACGAACCCCTGTTCAAAACTATAGGGGAAAAGAAATTTTATATAGCCCACGGAGACGGACTTGGCCCCGGGGATATTGGATTTAAATTTATCAAGCGCATCTTTATCGGCAAACTCAATATGTGGTTATTCAGATGGATACACCCTGACGCAGGAATCAAGCTGGCCAATTTCTTTTCCGGTAAATCGCGTATGAAAAATTCAATAATGGACGATACTTTTTTGGCCGAAGACGAATTCCTGGTTCAACATGCAAGAAAAGTGATTGAAAATAATGATGTGGATTTTCTACTATTTGGCCATCGCCATTTCCCCATCACATATAAGCTAAATGATAAATCGACTTATGTCAATTTAGGTGATATGATTACCCATAATACGTATGCTGTATTTGATGGGAATGAACTTGAACTAAAAACTTTCGAACCCAATACTTAGGTTTCTGGTTTATTAAATTCAATTAAAATTATTGGCTAACTTTGCACTCGCAAAATATCAATCAGCTATTTAATTATTTTAGGATCAGTCAATGGAATTACTGGAAAAACTTGCAGCTATTAAGGTCAGGTGGGATGAGATTTCCGATCAACTCACCCATCCTGATATTATCAGTGATCAGAAAAAATACATACGTTTAAACAAAGAATATAGCGATTTAAGAGATATTGTTGAGATCTACCTGGAATACGATGAAATGATCAGCAACATCAATACGAACAAGGATCTAATTCACAACGACAAGGATCCCGAAATGAGGGAAATGGCGAAGAAAGAGTTGGATGAATTATTATCGAAAAAAGAACCACTTGAAGAAAAGATAAAGCTTCTGCTGATTCCTGCTGATCCTGCTGATAATAAAAATGCTTTAGTTGAAATCAGGGCTGGAACCGGTGGGGATGAAGCCAGTATTTTTGCCGGTGATCTTTATAAAATGTATGAAAAATTTGCTGAAACCAGGAATTGGAAAATGGAATTAATCGATTTTAGTCCCGGGACAACTGGCGGATATAAGGAAATTATTTTCAGCCTCAGCGGAAACAAGGTGTATGGCATCATGAAATACGAATCGGGTGTGCACCGCGTACAGCGAGTACCTGTTACAGAAACCCAGGGTCGTGTGCATACTTCAGCAGCTTCAGTGGTTGTTTTACCGGAAGCCGATGATTTCGACATTGAATTGAAAGAAACCGATATCAGAAAAGACACCTATTGTTCTTCAGGTCCTGGTGGACAAAGTGTGAACACGACCTATTCAGCTGTCCGATTAACGCATGAACCTACCGGTGTTGTAGCCACCTGCCAGGATCAGAAATCTCAGATCAAGAATTACGAGAAAGCACTCAGGGTATTAAAAGCCCGTATCTACGAAATAGAGTATCGTAAATACCTGGATGAAGTTTCTTCCAAAAGGAAAACCATGGTGTCAACTGGTGATCGGTCGGCAAAAATCAGGACTTATAATTATTCGCAGGGACGAATTACAGATCACCGTATCGCTTTGTCGCTGTTTAACCTTCCTAATTTTATGAATGGGGATATTTATGAAATGATTGATGCACTCCAGGTAGCTGAAAATATTGAGAAGCTGAAAGAAGGAGTTGCTTTTGAAGACAAATAAGCTGGGTTAATAGGATAATATTTTCTTTGGAATAAGTCCGACAGCAAAACCTATTGATATTCCTAATACAGCTCCCGCAATTACATCCAGGGGATAATGAACACCCACATACACCTGGGAATAGGAAATGGCAAAAGCCCACAATATAGATATAGGCAATATCCATCTCCATTTAGAATAAAACAAACAAATGAAGTAAACAGCTACTGCGAAATGGTTGGAAGCATGAGAGGAAGGAAAACTAAAGCTTCTTCCACAACCCACTAACAAGCGGGCATATTGTTTAACAAAAGGATCATTACAAGGCCTTAAGCGGTGAACATATGGTTTAATGATCTCGCTGGACAATTTATCAGCTATAAAAACCACAAGAATTAGAAACAATATCATAATAATGCCTTTTCTCTTATATTTAATGATTAAATACGAGAAAACAAATGCATATAATGGGGCCCAGAAATATTTATAACGTAACAAAGGACACAGGTAATCAAGGAATGTGGATGTCAGATGACTGTTTATCTCAACAAATGTAGCCAGATCCCAATGCAATAAATTTTCACCCATGTATGTTAAATTAATGTTCAAATATAACATCAATATGCTGAACAAATGGCTAATATTTGCTCCCAGCAGGATGCAATCGATAAATATTTATTATTCTTAAAGAATGGAATATTAGGTATATTCGCACCCTTAAAAAATCTATAAATGACATTAATAACTTCCATATCAGGCATTCGTGGAACGATAGGCGGAACAGTTGGAAAAGGATTAACACCTGATGATGTGGTCATGTTTACTGCTGCTTATGCTAATTGGATTTTAAGCAGCATGCAAACTAAAAAAGTAGTGATCGGGCGTGATGCAAGGATTTCCGGAGAAATGGTTGCTGCTTTAGTTTCTAATACTCTACTGGCAATGGGAATTGATGTGGTTGATTTAGGTTTATCTACCACTCCAACTGTGGAAATTGCTGTGGTTGAAGAAAAAGCCGGAGGCGGGATAATTATTACTGCCAGTCATAATCCGAAACAATGGAATGCTCTCAAATTATTGAATCACAAAGGAGAGTTTATTTCAAATGAAGTCGGTAAAGACATATTAAAAGTAGCAGAAAATAAGGATTATGAATACAGCTCCATAGAAGCATTGGGAAAATACATTCAAAAAACCGACTACATCCAAAAGCATATTGATAAAATTCTTTCTCTTTCGCTTGTAGACGTGGATGTCATTAAAGCAGCAGATTTTTCCATCGTGATCGATTGTGTAAATTCAACAGGAGGAATCTCTCTTCCTCCTCTTTTAAAAGCATTAGGAGTTAATAAAGTGCATGAGCTTCATTGTAGTCCGGATGGAAAATTCCCCCATAATCCGGAGCCTTTACCAGAAAATCTATCGCTGCTGGCGAGTGAAGTAAAAATCCAAAAAGCTGATTTAGGAATTGTTGTTGATCCGGATGTGGACAGGCTGGCATTCGTAAAAGATGATGGTGAATTTTTTGGTGAAGAATACACTCTGGTTGCAGTTGCAGATTATGTTCTGCAAAACACCAAAGGCAGTTGCGTTTCCAATCTTTCTTCCAGCCTGGCTTTGAAGGATGTTGCGGAAAAGCATGATTGCCCATATTTTGCTTCTGCAGTAGGCGAAGTGAATGTAGTCAGGAAAATGAAAGAAGAGAAAGCGGTAATTGGTGGTGAAGGAAATGGTGGTGTTATATACCCGGAACTGCATTATGGAAGGGATGCCCTTGTTGGGATTGCCTTATTCCTGACATACCTGGCTAAAACGGGAAAAAGTGCCAGCCATTTAAGAGGGCAGTATCCCAATTATTATATCTCCAAGAATAAAATTGAATTAACTGAAAACAAAAACCTGGATTCCATTTTGAATGAAATCCAATTAAAATACAAAAACTATCCATTAACTTTAATTGATGGGGTAAAAATTGAGTTCGATAAAGACTGGGTTCACCTTCGTAAATCAAATACTGAACCTATCATTCGCATTTATTCTGAGAGTAAATCACAAACTGCTTCTGAAAACCTGGCTAAGAAATTAATAGCAGATATAAAAGAGCTTTATCAATAAATTCCATCCCGTAAGATCATTTTGACATTGGGCTAATTCCCTTTATTACAGGCTTATATTCAGCGAGTTTTTATCATTTTATCTAGAGAAATATTGCTAAATTTGCACCCATTTTGCGGATGTGGCGGAATTGGTAGACGTGCTAGATTTAGGATCTAGTGCCGCAAGGCGTGGGGGTTCGAGTCCCCCCTTCCGCACATTTTCATCATCATAAATTCTAAATAAAAGTTAGTGGAAATAAAATTGATAAAAGAAGAAAAAAGTTTTGATGCTATACTATCTGTAAATTTAAAACTTGAAGATTTTGAAGAAGAAGCCAACAAAAAATTAAAAGCCGAAAAACAAAAATTGAATCTCCCGGGCTTTCGGAAAGGCATGATACCAACTACTGTAGCAAAAAAATATTTGTGGGAGCAGGTAGTTAAAGATGCTTTGGAGGCAAAATTAGAGGATACTGTTAATGGTTATTTTGATGATAACAAAATTGAAATCATTAAACCAGCTCTTCCGCTTGCACCTGATAATCCAATAGATTTAAAAAATGATACTGAATTTGAATTCAAATATGACATTGGACTGGTAGATGAGATAGTAATTGACGAGGAGAAGCTTTTCAAAAAAATTAATTCATTGGAAATACAGGTAGAGGACAAAAATATAAATGAGGAGATCGATAAAATACTTTTCACTTATGGAGAGAATAAACAGCCTGATCAAGTGGATGATATCGATGATTACAGGATTATACTTGAAATAACTGAATTAGGTGAAAATAATGAAGCACTGGCAGAAGGGATCAGTCAAAAGATATCAAAAAACCTGTCGGAATTGAAAGGAAAACTTCGAGAAATCCTGATCGGTCAAAAGAAAGATAACGAATTGATTATCAATCTTCATGAACTATTTGATGATAAAGAGGAGATGTCTGCTTTTCTTAATATTGAAAAATTAACTGCAGAAGATGCAAATCCTGACTTCAGGATCAAAATCATGTCAATTAGTCATCATATAAAAGCGGAGCTCAATGAAGATTTATTTGATAAAGCCACTGCCGGGAAAGCAAAAAACGAGGAGGAATTCAGAAATCAAATTGAAGAAATGCTTAATTCAAACTATGTTCAGAGCAGCGAGCATCTTCTTTTCGATGATATGACTCAAACAATGATTGAAAAAGTGAAGCTGGAATTGCCCGCTAAATTTCTTGACCGCTTATTTGATGAGGAATTTAAAGACAAGAAAAAAGATCTTTCGGCAGAAGACTTGCAGAAAGAAAGAAAAGATTTTGACAAAAAAATAAAATGGTCGCTGATTACAAAAGACATTGCTAAAAAAAATAATATCGAAGTAAGCGAAAAGGAGATTATTCAGGAAGCTTATGTATTTATTAATAATTATTTTATGCAATATGGAATGAGTGGTATTACTGAGGATCAGATGCAAAATTATTTAACTGATTATTTGAAGAACCAGAATAATGTTTTATACATGAAAGAGCGTGTGGAAGTGAACAAAGTTTTGGCGAAACTCAAAGAGAACAATAAATTCAAAGTAAAGAAAGTGACTGCAGAGGAGTTTAAGGAAATCAATAAAGAAAAACATCATCATGAATGATATAAAAAAAGAATTTGACAAATACGCAACAAAACACACTGGCATTAGTGGAAACACCCTGGATCAGTTTTACAGGGTAAATAGCTATATCACCCCGAATATTATCGAAGAACGTCCATTAAACATTGTGGCCATGGATGTGTTTTCCAGGTTAATGATGGACAGGATCATTTTTCTTGGCGTTCCGATTTACGAGGATGTAGCTAATATTATCCAGGCACAATTATTATTCCTTGAATCTATTGATCCTAAAAGAGATATACAGATCTATATCAACAGTCCGGGAGGTTCAGTTTATGCAGGTCTGGGTATTTATGATACGATGCAATATATCAGTCCTGAAATAGCCACCATTTGCACAGGAATGGCTGCATCCATGTCTGCAATTTTATTGAGTGCCGGGTCAAAGAACAAAAGATTTGCTCTCAGGCATTCCCGCATTATGATCCATCAGCCAATGGGTGGTGTTCAGGGTCAGGCAACTGATATTGAGATCACGGCCAGGGAAATTATTAAGCTGAAAGATGAACTTTATCGAATTCTCGCTTTACATACGGGGCAAGAATTCAAGAAAGTCTCGAAAGATGCGGACAGGGATTTCTGGATGAGTTCTGAAGAGGCCAAAAAGTATGGAATGATAGATGAACTTCTATCTAAAAGCCAGGGTAAATAAACGGTATGGCTGATCATTGCTCTTTTTGCGGTAGGTTGCGGAATGATGTAAACATCCTTATCAAAGGAAAAGAAGGTCATATTTGCGATTATTGTGCAACGGAAGCTGATAAAATTGCTAAAACCGAAATTGGACGGCATCATAAGAATGACTTTAAAAACAATGTTCCGAAACCCAGGGAAATTACGGACTTCCTCAACCAGTATGTCATCGGACAGGAACATGCTAAAAAAGTAATTTCTGTTGCTGTTTACAACCACTATAAGCGATTGCAAAACAGTTTCTCCGCAGATGAAGGAGTAGAAATTGATAAATCCAACGTTATTTTAGTGGGAAGCACAGGTACAGGCAAAACATTGCTTGCTCAGACCATAGCAAAAATGCTTGATGTTCCATTTTGCATTGCGGATGCTACCATAATCACTGAGGCAGGTTATGTAGGCGAAGATGTGGAAGCTATTTTAACCAGGTTGCTTGAATCTGCAGATTATAACCCCCAAGAAGCTGAACTGGGCATAGTCTATATAGATGAGATAGACAAAATTGCCAGAAAAAGTGATAATCCTTCCATTACAAGAGATGTGTCAGGTGAAGGAGTTCAGCAAGCCATGCTCAAACTCCTGGAAGGGCATGTTATCAATGTTCCACCGAAAGGAGGGCGTAAACATCCCGAACAGGAATTTGTTAAAATCAATACGAAAAACATACTGTTCATTTGTGGGGGTGCATTCCATGGCCTTGAGAGGTTGATTTTAGATCGCATAAATAAACAACGTATTGGATTTACTTCCGGGGTTAAAGATAAGGATCAATTGGAAAATCCATACAAGTATACCACACCTCATGATTTGAGGAGGTTTGGTTTGATTCCTGAGCTTATCGGACGATTGCCGGTGGTTACTTATCTTGATCCCTTGGATCAAAAAGCCATGTTACAAATACTCACACAGCCGAAAAATGCAATTGTTAAACAATATATTAAATTGCTTGAGCTCGAAAACATTAAATTCTCCATAAATCAAAATGCCCTTGATTATATCGCCCAAACTGCAATAGGAATGAAAACAGGTGCCAGAAGCTTACGATCCTTATTTGAGCATATCATGTTGGATGCAATGTATGATTTACCATCCGATAAAAACAAAAAAGAGTTTAAAGTGAATTTAAACTATGTCAAGAAGAAATTAGATGAACTTAAATTAGGTCAATCGAATGTGGCCTGATCAAAATCCCAAATAGGAAACTCTTTTAATGGGACCTGTTCTTTAAAAAAGATTTTAGTTGTTTCCTGAAACGAGCTGGTAAAATCAGATACATAAAAATTATGCTCAACTACTTTCCCTGACTCATTCCTCATATCATACTTGCCAAGCGTATTTTTAACTTCCATTGCCACTATATCAGTACTGTCCAGGACATGCACAATTCCTTTATAATAGTCATTAATTTCATCCTTAATAAGTGGATAATGTGTACATCCTAAAATCAAACTATCGATATCCTGTAGGGTTTTGCGAGACAGATAATCGTGGATTATAGCCTTGCTGATATTGTTGTTGTAAAAGCCTTCTTCAATCATTTGTGCCAGAAGAGGTGTAGCCATGCTTGAAACCAGTGTAGTAGGATTTAATTCTTTTATTTTTTTCGGATAAGCACGGGATGAAATAGTCCTTTTTGTTCCTATTATGCCAATAGACCTGGACTGAATTGCATCCAAAGCATATTGAACCACAGGATTAATCACATTGATTATTATAGACTGGTCTCCATACTTTTTATTCAAGTCGTTGAATGCAACGGATGATGCTGTATTACAGGCTATAACAATTATTTTACAGGATCTTTTTAATAATAATTCAACTATTTTATCAGCATAATGCTTAACAGCACGAGCGGATTTATTTCCGTATGGTAAATGTGCTGTATCACCAAAGAAAATGAGTTCTTCATTTGGTAAAAGTTGCGAAATTGAATGGGCAATGGTCAGACCACCAATTCCTGAATCAAATATCCCTATGGGTTTATTCGAAGGCAAGTCTATTTATTAGATGTTTCTAAACCTAGTTTTTTCTTTACCAGAGGAGTAATATCATCTGAATCCTTGGAAAATAAAACTGATCCTGCTGAAGTGTCGAGTATGTAATCGTAATTTTTTTCTTTAGCCACTTCTTCTACTGCAGCTTTCACTCTATCTAAAATTGGCTGCAGAAGTTCTTTTTCTTTTTCAGAAAGTTCATTCGTTGCTTCTTCCTGGAATACTTTAATTCTCTCCTCTAATTGTACAATTTCAGTTTCCTTGTCTTTTTTCACAGCATTAGTCCAGTTTGCAGCCATCTGCTCATAGGTTTCTATTTTTTTTCTATATTCGGTAACCAATACATCCACCTGGGCCTCCAATTCTTTTTGATAGGTCTGAAGGCTTTCTTTTGCAGCTTCCACTTCAGGAAGTGTTGTAAGCAATTCTGAGGTATTGATATGCCCAATTTTAAGATTTTGAGCCGAAACTCCAATAGCAGAAAAAATTAATATGACCGCTATTACATTTTTGATGGCTTTCATAGGATTATATTTATAAGAGGATATTCTTTGATTTGTATATGTTTTGATTTGCAAAAATAAGATTAAATAAGAGATATCTATGAAGATTATTTCTCGATATTTTCGATTCCAAGAATCTCCAGAACCTCATCGCTTCTGTCGTATTTTGCATTTACAAACAGCATGGTTACAGCACCTGATTTATCAAAAACAAAATCAATTCCTTCATCCTGAGCCAGTTTCTGAATTGCATCAAAAACCTTATCCTGAATGGGTTTAATCAGCTCTTTTCTTTTTTTGAACAGATCACCCTCTTTACCAAACCTGGTTTCTTTCAGTTTATTCAGCTCATCTTCCTTTTTCAAAATCTCATCTTCTCTTTTGTTCCTTATTTCATCTGGCAGAAGAACCTGCTCTGCCTGGTAAGCCTTATAAAGCTTATCAATTTCATCCACCTTCATGCGAATATCCGCTTTCCATTTCTCGGCCAGTTCATCCAGTTGTTTTTGAGCAGATTTGTATTCCGGAATTTTTTCCAGAATATATTCCGAATCTACATAAGAAAAACTTTGTGAGAATAAAATGGTTGAAGAAAGTAAGGTGATGAAAAAAACGCTACCAATAATTTTTAGTGACTTCATAATCATGTTATATTTTACTACAGAAAGTACATAAAAAGTGCCAAAGCAATATTCATTAGAACTGTTGTCCAATCATTATATGGAATTGCCCCTTACTTGCGCCGGGATTTCCAGGGATATCATCGAATCCGTAACCCCAGTCAAATCCAAGCAAACCAAACATGGGCATAAATATTCTTACACCGGCTCCTAGTGAACGATAAACACTGAAGGGTTTAAATTCCTTGAAAGTTAACCAGCTATTTCCGGCTTCAGCGAACACCAATGCATAAATAGTCGCACTCGGATTCAATGAGAATGGATATCGAATCTCAAAAGTATATTTATTGAAAATTGTTCCACCGTTCTCATTATTGCTGTTTGCAGTCAATGAATTATCTTCATATCCGCGCAAAGCTATTAATTCCCTACCATCCAGATGATATCCTGACAATCCACTACCTCCAACATAGAATCTTTCAAAAGGCGTAATGCCAATGGCGCTATTGTAAGTTCCAAGGAAACCGAAATCCAATCCCACATGAGCCACAAGCTTATCAAATACAGTTAAATACCATGCAGCGCCAAATCGCCATTTATGATATTCCATCCATTTAAATTTCTCTTGTTGGGTGGCATCCGTAAAATCCTTATCCGAGAACAATGAATAAGGGGGTGAAAATTGAGTTGAAAGCGTAAACGAAGATCCTCTTCGGGGATAGATAGGTGGATCAACAGAATTCCTTGCCAGTACAATCTTGGCATTCAGGTTGTTTGAATAACCATCTGTAAAAGCAAACTCGTACTGATAATTATTCAGATTATACCTCTGATAGGTGAGTGCGGTATAGAGAGTGAAGAAATCATCAGGAATTTTTAAACGTTTGCCTAAACCTATGGTTGCTCCAGTTATTTTAATCTGCTGGAAATTTTCACTTTCCTTACTTATCCCATTCGATTGAAAAGACTGGTATAGACTTATAGAGAATGCGTTTGGTTTTCTACCTCCAAACCAGGGTTCAGTAAATGAGAAATTGAAGGAACTGTAATATCTGGCATTTGATTGAAAACGAATACTTAACCGCTGTCCATCTCCGGCCGGCAAAGGTCTCCAAGCTTTTGCCTTGAACATTTTTTTTGTTGAGAAGTTCGAGAATACAAATCCCAGGCTGCCAACGAACTGGCCTGCACCCCATCCTCCCTGGAGCTGAAATTGATCGGATGGTTTTTCAACTACCTTATATTCCAGTGTCACCGTACCGTTTTCAGGATCAGGAGTCGGAATCACATTCATTTGTTCCGGATCAAAATAACCCAGTTGATTTAACTCTCTTTGAGATCGAATGATATCGGCCCTGCTAAATTTCTCACCTGGTTTGGTTCTTAATTCCCGCAAAATAACATGATCGCTGGTGCGCAAATTTCCTGAAATAGAAATGGAACTTATGGTAGCTTGTGGGCCCTCAAACAGCCTGATTTCCAGATCAATGCTATCATTATCAACAGCAGTTTCCACCGGGACTACCGAAAAGAACAAATATCCATGGTCCATATAAATTGAAGAAATATCAATTCCTGTAGGACTCATATGAAGTTTCTGTTCCAGCAGCTCCGGATTGTAAATATCTCCCTTTGCTATTCCCAGAACTGCATCTAACTCAGCAGCAGAATATTTTGTATTACCTGTCCAAACAATATTTCTAAAATAATATTGATTGCCCTCCTCTATTTTTATTTTAATCCGAATATATTCATTATTAACAAATGATACAGAATCATATACAATTTTTGCATCTCGATAGCCCAGGGAATTATAATGCTGGATGATCCTTTCTTTATCTTCTTCGTAAAGATTCTCAATATATTTTGAAGATTTGAAAATATTCCATTTTTGATATTGCTTTGTTTTCTTTAACAAGCTTCTGATCTTCCTGCTTTTAACAATTTCATTTCCTTCTACTATGACTTCCCCGATCCGAATCTTTTTATTTTTATTGATCTTAATATTTAGTTGTACACTGTTTTTTTCAAAAAGAGTGTCTCCCTTTTCCACAATACTAATGGACGGATTAAAATAACCCTTTTCAACAAAGTATTCTGTAATCTGGTTAGTCACATTCTGCAACAATTGCTGGGTAACGATTTCTCCCTGTACCAAAGAAATCTTTTCTTTGATCTTATCAACTTCTGATTTTGAGATCCCTTCAAGCGAATACCTGCTTAATCTTGGACGCGTTTTAACCTCAATAGTCAGGTAAATATTTTCATCAACAAGACTGTCTACATATATTACAATATTTGAAAACAGCTTTTGTTTCCATAAGTTTTTTATGGCCTGGCTTATTTCATCACCGGGAATATAGACTTCTTTTCCAACGGTCAAACCCGAATAAGCCATTATGATAATCCTATCAATACCAGCGTCACCACTGACATTGAGGGCTTGAATCTTATACTTTTTTGGATAGCTATAATCCAGATCTTCGATACTTACCTGAGCAACACTTTTTACACAAAAAAGAGTAATAAATAAAAGGGCGAATTTAACTTTCATCATTGGATAATAATTGTTCACTTACTTTACCAAACCTTCTTTCCCGGTTCTGGTAGTCAACAATAGCTTGGTAAAAGTCTTCTTTTGAAAACTCAGGCCACTTTTTTGAGGTGAAATAAAGCTCTGAGTATGCTAACTCCCAGAGCAAAAAATTGCTGATTCTATATTCTCCGCTAGTCCTGATTAACAACTCAGGATCTGGGAAATCAGCTGTTGAAAGGTATGTTTTAAATAAATCTTCAGAAATGGGTTGTTTCTTGCTCAATGAAGAATCATTTTTAATTTTTTTAACTGCATTCATTATATCCCAGCGTGAGCTGTAGCTTAAGGCAATCACAACTTTCAGGCCAGTATTGTTCTTTGTTAATTCGATAGCTTTATTAACTTCACTTAAAGTATTTTTAGGAATAGTATTCAAATCGCCAATGACATGAATTGACACATTGTTTTTATTCAATTCATCTAATTCCTTTCTTATGGTCACAATAAGCAAATTCATTAAAGCACTTACTTCTCTTTTAGGCCTTTTCCAGTTTTCCTTTGAAAATGTGTAAAGTGTCAGGTGCTTTAACTTTAATTCAACGCTTGCTTCTATAATAAGTCTTACAGTTTTGACACCAGCCTGGTGCCCAAATATGCGGTTTTTATTATGCTCTTTAGCCCATCTTCCGTTGCCATCCATAATGATAGCAATATGATTTGGCAATTCCTCTAAATTAACTCTATTTAAATAACTTGGGATCATTTAGGCCTGTAACTTTGAAGCGCAAATGTACTAAAATTCGAAACAAACCTTGTTCCTGATTTGAAAAGATAAAGTGAGTCCGCTGAATATATACCAATCAATCAGATCAGGTCTTCCTCTTTGTTTTCCAGCCAATCCAATTGAATTTTCAGATCGATCTGATAATTCTGAAGCTATCGGACCATAGATGTTTTCAAGTACATCAATATTGTAATATGTTGTGCTTACATCATCTAAATAATCGGTAAAAGTATATCTAAAACCCACATTAACCGAAACATTAATTGATTTATTCAGTTTAATTTTAAATCCTCCTCCTATAGGTATTGCAAACTGGTATAATGAATAAGCATTTTTATTTGATTCTATATGAATCCCTTCTGTATCCAGCCCATGAAGCTTAATAAAGTCCCCATTATACAATGTTTTAGGTTGATATATAAATCCGGCTGCTCCGATAAAACTATAAGGAGTGAATTTATTCGGATGCAATCCTAAACCAAAAGGGAAAAAATTGAATTCAAATAAATACGAAAACTCCAGAATGCTTGAAGAGAAACTGAGGTTCCTGACTTCCAGGTGCTTGAAATTATTATCATGTGCAGATATCTGACCTTGCATAATACCAAACGCATGAGATAAAAACGGGTTTACATTTTTCTTGAAAAACAATCCACTCGCCATGTTGGTTTCAGATAAAACAATCTCGGGAGCCAGGTCTCCAAGATAGTTAGTACCTCCCATTTGAAAACCTACTTCCCACTTTTGCGCATGGGTAAAAAGTGGTATTATTAGAATCAGTAATGTTAGTTTTCGTTTGAACATACCATTTCTAATAACAAAAAATGAGGAAAAATATTATTATTTAATTTAAATTTATTGTTAAACTTAATATCCCAGACAACCTCTGGGCAAGAGTGAATAGCTAAGAGTGAAACCGGCAAAATAGTACCAGTCTTTTGCATCAGGACTTCCCCGGCTATCATCCATGGTTTTCTCTATTAATTCGTCATTCACCTCCCCGGTGCGGTTTGACAATTTAACTGCTATCTGACCATTTCTATAGAGTAAATCTCTCAAATCAACATAATTCATGCTTACATCATCGAGGTAATCAGTAAATGTTTTGCGGGCACTGAATTCACATCCCAGGTTCATATTTCTTCCTATTGAATATTTCCAGCCAAAACCGAAGGGGATAACAATTTGAGTGAGCTTGTAACGTCTTTCCTGGTATTCAGGAACATTTAGAAACTGCCCTTCAGTTCCAAGGGGTTGCAAATTGGTCCACTTTTCATTGTAATAGGCTTGTGGGTTGAATCTCAATATTGAAACACCGGCAAAAATATAGGGAGATGATTTATATGTAAAATGATTGGTACGATAACCCAGGATATTGAATTCTGGCTGAATTCCAATATCCAAAACAGTTGATCTGAAACTTAAATTACGACTCCATTGTCTGTGATAATATTTTTTAGCATTTTCATCGGAACCGGAAATCATTCCTTTGATAATGTTTCCTTTGATTGTTAAATGCCTGTTCATATTGAACCTCATGATGCCACCGTAGGCAAAATGAGTTTCATTCATTTTAATTCCACGTTCTGAAAAGTCACCATTGTAATTGGAAACACCACTAAATACTCCTACTTCCCAATACTGGGCATACAAAAAAACGGGCAGGAAAAGAATGGAAAGTAAAATGATCTTTTTCATAAGACTTTATTTATTTACCAAAAACAAAGATATATTAATTTTATGCAATAAAATCCAGAAAAAGCAATAAAATCAATGGAATTCAGACTAAAAGAGATTGACTAAAATCTATAACATGCGTTTGGTAAAATAGAATATGAAATAGTAAAACCAGTGAAGAAGTATGCATCATTATTTGTTGGATCACCTCTGTCATCTGATGGACCATATTCGATTCTTTCATTCAGTACTTCACCTGAGCGGTTAGAAAGTACATCTGCAATAGGAACACTTACTCCGTTTATTAAAACTGAGCCGTGAGTAGCAATTAAAATATCTGATTCAATGAAAGTTTTACTTACATCATCAAGATAATCAGTAAAAGTTACCCTGTATCCAAACTCAAATCCAACATTCCAATATCTGCTTAATGCATATTTCCACCCAAATCCAAGGGGAATACATAACTGGGTCAATGCATATTTATCCCTGTCGTTGTATTTTGTTGTCCCCTGGCCTTCAGTTCCAAGGGGTTGCAGGTTAAACCACTCTCCTAAATACTCTGCTTTCGGATTAAATCGAAAGACTGATACACCAAAAAGCAAATAAGGAGAGTTATTGTATCTGGGATGAGGAGAACTGTAGCCAATCAGGTTGATCTCGCTTTGTACACCTATATCTAAAAGAGATGAATTAAAACTCAGGTTACGTGCCTTGCGATCAAATGTGGATGCATTGGCATCATTGCCGGATATGGTACCGTAAAAACCATTCACTTTGACAGTAAACCATTGATTTACATTATATCTGACTATTGCTCCAGTGGCAGGGTGAAGTTCTTTGAAATCAATTCCTGATTGAACCAGGTCACCAGTGTATCCACTAACTCCTCCAAATAAACCTACCTCCCAATACTGTGAACTTGAAATTAGTGGGGAAACCAGTAGGATTACAAATAGGAGTTTTCGCACGTAAATAATAATTTCTTAGAAACAGAAACAGGTATTATTTCTGAAAGTTTTTGATATGGAGAAACCAAACCACATATAGGCATCCATTTGTTCGGGGTGACCTCTTTCAAAACCTGTGGGATAATTAGGGGTAAATACACCACCTGCAAGTGTACCTAATCTATCTGAAAGTTGAACTGTTATGGCATCTTCAGGATCAGATAAATTAAAGTCGTTATTATAATCCGGATAATAGCCTCCAAAATCATCTAAATGATCAGTAAAAGTTTTATTCTGGCTGACATAGAGTGCAATATTCCACAAATAAAGATTAAGCTGTTTACTGCTTCTTGGTCGTTTAAAGCTATATTTAATTCCGAAGCCGTATGGGATTGAAATTTGAGTCAATGCATATTTAGGCTCGTATCCGGGCCGTCCCTGGCCTTCCGTCCCACGAGGCTGGAGTTCATATACCACCCCGTTTAATTCCCCTTTGGGATTGAAATTAAAAACACTAACACCGGTAAAAATATAGGGTGACCAGTTTCTTAATTTATTTCCGGCAATATAGGGTAGAATATTGTATTCCATCTGTGCATGAATATCTAATAAATGAGACTTAAACTGGGCTTCCCGATTCCATGCTGCACCATCCTGCTGAGGATCTTTATCCCCGTCATATCCTTCAATATTGCCATAGTATACTCCCCCTTTGAAGTTAAACCTGGGAGTAAAATAATATCTAAAAAAGGCTCCACCTCCGAGTTTACTTTCATTCCAGGAGACATGTTTCCAGGTAAGATCACCCAAATACTCTGTAACCCCCAGGTATACACCGATTTCTTTATCTTGGGAATAAACATTGGAATTCATTCCTAATACAAAAATCATCGCAATAAATACTTTCAATAATTGTTTCATCACTTTATTTTTACGACTGTTAGATTTGACAAAAATAACACAGAATTGACTTATAACAAAAATAAAACAAATTTTTAATATCTCAAACATTTCTGTAGTCGATTCCCCAACTCAGCTTTTCCCTGATTATTTCACTGAATTTCTGTTCATTAAGTCTTACGGTTTGTAAGTTGAAATCAGCTTTTCTTAATTTTAATTTATATGTTTGATCTACAATTTTATACCTTGAATCGAGAGCCACAATAAACTCTTTATCCCGGCTCATTATTTCAAAAGACAATTCCACATGATCTGGGACGATAACAGGTCTTACATTTAGATTATGAGGTGCGACAGGCGTTATAACAAAGTTTTTTGACTCAGGATAAACAATTGGCCCCCCACAACTCATAGAATAAGCTGTTGATCCTGTAGGGGTTGAGACAATTAAACCATCTCCCCAATATTTGTTAAAAAAATCACCATTCAAAAATGTGGTAATAGCAGTTAAGGATGAATTATCCCTCTTGTGAATCGTAAAATCATTTAATGCAAAATTATCCTCTTTAAATAAAGAGGTTTTTGATTTTAATTCTATGACCGAGCGACTTTCCAGGGAATATTGTTTATTTATTAAGCAAAAAATAATTTGATCCAAATCTTCCACCAAATTATTAGCCAGAAATCCCAGGCGACCAGTATTGATGCCAATAACAGGTATATTTGAATTTTTTACAAAAATTAAGGTGTTTAAAAAAGTCCCATCGCCGCCAATACTAATGATAAAATCTACCCGGTTCTCAATAAGGTCTGAATGATTTTCTAAGATATTGTTTTTTATATCATAAGCTACTAAATGCTCAAGAGGTTTTTCAAAATTTGTATGAAACATAATTTCAATTTTATTCTCAATTAGCTTATTTATTACCGTGGAATAAATTTGAATATGATCGTTGAGATTTCCTTTTGAAAAAAGAGCTACTTTCATTTTATCATGCAATGCTTAATTTATATTCTTCCTGCTTCAAAAATAAGCAAAAGAAAAGGGATAGGACATAAGCTCCACAAGTAATATGAATGATTTATTTTTAACTTTGTAAGTTGAATATTGAAGTAAATCCTGATATGATTAATCAAAAAACCTATAAAAAGTTTATTGATATTGAAGATGTTCTTAATTCGAAAAGTAAAATTATAAAAAAAATCACACCTGGATTTGTTTTTAGAATTTTCAGAAAAATACTTCATGAAGAAGAGATCAATCAGGCAATTGAAAATAATCGCAGCAAATACGGACCTGACTTTGCAAAAGCCATCATCGATGAATTTGGGGCAAGGATTTCTATTAAGGGCCAAATTGATATTAGCCAAAAGAGCAGGCTTATCATGGTGTCAAATCATCCCCTGGGTGGCCTTGATGGCTTGGCGCTCATATCCATTATCGGTAAAATAAGAAGTGATCTAAAATTTATTGTGAACGACCTTTTACTTAATGTTGAAAATTTAAGATCTATTTTTTTACCGGTAAATAAAGTGGGTTCCAGTCCTAAAGATGCACTTAAAGTCATTAATGATGCTTTTACATCTGACCATCTTCTCTTAAGCTTTCCATTTGGATTGGTCTCAAGAAGAAAAAAAGGCATCATCCATGATCTTGAGTGGAAAAAGAGTTTTATAACCAAAGCAAAGCAGACAAAAAGGGATATTATTCCTGTTCATATTGATGGCAGAAATTCAAATTTTTTTTATAGATTAGCTAATTTGAGAACATTCTTGGGAATTAAATTAAATATTGAAATGTTTTTTTTAGTTAATGAAATGTATAAGCAAAAAAATCAGAATATTACCATTACTTTTGGGAAGCCAATTCCGATTTCTACTTTTAATAACAAATACAGTGAATCAGAATGGGCAGAGAAA
Source organism: Bacteroidota bacterium (assembly GCA_016776505.1). Lineage (GTDB taxonomy): Bacteria > Bacteroidota > Bacteroidia > CAILMK01 > JAAYUY01 > JABINZ01. The sequence goes on from JADHTG010000005.1 coordinate 22,032, forward strand.
TTGCGTAAATTTGTCTATGAGCTCCCTTCCGATCCAAATAAATCATTTATACAATAATTTAAATTTAACCGGTAAATGGAGAATATTATTCAAGCGGTAAAAAAGGAATTATTAAAAAAAGAACTCAATGAACAACGTTTTCTGAGGAATACAAATAATGGGAACAATGAAATTTATATTGTATCTAATAATGATTCACCTAATGTAATTACGGAGATCGGTCGTTTAAGAGAGATTAGTTTTCGGGATGCTGGTGGAGGTACAGGAAAAAGTATGGATATCGATGAATTTGATTTGTCGGAAATTCCATATAAACAGCTTATTGTCTGGGATCCTGAAGATGAAGAAATTGTTGGAGGTTATCGATTTATTCATTGCAGCGATGTACCGAAAAATGAAAATGGGCAACCCCAATTAGCCACTTCTGAATTATTTCATTTTAGTGATCAATTTATAAAAGATTATATTCCTTACACTGTTGAACTGGGCCGGTCTTTTGTGCAACCTATGTACCAGCTTACCTACAATTTCAGGAAGGGAATGTATTCCCTGGATAACCTTTGGGATGGATTAGGTGCTATTGTTATTGAAGATCCTGAAATAAAGTACTATTTTGGTAAAATCACCATGTATCCCCGGTTTAATATTTTTGCACGTGATATGATCCTTTTTTTCCTTTCAAAGTATTTTCAGGATAAAAACAACCTGGTTACTCCTATTCATGCCATTACCCTTCAAACAGATCTGAAAAAGCTTCAGCACACATTTTATGGAGAAACATTCCAGGATGATTACAGAATATTGGTTCAAGAAGTGAGACGATTAAAAGAAAATGTTCCTCCCCTTGTGAATGCCTATATGAACTTATCAGCCACTATGCATTATTTTGGAACTGCCATTAATAAATCATTTGGGGACGTGGAGGAATCTGGAATAATAATCGCTATTGATGACATTTATGACATTAAAAAGGACAGGCACCTTTCAACTTATGTAAAGGAAGACAGGCGAGCGAGTAAGAATTCTTAGATTGAATCAGCAATTTCATCAAAGAATTCCTCAATTTGATCTATGGTCCCCCGGGCTTCCTCTTTATAATCTGTAATAAAAGAAATAACTTTAGGAGATATGGGTTCCAGATAATAATAACTCAATGATTCTTCTTTCATTTTTTCCGGGATGATTTCCACCTGTTCAGAAATCCACAACAGCAAACTAAACAATAAAACCACTTTTAGAACTCCAAACAGGGCTCCTGCAATGCGATTGAAGATATTCAGTTTTGCTGTTTTAATAATCTTCTGCAGAAGCCTGGCTAATAAAATGATCAATAGAAATATGCCTAAAAAAACAAGCAGATAAGCAACATAAGGCATCCATTTTGAACTGAGTTCCAATCCTGAACTAAGCATCAACTTATGTGAAAGTTTCATCGCTCCAATAATGGCTACTATGAAAGCTACAACTGATAAAGCCTCAATAAGGAGTCCTTTTTTAAATCCCGTTATTAAAAAATAAAGTAAAGGAATTAAAAATATAATATCAAGAATATTCATGATCAGGAGAGCAATCTTTTTACAATTTCTGAAATGGTTTTGCCATCTGCCTGGCTGGAAAATTTTTTCATAGCTAATGGCATTACTTTACCCATATCCGCCATGGAATTAGCCTCGGTTTCATGAATTATTTCACTGACCTTTTCTTCAATTTCAGCTGCTGATAATTGTTTTGGCAAGTAAGAAGTAATCACTTCCAGTTCTTCCATTTCAATCTGAACCAAATCAGCACGATTTTGCCTTTTATATATTTCGATTGATTCTCTTCTTTGTTTTGCTAATCGCTGTAATATTTGGACTTCATCATTCTCAGTAATTTCATTTTCTTTTCCCTGTGTTTTAAATAAAAGAATGGCTGATTTTATTGCCCTGGTTGCTCTTAATGCTCCCTGGTTTTTTGCTTTCATAGCAAATTTCAGATCTTCATTTATTTTATTACTAAGCGACATTTCTTCTCAAAATTAATTTTTTTTAAATGAAAATGATGTATTAAAATCATTTAATAAAAAAAAAGGGCTATCCTTTTTAAGACAGCCCTTCATATAATAAAATACTAAATATTATACAACACCTTGTGCCATCATAGCATCAGCGACTTTCACAAAACCGCCAATATTTGCACCTTTTACATAGTCAATATAATCACCATCTTTGCCATATTTCACGCAATTCTCATGAATATCTATCATAATTTGATGCAGTTTTTGATCCACTTCCTCTCTTGTCCATGATAAGCGCAATGAATTCTGGCTCATTTCCAAACCGGAAGTTGCTACACCGCCTGCGTTTGCAGCTTTGCCAGGTCCGAAAAGAATCTTTGCATTTTGATAAGCTGTAATTGCTTCAGGTGTTGAAGGCATATTGGCACCTTCAGAAACGCAGTAACATCCATTATCTAAAAGCATCTTAGCGTCATCCCCATTAATTTCATTTTGCGTAGCACTCGGAAGGGCAATATCACATTTCACTTCCCATGGTCTTTTCCCATCCACATAAGTACATCCATACTTAGCTGCATATTCTTTTATACGACCACGTTTCACATTTTTAAGTTCCATGACATATGCAAGTTTTTCAGCATCAATTCCTTCGGGATCATAAATATAACCAGCAGAATCAGACAATGTAACTACTTTACCTCCAAATTCTGTAACTTTCTGAGTTGCAAATTGGGCTACATTTCCAGAGCCTGAAACAGTAACAATTTTACCTTTAAAGCTATCACCACGGGTTTTAAGCATTTCTTTGGCAAAATAAACCTGTCCATAACCAGTCGCTTCAGGGCGAATTAAACTGCCTCCCCACTCAATGGCCTTCCCAGTAAGCACACCTGTAAACTCATTTCTGATCCTCTTATACTGTCCAAAAAGGAATCCAATTTCTCTTCCACCGACCCCGATGTCGCCAGCAGGAATGTCAGTGTCCGGTCCAATATGTTTGCAAAGTTCAGTCATAAAACTTTGGCAGAAACTCATGACCTCATTGTCAGATTTTCCTTTAGGATCGAAATCTGAACCGCCTTTCCCGCCACCCATTGGTAAGGTTGTAAGACTATTTTTCAAAACTTGTTCAAATGCGAGAAACTTAAGAATTCCGAGGTTCACAGTTGGATGAAATCTTAAACCTCCTTTATAAGGTCCAATTGCACTATTCATTTCAACTCTGTAACCACGACTAATCTGTACTTCTCCCTTATCATCCATCCAAGGAACGCGGAAAATAATAACCCTTTCAGGTTCAGCAATTCTTTCCAGAATCTTAGCTACCTTATAACGTGGATTTTCTTCAATATAAGGAATTAGAGATTCGGCAACTTCTTCAACTGCCTGGTGAAATTCGAGTTCTCCCGGATTTTTGGCAATAATTCTTGCCATGAATTCTTTAACCTTGTTATCCATTATTTAAATTTAATGTGTTATAAAAAAGAGCCACAATATAAAAAATTTATTTCTTTAAACAAGAATAATACACCAATAATATTGTTAGTTTATTAACAGTATGTAAATAACTGATTTTCTGCATATATTAAGCCTCTGATTTAGTGATCCCAATTACACTTATAATTCCAGAGTAAATTGCTTTTATGGGGATAAATAGCAGGAAATATACTATTCAGATCTACTGATTTTATGTTAATTTGCAGGCTATAATTAAAGTGCTTTTTCAACAGATAATCAACTATGGATTTAATTGAGCAGAACAGTTCATCCCTTATCAGATTAATTCGATTTTTCGAAAAGCAATCCATAACGGAGGATTATTCATTTTTTGAGATTTCAGATTTTGAATCCATCATCAAATACTATTTAAAATCAAATAATAAAGACAAGGCTTTTGAAGCATCCTCAATAGCCATTAAATACTATCCGTATTCTATTCCTATTCTGATTTTAAATGTTGAATTACTTATTGATAAATCAGAGCATGAAGAAGCCCTGGATTTATTGGAGCGTGCAGAAATGATCGCCTCAAATGATTCAAAAATCCAACAATTATTAGGCAGGATTTATTTCGAACTTGGAGAAAAAGAGGAAGCTATTCAACATCTTGATCAAGCCATACGCCTGGACAATTCCACAAAGAATTATAATCTATTTTTAAAAGCACTGGTATTTCTTCAGCATGAGAATTTTGGAGAAGCATTGAAATTGCTTCGAAATGTGATCAATGAGGATCTTAAAAACGAAGAAGCGATCATTGAATTTGCACAATGCTATGAAACATTGGATGAACCAGAAAATGCGATTGCCATTTATCAGCAAATCATTGATAAAAACACCTACTCAGAATATGCCTGGAATAATTTGGGTTTGATATACAATTATCAGAGCAAATATGAGCTGGCCTTTGATGCATTTGACATGGCACTGACCTTAAATTCTAAGAATCCGGTTACTTACTTTAATTTAGGAAACAATTACCTCGATCAGACACTTTACAAGAAAGCCATAGAAAACTATAAAGAATCTATCCGATTTGGTCGAGAAGACTATTTGGTTTACATGCAACTGGGTTATTCTTATCTATTCATGGAAGAGAATGAAAAAGCACAATTGTTTTTTTCAAAATCATTGAAACTTAATAAAAACTATCCTGATTGCTGGTTTGGTTTAGGATTATCGTTGTCAAACCAGGAAAAATATGAGGATGCAATCACACACCTGGAAAAAGCAGTAGAACTTTTTCCATTCAATGATAAATTTTGGTATGAATTAGCAAATTGCTATTCATTTTCAAGTGATTATAAAAAAACCCGGGATGCGTTTATTCAGTCACTTGAAATTAATCCTTATAACACAGTGGCTGTAATTGATTTTGCCCTGTTTCTTCATGACCATAAAAAAACTGAAATAGCCGTTGAAAGATTGATGGACGCTATTACGTTAAACGATAAAAATGCTGAATATTATTACATTCTTGCAGGGATTTTATATGACAGTAAACATGAAGATGCTGATTTTTATCTTGAGAAAGCATTGAAACTGGATCCCAATAAAGCTGGATTACTATTTGAATACTTTCCATTCATCTTTTCTGAAGATAGAATAGTTAATCTGATTGACAGCAAGGGAGGTACAATAACGCTTTTTTCCTGACAAATTAATGAAGCAATTATTTTTGTCTATTTTTTTCATTGTATTTGTTATCTCGGTGATATCAAATACCGGGAAGCAGTTTGATAACAGCAAAATCCTAATAAAAAAGGCTCAAACTGAACAGGCATTGAAGCTCCTGGATTCAATGACCATTGAGGAGAAGATCGGACAATTATTAATGGTGAACGGCTATTCAAATAAAATGAATGATTTTGAGAAACTATCCGGCCTCATTCAGAGTTATCATATAGGGGGAGTCCTATTTTTCCAGGGAACACCAAGTCGGCAGGCAATCATCACGAACAAACTTCAATCCATTTCAAAAATTCCGCTTTTTATTGCCATGGATGCTGAATGGGGAATTAGCATGCGTTTGGATAGTGTGATTAATTTTCCCAGGCAAATGACTCTAGGAGCCATTCAAGATAACAAATTGATTTATAAAATGGGACAGGAAGTAGCCTATCAGTGTCAACGGCTGGGTGTTCATATCAATTTTGCTCCTGTAATTGATATTAATACCAATCCCAAGAATCAAGTCATACATCTCCGTTCATTTGGAGAAAACCGGGAATTAGTTTCGCAAAAGGGGATTTCTTATATGATGGGGATGCAGGATCATCGGATCATGGCGGTTGCAAAACATTTTCCAGGTCATGGTGATACTGACATTGATTCTCATAAAGACTTACCCGTCATAAATAAATCCATTGAAGATTTGAAACACAATGAATTATATCCGTTTTATAAACTGATTAAAAAAGGGATTGAAGGGATCATGGTTGCACATCTTTATGTGCCTGCAATTGATGGGAAAAATAAATTACCCACTTCGATTTCTCATCGAGCCATTCATGATCTTTTATTAAATGACATGGGCTTTACAGGACTGATATTCACTGATGCCTTAAATATGCAGGGAGTTGCCAGGGATTATAAATCAGGGGATAAAGAAATTAAAGCATTAGAAGCTGGAAATGACATTTTACTGTTTCCTAATGATGTTGAAAAAGCGGTTAATGCTATTAAAAATGCGGTTTTAACAGGTGTGTTATCTGAGGACATAATCAATGCAAAAGTAAAAAAGGTATTGCTTTCAAAAATTGAACATGGCCTTTTTGAACAGGAGGAAGTGGAGCTAAAAAATCTGATCGAAGACCTTAATAATTCAAGGATCCGGTTTTTAAAAAGAGTATTGGCTGAGCATTCCCTTTGTCTGATAAAAAATGAAAAGGACTTAATACCATTAACAAAACTGAGTAATAAAAATATAGCTGCCATTAATTTTGGTGGAGATACCCAAAGCTTATTTCATGATTATTTGAATTTATATGATGATATCAATACATATGTCTATCCATCCAGTTGCAATTATGAAAAACTGAACCAATTGGAGAAAGAAACTCATGAATATAACACGCTGATTATTAGCCTATTTGATGTAGCCAAATACAATGTCAGGAATTTTAATTTAGATCCTCGTGTAATCCATTTTATTAATTCACAGTCTGAAAAAAAGAATATAATACTGGTCAACTTCGGCAGCCCCTATGCATTAAAATATTTTGATAAAAAGTATGCCATATTACAAGTTGGTGAGCAAGATGAAGCGTTTCAGCAAGCAGCTGCCCAGGCAATTTTTGGTGGGATACCCATTTCCGGGAAATTACCGGTAAGTGTAGGAGAATTTATTCCTTATGGCAGTGGCATCTATATTAAGGATCCGATCAGGTTAAAATATGCGGATCCACAGGAAGTGAACTTTTCGATCCATGCAATTGATTCCATTGAAAAAATCATTGCAGAGTCAATAAGTAATGAAGAAACCCCGGGATGCCAGGTTTTAATTGCAAAAGACGGGAAAGTATTTTATCATAAATCCTTTGGCTATCACACTTATGACAATCAAGTAGCAGTTCAAAACACAGATATTTACGATGTGGCAAGTATTACAAAAATAGCCGCTACCATGCTTCCGCTAATGAAATTGTATGAAGAAGATCAAATCAGCCTGGATGATACGCTTGGCAAATATGTGAAACGGAGTTCTCAATATGTATATGGAAAGGCACTTATTCGAAATATGTTGATGCACCAGGCTGGATTTAAGCCATGGATAGCTTTTTATAAAAATACACTGGATGATTCGAAAAATCAAATGGATTTTTATTATTCAGATGAAAAATCTGAGATTTATTCTATTAACGCCAATAAAGGATTATATGTAAATAACGCCATAATCGACAGCATTTGGGAAATAATTTATCATACAGAAGTAAAAGAACAGGGTGAATATGCATATAGTGATCTTGATTTCATGTTTTTAAAGAAAATTATTGAGAATTCAATAGATGAAGCTTTTGACAAACTGCTTAAGAGGACTTATTATATTCCACTAGGGATGAATAATACCGGTTTTAATCCATATGAATGGTTTAATATCAGTTCCATTCCGCCCACAGAAGTGGAGAACTATTTCAGATTTGACACAGTTCAGGCATATGTTCATGATCCTGCAGCCGCCTTATTGGGAGGAATCGAGGGTCATGCAGGATTATTTTCCAATGCAAATGACCTGGCAAAACTTCTTCACATGTTTATTAATGAAGGAGAATACGGTGGGGAAAAATACTTCCTCTCTTCCACCATCGATACATTCACAACCAAAAGTTCTGATGTAAGCAGAAGAGCCCTTGGATTTGACAAACCGGAAATGGATAGTTTTAAATCTTACAATCCAACAAGCAAAAACACTCCTGCCTCCGCTTATGGGCATACCGGTTTTACCGGAACCTGTGCATGGGCAGATCCTGAAAATGATATCATTTATATTTTCCTTTCTAACCGGACTTTTCCAAGCTCAGAAAACAAAAAACTCTGGCACAGCAATACACGAGCAAAGATACAGGAGCTTATTTATTCAGAGATTTTGAAATAGGGATTGATTGAGCAAACTTTTCTAATACTATACTTTCAAATACAGTTTAGTATTCTTTTTTTCTTTATCAGGATGTTCACAGACAAAAAATTTTAGTCAATAATAACTTAAAACAATCCTGGCCAGATCATCTGAAGGAATTGCTAAATTTCTATCCTGTATAATACCGGTTTGCTGGGACTGGCATCATTTTCAAAAGAAGCAATCTGAAGATTTAGCAAATAGCTTCCGTCACTAACATCATTTGGAACATATATTAATTCGGTAATAGTAGCATCCATGAGCTGTTTTCCTTCATAATCCCAAAATGCTTTGTGTGAAAGTAACTTCCCATTATCTTTCTCTTTATCCACAGAAGGCAGGTCAATCAGCAAATGCCTGATGCCTTTTTCACGTATATATGAAGTGGCCTCTTCAGCTAAATAAGCAGGATTTGTATTCGAATAATTTCGTGTTTTTTTTTCATCATTATTCGGTAATGTCCGGATGATGATCGCCTGGAAATCTTTTTGTTCAATGCCTTCCTTAATTTGTTGCCGGCTTATCACTTTGTCATTTCCAATAATTTGGGGACTAACGGATATTAGTTCCGCCAAAAAAAAGAATTCTTTTAAGCATTGATTGATACTGTGAAATTCCCTGCTAATATGGCCTATACATTCGGTATGAGTTCCATTTCCATGCGGGTTGAAATGAATATTATTAAAATTTACTGCAGCACCCGCTGCTACACTGCCAATCCAATCTCCTCTCACAACTGGTTCAATCTTGCTTGAACCAACATTCCATGCACTTGCTGCTTTATTCAAATCTTTTACGGCTAAAGAAATATCTATCGGCTTTGACAAATCAACCTGAATGCTATTATTATTTATTTCTATGATGGCTTTCATTCTATTTAAGAATTTTCAGTCAGCCATTTCAGCGGATTTTTATTCCAAATGGCATCATATTCATTCTGCTTAACCAAACCGGATTTTAATGCTTCATCCAATAATATTCCTGGATAACAACCCTCCACTGTTTCCATTTCTCCCAAAGGATATGGATCGTCCAGTCCTGCCACAATTTGAGAAACACCCTGCCTTCTGATCAACATTTCAAACGAAAGTTGATCGTGCAACAGGCTGTCAAAATAGATTTTTGGATGACCGATATATGTATCCGGTGAAACAGCTCCTTCGAATAAATCAGGACGACCTTTAAACCCCTGCAATCTTCTTCCCACATTCATTTGTCCAAATTGATTGCCGTGAGCAAAGCAGGTTCTGATCCGGGGATACTTATCAGGAAATGCCAGCGAAGTATACATATGATAGGTATCCGCAGTTTGGGCACACATCCAGACCAGATTATACCGCCAGAGCCTGTCTTCCAGACCAATCATTTTCGATCCATCATAAGGATGGATTTCTATGGCCAATTTGTAAGTATCAGCCAGTTTAAACAGGGGATCCAGTCTTTCATCGGCTATGGAACACCATTCCTTATTCTGATCAAGAAAGTGGCTAGGTAAACAAAGCAAGTGCATTTTCATATCCTTCACACAACGCTCAATTTCTTTGAGAGCTGAATCCATATATGCTGCCTGTACAACAAATCCAGATGTAAATTTTTGGGGATGATCTGCCTGCAATTGTGCATTGAAATCATTCTGAAAGCGGATCGCATCCATGGCTGTTTTCTCATCATAACCATTGCAATAAAGTTGCGATAAAGTTAAAACCACTTCATGCTCTATCTTGTTTTTTTCCATCCACTGGAGTTTCTCTTCCAGGAAAAAACTGGGATGTGAGATCGGTCTTGCCCAGTCGCCCTGTCGCATAAACGATCTATCATCATCAACCCAGAATATTTTCCTTTCTTTCATAAATTTTGGAATCTGCTCCGGGTTTGGCAACAGGTGTCCGTGCGCGTTTATTTTCTTAACCATTGATTTATTATTCAAGCTATCTAAAATGCTTTTTCGGGAGGAGTCATATAATGACCGCAATTATCACAAGTACATTTTTCCTTGTTATTATAATAAGCCTTAAAAATGACAGGCATATCGGTTTCAATATTATCCAGTTTGAATTTTTCTTCATTCAATTTATGATTGCATTTTTCGCAATACCATTGCAGGCCATCCAGCATGCCTTCCGGACGTTTGTATTCTACCACAAGGCCTATTGTATCTTTCCCTCTTTGAGGTGAATGAGGGACCTTTGAGGGCAATAGGTAAATTTCCCCTTCTTTAATGGGAATGTTTTCCGCTTTTCCTTCATTTTGAATTGTGAGTACAATATCCCCTTCAATCTGAAAATAAAATTCAGGGGTTTCATTATAGTGATAGTCTTTGCGGGAATTAGGTCCACCCACCACCATGATTATGAATTCTCCGTCTTCATAAACACATTTATTACCGACAGGTGGTTTTAGCAAATGTCGATTATCATCAATCCATTTTTTGAAATGGACTGGTTGAAATAGTTTTGTCATCATCAATATAATTAGCCATTTAAATTAAAACCTCTTAGATTTTTGATTTTTGCAAGTAAACTGTGAGTTTTTTTCTAATACTTTATACATACATTTTTTGCTTCTGTAAAGAAATTCAGAGCATCAAGTCCACCTTCCCGTCCTATGCCTGAATCTTTCATGCCCCCAAATGGTGTTCTTAAATCTCGTAACATCCAGGTATTTACCCACACAATCCCGGCTTCAATTTCAGATGAAATTCGAGTTGCCCTTTTCAGGTTTTGAGTCCATATGCTACAAGACAAACCATAGCGCACACTATTGGCATATTCAAGCACTTCCTTTTCTGTGTCAAATGGCATGATGCTCACCACGGGTCCGAATATTTCCTCCTGATTGGTTCTGCAATCAAATGCTAAACCCTCTATAATTGCCGGTTCCAGATAATATCCGTTTTCAAAACCTTCAACAATTACTTCTTTTCCACCGAATAGAATTTTCCCACCCTCTTCCTTAGCAAGTTCCAGATAGGATTTTACTTTGTCAAGATGGGATGCTGAAACAAGGGCACCAATTCTTGTATCTGGCTGATCAGGATGTCCTACTTTTAATTTTCGGACAGCTTCAACAAAATCCTTTTTAAACTTTTCATAAATAGGTCTTTCCACAAAAATCCGTGATCCGCAAAGGCAAATTTGCCCTTGATTTGAAAAACTCGATTGAATGGTGGTTGCCAGCATATCATCATAATCACAATCAGCGAAAATGATGTTTGGATTTTTACCTCCAAGTTCCAAGGATAGCTTTTTAAATTTTGGAGCTGCTAAAGTGGCAATTTTCTGGCCGGTTTCAGTTCCACCTGTAAAGGAAACGGCTTTTACATCATCATGAGATACCATGGCCTGGCCTGCTGAATGTCCGTAACCATGCACAATATTCAATACCCCTGCCGGTAATCCTGCTTCCATGCAAATGGTTGAAAGCAAAAATGCAGTCATGGGTGTAAGTTCAGAAGGTTTAGCCACAACCGTATTTCCTGCTGCCAGTGCAGGAGCAATTTTCCATGTAAAAAGATATAAAGGCAAATTCCACGGAGAGATACAACTCACAACGCCTAATGGCCTTCTTATGGTGTAATTGATGGCAGTTTGATCCGTTTCATGCGCCTGGCTGGCAAACAATGTAATTGCATTGGCAAAAAATTTAAAATTAGCAGCTGCCCTTGGTATATCCACTTCTTTTGCCAACCAGAGTGGTTTCCCATTGTCTTTAGATTCTGCTTTTGCCAATAATTTTAAATTATCGCGAATCAAATCTGATATTTTACTCAAGATATCATGTCGATACTCAATGCTTGTTTTCGACCATGAATGAAATGCCTCTTTTGCATATTTAACTGCAGCATCTACATCCTTACCATCAGAGTCAGGAATTAATGCGTACACTTCGCCAGATGCAGGATTTATATTTTCCAAATATTTTCCCATAACAGGATCCACCAATTTGCCATTTACATAATTCCTGATTTTAATTAATTCGCTCACTTTATCTCTTTTTATAAGCAACAACTTTCATTTCAATTAATAAATGCGGATGGGGTAACTGGTGAACAGCTACTGTTGTTCTGGTAGGTCCATCGTATCCAAAATACGCCCCGTATACTTCATTATAGCCTCCAAAATCATTCATATTAACAAGAAAACAGGATACATCCACAATGTCTGCTAAATCACAATCCACACTTTGCAAGATGTCACGAATATTCTCAATTACAGCCCTGGTTTGAGCTTTTATATCGAGTTTAGTGGTTCCCATTTTATCTACTTCAACCCCATCCAACGAATTATCCGGTCGTCTTGAACTGGTTCCTGAAACATAAACGAAGTCTCCCGCTATCTTCAAGTGAGGAAACTTCCCTCTTGGTTTTGCTTTGTGATCCAACAATCTGCTTTTCATGTTTTTAAGTTTTAATCATTCTACCGAAAACGAAATTTTTCCAAGGTTTTGAAATTCGCTTTCCACAAAATCCCCTTTTGTTAATGCAACTGCCGGAGTAATGGCTCCAATTAATATGACACTCCCCTCTGGAATTTCCTTGTTATACTGATGTGTCAGGCGGGAAATAGCAGGCAAGGCTTCCCAGGGATTACCCAAGACTGCGTTGGAAGACCCTATTTGAACTGGATTTCCATTTATTTTTAAGACTGTTCCCAAATTATTGATATGTATATTTTCAGAAAACCATTGACCCACAATAAATCCAGAGGAGGAGCAATTATCAGCGATTACATCGGCCAATGTAAATTTAAAATTCTTATACCTTGAATCAATAATTTCCATGGCAGGAGCAATGGCCTTGACGTAATCCCTGCTTTCAGCTAGTTTCAAAGGACGATCTATTTTTTTTGCTGTTATGATGGCAATTTCAGGTTCTACACGAGGATGAATATAATTTGAAATGGACATGACTCCACCTTCCGGGATATTCATCCTGTCTGTCAGTACACCCCATATCATATCATGGACTCCCATCTGAATCATTTTCGCCTGACTGGTAAATCCCAGTTTATAACCGACTAATTTTTCTCCGGCTATGAATCTTTTTTCAATCGATAAAGCCTGAATTTCATATGCATTCTCCACTGAAAATCCCGCATCATCCAACATCTGGCTTACAGCCTTAGCTTCTGTGGCTGCATTATGCAATATTTCTGAAATTCGATTTTTGTCTAGCATTTCCTCTCCATTGAAAGTGATTTAATTCATCGTTCGTTTTATCTTTTAAGTCTTTTTTTTCAAATCCAAAGCCACATCAACAATCAGGTCTTCCTGCCCACCCACCATTTTTCTTCTTCCAACTTCCACTAAAATATCCCGCGTATCCAGATTATATCTTTTAGCTGCTCTCTCAGCATGTAGCAAAAAGCTGGAATAAACACCTGCATAACCAAGTGAGAGCGTTTCACGATCCACTCTGACCGGACGTTTTTGCAATGGACGGATTATATCATCCGCTGCATCCATCAATTTAAAGAGGTCGCAATCATGATCATAACCCATTTTGTTCAATACTGCTATCAGAACCTCCAGGGGAGTATTTCCCGCGCCAGCTCCCATTCCTGCTAATGAAGCATCCACACGTACTGCACCGTTTTGAATAGCAATTATTGAATTGGCCACTCCAAGTGACAGGTTGTGGTGACAATGAATTCCTACCTGAGTTTCAGAATCCAGGTGCTCACGTAATGCTTTCACCCGATCAGATACCTCATGCATTAATAAAGCACCAGCAGAATCAGTAACATACACACAATGAGCCCCATAAGACTCCATCAATTTAGCTTGTTTTGATAAATTGAGGGGATCGTTCATATGAGCCATCATTAAAAAACCGGCCACGTCCAAGCCCAGTTTTCTGGCATACTCAATGTGTTGAGCTGCTACATCTGCTTCAGTACAATGCGTAGCAATTCGTACTGAACGAACACCTGCTTCGTATGCATTTTTTAGATCTTCAACTGTACCAATACCTGGTAATAATAAAGTCGTCAGGGTAGCATTTTCAATCACTTCAGCCATTATTTCGATCCATTCAACATCTGTATGTGCTCCAAATCCATAATTAAAACTTGATCCGGCCAAGCCGTCTCCATGCGAGATTTCAATGGCATTCACATTTGCAACATCCAACGCTTTTGTAATGTTCTGAACCTGCTCTTTGCGATACTGGTGTTGGATGGTGTGCATCCCATCCCTTAAAGTAACATCCTGTATATATAATTTTTCGCTCATCACTTATTTTCTAATATAAAATGAAGGTTTTTTTGTGCAATTTTTTCCGCGGTAGCTTTCGCTGCAGATGTCATAATATCCAGGTTTCCAGCATAAGGAGGTAAATAATGACCAGCACCTTCCACCTGTAAAAAGACTGTTGTTTTAAGACCTTTTACTTTGCCAAGACCTTCTACGTAAACCTCTTCACTAATTTCTTCGAATTGAACTTCTTGTTTCAAATGATAACCTGGAACATACTGATTTACAGCTTTCACCATATCGTGTATACTTTTTCTGATCTCCTGTTGATCTGCCATTTCACTTAATGTAAAAACCGTATTCCTCATCATGATTGGGGGATCAGCAGGATTCAAAATAATAATTGCTTTTCCTTTTGCTGCTCCACCTACCACTTCAATTCCATGAGCTGTAGTTTGCGTAAATTCATCAATATTTGCCCGTGTTCCCGGACCAGCAGATTTACTTGCAATAGCAGATACAATTTCACCATAATAGGTTTTTGTAATCCGGGAGATCGCATGAACAATCGGAATAGTTGCCTGCCCACCACAAGTAACCATATTGACATTGATCTGATCAAGCTTGTTCTCCAGGTTAACTGAAGGAACCATATAAGGACCGATTGCTGCCGGGGTGAGATCTATCATAAATTTACCCGGATATTTCTGAATAATGCCGTTATTAACCAGATGTGCTTTTGCTGATGTTGCGTCAAAAAAAATCTTAATGTCTTTAAAATCAGGTAATTTTTCGAGGCCTTCCAATCCTTCATGAATCGTTTTAACCCCTAATTTCTGAGCCCGCTTCAATCCATCTGATTCCTGGTCAATTCCCACCAGGTACATGACTTCCAGGTAATTTGAATTTCTTATTATTTTAACCATTAAATCTGTTCCAATGTTTCCGGAACCAATAATGGCGCATTTCATCTTGTTCATTTGTTATCCTTAAGTTGAAAATTGAACATGTAATTTTCCAACTGTGTTAATCTCTACATCCAATTCATCACCGGCACTGACATCTACCATGGGCCCCAGGGCCCCTGTTAAAATAATATCTCCTGCTTTTAAGGGCCTGTTGTGTCTGACCATCCTGTCTGCCAGCCAAACAGCTGCATTCAAAGGATTCCCCAAACAAGCCATTCCGGCACCCGTTGAAACGATTTTCCCTTTCCTGAACATGCTCATTCCACAAAGTTCCCAATCCACATCGGAAGCTTTAACCGGATCATTTCCCAAAACAAAAAGGCCGGATGATGCATTGTCGGCAATGGTATCAAAAATACTGATATTCCAATTTGCGATTCTGCTAGCCACAATTTCAACTGCAGGCAACACATAATCAATGGAAGCAAGAAGACCTGAAGCGCTATTTTTTTCCATTTTCAAATCCTTTTTTAATACAATTGCAATTTCTGTTTCAGCTTTTGGCTGAATAAGGCGCGAAAAGTCAACTATTTCAACACTTTCATACGCCATATCTGAAAACAGCATGCCGAAATCCGGTTGATCGACACCAATTTGTTTTTGTACAGATAAAGAAGTCAATCCGATTTTACGACCGATCAATGATTTTCCTTCAGCCAGCCATTTTTTTGTATTGATCTCCTGAATTTCATAGGCTTTTTCAATACTTTTTTCTTCCATCAGATCAGCAATCGGATCACATGGCTTTTTATGCAAGTATACTTTGAAAAGTAAATCAGCTATCTCCTTTGTCGATTTTATCGTCACTTCAAATTAATTTTCCGGCTATTTGTATTTATATATTCCAGGGCTTCCTCCAGCTTGACATCCTCCATTTGAGTATGCTCTTTACAATACTCTAAAAGAAGTTCATCCTGTCTTCTCCCTTTGATCATGGCTTCTGAATACCGAATGTTCTCATTGAATGTGACCATGCTGTATTTACTCATATAGTCCTCAAATGTTTGCTCCAGTTTCATTTCCAATTTCCGCTTTCTCTGAAATATTTCATTGGCTACCTGATCACGCATTTCATAAAAATTATCAATGGCCAGATCAGCAATGGCATCTGTATCTTTTTTTCGAACAGATTCATATTCATTTATGGTTGCTTCCCAATTTCCCTGATTCTTTTCAAGAAGTTCATCAAAAACCACCACATCCTCAAAAGAAGCATTCATCCCCTGTCCATAAAAAGGAACAATCGCATGAGCCGCATCCCCGAGAAGGAGAGATTTACCATTTACCTGCCAGGGCAGACATTTAACAGTAAGCAGCAGACCGGTAGGATTACTGAAGAAATCATCCACCAATGAGGGCATGTGGGTTAAGGCATCCGGAAAATTCTCTTTAAAAAATTGAATCAATTTACTGGCATTATCCAGTTTTTCAAAGCTGTTTGGTCCTTTATGAGGGAGAAATAAAGTCACTGTAAAACTTTCATCCAAATTGGGCAATGCGATCATCATATAGCCACCCCGGGGCCAGATATGCAATGCATTGTTATCCAGGCGAAAACCACCATTTACAGCCGGAGGTATAACAAGTTCTTTGTAAGCATGACCCAGGTATTCCTGTGAATAACTGAATAATAAATGGTGCGAAAGTGCCAGCATACTCTTTCTCACAACTGAATTGCTTCCATCAGCTCCAAAAATAAAATCTGCTTCTACTTCAAACTTTTGTCCCTGTTTATCCTGAAATTGTGCAATTGGACCATGATAATCTATTCCCAAACAGGCTTTATCAAAACAAAGTTCAAGATTGCTGAATTGTTCAGCTTTATTTAATAGCGATATATTAAGTCCGCCTCGCGAAATCGAATTGATGTATTTATCGGCTCTGCCACTATAAGGCGAAACAAAAGGTTCCCCGGAAACCGGATGTATTTTCCGGCCTTTCATAGGGATACAATCCTTTTGAATTTCTTCGTCCATGCCAATCATTTTCAAAGCTTTCAAACCACGATCAGACAAAGCCAGGTTGATGGAACGGCCTTCTACCCTTCCGTCTTTGCGCATATCCGATCGTTTTTCATACAATGACACCTGTAAACCTTTCTGGGCCAGCCGGATTGCCAGCAAGGTTCCACTTAAACCCGCACCTACTATGATTATCTTTTTCGGCATTAAATTCTCTTTAATCCATCTTGTAATATTTGAACAAAATCAAAAACATCCTTAAAACTGTTATACAGGGGAACAGGAGCCACGCGGATCACATCTGGTTCACGCCAATCAGCTACTACACCCTCATCTGTTATCATATCAAATAATTTCTTATCGCTTTTTTTGATCTGAATGGATAACTGGCATCCTCTTTCCCATTGATTAGAGGGCGTAATAATTCGAATTCTTTCATCATTAATCTGATCGAGTAAAAATTCCAAATAAGAAGTAAGTTTAATAGATTTTGCTCTCAGAGCTCTCATTCCCACTTTATTGAAAATATCCAGCGAAGCTTTAACTGGCGCCAGTCCCAGTATAGGAGGATTGCTTAATTGCCATCCCTCAGCTCCGGACAGTGAATCAAATTCCTTGCGCATATTGAAACGGGTTTTTTTATTGTGTCCCCACCATCCAGTAAAACGTGGGAGGTCATCATTTTGAGCATGTCGTTCATGAACAAAGAGCGCTGCAATTGCACCGGGCCCTGAGTTGAGATATTTGTAGGTACACCAAACGGCAAAATCAGCACCTGAATCATGCAAATTAATTTCTACATTTCCTACAGCATGAGCCAGGTCAAAACCAATCATGCATCCTTTTTTGTGTCCCTTTTCAGCAATTCTTTTTAAATCAAAATATTGACCTGTGTAATAATTAACCCCACCCAGCAAGATCAGGGCGATCGATTCTCCCTCCCTTTCAATGCATTCCTCCAGGTCTTTCCACCTTATCAAACTTTCATTTTCCCGGGCTTTCATTTTTAAGATGCCTTCTTTTGGATTGTAGCCATGAAAACTGACTTGTGATTCTACAGCATAACGATCGGAAGGAAATGCATCACTCTCGATCAATATTTTGTATCTTTTTTTGCTTGGCCGATAAAAGGAAACCATGCCCAGGTGAAGATTGTTTGTCAGTGTGTTCATTACCACTGTTTCAATGGGTTTGGCCCCTACCACTTTTGCCATGCTTTCAGAAATGCTTTCATGATAGCTTAGCCAGGGATTGCTACTCTTGACATGGCCATTTACACCCAGGTTTTTCCAGTCTTCAAGTTCCTGATTGACATATGAAAAGGTGTTTTTGGGCTGAAGACCCAGGGAATTCCCACATAAATAAATACTCTCTTTTCCACCAGATTGTTTAGGGATCCAAAATTCACCTCTATATTTTCCCAATGCATCTATTTGGTCCTCATTAAGCGCAAAATCCAATGAATTTTCAAATCTGAATGCTATGTTATTGTTTTCAATCATGGGAAATATTAATGGAAATAAAATCCTAACTCCTTTTCGATCTCAGCCGGCAGTGGCTGGAGCTGATCCCTTGGAATAAGCAGTGTGGATATATTTAACAGATCACTGAATACTTGATGTTTTTCGACTGTCTTGGCTAAATAATCAAAGCCGGGGGAACCTCCTGTTCCAATTTTCTTTCCAATCATTCGCAATACCATTTGGGCATGACGACTTCGCCAATTGGTCAGTCTTTCATCCAGGTCTTTCAGGGAAGTCAGCAATTGATAAGGGCCCTGCAATATGGGTTGATCACGATATAACCTAATGAACAAGGCAGCGACTGTTGCTTTAAAAGAAAATGTAATACTTCCATCCTTTAATAACTGGTTGTGCTTTTGCTCATCTAATACCTGGTCAAAATAATCCTGGTTTCCCTCCAGCATTTTTAAACGCATTTCCTTTTCTGAATTATTTAAATGATGGCTTTGGTTAATCAATGCACTTTCTTTTTCGATCATTTGTTTAACAGCTTCTTTGTAGCTGGACAAAAATTCGAAGTTTTTATGTTTAAAGAAAGGCATTCGTTCTAACCATTTTTGAATCAAAAAATGAATGGATTTTGAATCTTCCAAAGATTTTATTTCTTGTTTTTGCGCTTCATTGAACACGGATTTATAGTGTTCATTATTGTAGGTAAGCCGCTTCTTGTCGTTTAGTCCAAGTATTATTTCAAATATTCGGAATTGAAAGCTTTGAAATCCGGAAGCAGGAAAGAGATAATCCCTAAAATCAAGAAAATCGAGAGGAGTCATAGTTTCCAGAACATCAATTTGATCGACAGCCAGCTTCATTATTTTATTTACACGGCTGAGCCGGTGAACCATTATCCCAATATCACGCTCGTCAATCTTTTGACTGGCCAGGATTTGATGAACAGATGTTAATTCGTGAATAATTTGTTTAAACCATAATTCATACACCTGATGCACTATAATGAATAACATTTCATCATGTGCTAATTTACCCTCCACCTGTAAACTTCTTGGATGCTGTGAATCCAATAGTTTATCCAAATTCAGATAAGATTGATAATGAATGGTTTTGTATTTATCAGAAGGGGACATAGTATAAGATTAACAAAATATGAGGAATTTTATTTAGAACAAAAATAATTAAAAGAAACTGAATATAAGCCATGTGTTGAATGAGAAGCAGTTAGCTTTGATCAATAGAATCATCTTGTAACTATGATTCTTTTATGGCATGTATGCAATTTATTAATAGGATATTATAAATTAAACTGGATGAAATCCACGTAAATTACAGATCAGGCTTGAGATTAGCTATCAGTGAATATGCGAAAACCTGAATACTAAACTAAGAGTTTTGAATTGATGGATTCGGATCAGGTTTTAAAGTCCAGATCAACCTTTACGCCCCATGCTTTCGATATCATTTCAATCCAATCTGTTTCTTTCTTAATCAATTCACCATCAGCCATAGCTAATTGGGCCAATTGACGAATAAATTTTTCCTTCTGCTCCAATGTTAACCAGTCATTCTTTTGCACTAAATCAACATGCTTATTGAATGCGATTTCTTTTTCAGCTAAACTTTCAATCTCATCGTACCACATCATAATTTCTGCCATCAAAATTGCGAAATCACCATCCGTATATTTCTCTTTTCCAGCCAATTCATCCACAATTTCAATCACTTTCAAATGTTCATCATGAGTGAATTTATTATCTGTCAGGTGGGCGAAACCTACAAAAATATATCCATAATAATGCAGAGGTGTTTTGTCCATAATCTTTCAATTACATATCTAAATACCCAAGTCAGGTTGAAATCAAAGATATAAAAAATGATTACGATTATTTATAAGCCCTAATAAAGTTTCTCACAGACTACAAAAAAAAGGCCTCCACGATTCCCGTTGAAGGCCTTAATAAATCTGTTTTTATTAATAATTATTTCTTTTTATCCTTATTTTCATTTTTATCCTGTTCCTCTTCATCCTCTTTTGCTTCTTCCTTTTTATCTTCTACAACTTCCTCTTCAGCAGCTTCTTCAGCACTTTCTTTCACTTTTTCTTCCTCCTTTTTTACTTCTTCCACTGCCTTCTCTTCAACAGATTCTTCTGTTTCAGTCTTTTTTACTTTTTTCTCTTTTTCTTCTGTTGCCACCTCTTCATCCTGGGCTGTTACCTCCTCTTTTTCATCCAGCGGTTCTTTATCCTCTTCAGGGCTTTCCACTTCTACTTCATCTGCTTTTACCTCTTGCACCTTTTCATCTGATTCTTTTTTCTCCTCCTTATCCCCTTCTTCCAATTTTGCATCATCCTCTTGTTTTGCTTGTTCTTCCTGTATTTCTTCTGTACCTGCTTCTGCTTTTTCTGTTTTAGCTTCAGCTCCAGACGCAACCAGGCCGGCTGCTTTTGAACCGCTTCTCGAACGTCTCCTGGTTGATTTTTTCTTGGCTTCTTTGACATAAAGTTCATTGAAGTCGACTAATTCGATAATACATGATTCTGCATTATCACCTAAACGGGTACCCGTTTTAATGATTCGGGTATATCCGCCAGGTCTGTCTGCCACCTTATCTGCAACAGTTGAAAACAATTCACTAACAGCCTCTTTCTGAGCTAAATAGCCAAAAACCACCCTGCGTGAGTGCGTTGAATCTGTTTTCGCCTTTGTTATCAAGGGTTCAATGTATTTTCTCAATTCTTTGGCTTTGGCAACAGTGGTTGAAATTCGCTTATGCATAATCAGCGAATTAGCCATATTTGCCAGCATCGCCCTCCTGTGAGCAGGTTTTCTACTTAAGTGCTTAAATTTCTTTCCGTGTCTCATTTGTTTACTCCTGGTCTAATTTATAACTTACGACATCCATTCCAAAGGTCAATCCTTTTTCTCTCACCAATTCTTCTATTTCGATTAAAGATTTCTTGCCAAAATTTCTGAATTTCAGTAAATCTCCAACATCATACTGTACAAGTTCACCTAAGGTTTTAATTCCTGCAGCAGCCAGGCAATTGTAAGCCCTGACTGAAAGATCTAAATCAGTTAAAGGTGTTTTAAGCAGTTTCCTCATTTGCAGGAACTTTTCATCCACTTTACGCTCTTCTTTTTTCAATTCTTCATCAAGCGTAATTTTATCATCTGAAAAAAGGACAAAATGTTGCATTAACACCTTGGCAGCTTCCTTCAATGCATCTTCAGGATGTATCGATCCATCTGTTTTGATATCAAGTGCCAGCTTCTCAAAATCAGTATCCTGTCCTACCCTGTAATTCTCTACTTTATATTGTACATGTTTAATGGGCGAGAAAATGGAGTCGAGAGTGATCATACCAATAGGCGCATCAATGGGTTTGTTCTCCTCAATGGATACATATCCTCTGCCTCTTTTCACATTGATTTCCATTTCAAGTTTCACACTTGGTTCCATGGTGCATATCACCATTTCAGGATTCAATACTTTGAAGTTATTTGAAGCTTTTCCGATATCATCGGCAGAAAACTGCTTCTTTCCACTTAATGACACGAAAATCTTTTCTTCCTGTTCGTCAGTGATTGGTTTAAACCTCACTTGCTTCATGTTCAGAACAATATTAACAACATCTTCAACGACGCCATCAATAGTAGAGAATTCTTGCTCTACACTGTCAATTTTTACATTTGTGATTGCAAAACCTTCAAGTGACGACAAAAGCACTCTCCTCAGTGCGTTACCAATAGTAACACCATAGCCTTTTTCCAATGGATAGAATTCAAATAATCCTTGAAAATCGGATGCTTTTTGCATGACTACCTTGTCAGGTTTTTGAAAAGGAATTAATCCCATAATTTCTTAAATTAAATTATTGCTTAGAATAAAATTCAACGATTAAGTTCTCCCTGATGTTTTCAGGAATATCTGTTCTTTCAGGATAATTAATAAATTTGCCTGCTTTGGTTTCATTATCCCATTCAAACCAATTTACTGTAGTTCTTTGAGCTGCCAAAGCATCCTGAATAGACTCAAGAGATTTGGATTTTTCACGTACTCCAACTACATCACCTGGTTTAAGGCTAAAAGAAACAATATTAACCACTTTATCGTTTACAGTAATATGTTTATGTAAAACTAATTGGCGAGCACCAGCCCGGGTAGGTGACAGGCCCAGTCTAAAAACGCCATTGTCTAACCTGGCTTCCAAAAACTTCAGCAGGTTATCCCCTGTTTTTCCTGGTTTTCTGGCTGCTTTTTCAAATAGGTTACGGAATTGTCTTTCGAGCAAGCCGTAGGTGTATTTAGCTTTTTGCTTTTCATTCAACTGAATTCCATATTCAGTTGTTTTTCCCCTGCGTTTACCGGGCTTAGCTGTTTTCTTCCCAATGGATTTATCAGGTCCAAAAATTGGATCTTTAAATCTTCTTGCAATTTTAGACTTTGGGCCAATATATCTTGCCATTTGTAATCGTATTATTAATCTTCGTTTATTTTATACTCGTCTTCTTTTTGGAGGCCGACATCCATTGTGAGGAAGTGGAGTGACATCATGAATGGTGGTCACTTCAATTCCTGTATTATTAATGGTTCTGATGGCTGCATCTCTTCCAGATCCTGGTCCTTTTACATATACTGTTATTTTACGAACTCCTAAATCAAAAGCCACTTTTGCAGCATCTTCAGCGGCTCTCTGAGCTGCATAGGGCGTATTTTTTTTGGATCCTTTAAAACCCATTTTGCCTGCAGAAGACCATGAAATTACCTGTCCGCCGGAGTTGGTAATGGAGATAATCACATTATTGAAAGTCGCTTTCACATAAGCGATCCCAATTGGTTCAACAATTACTTTGCGTTTTTTTGAAGATCTAACTCTTGTTTTTCCCATGTATCTATGATTTACCTACTTGTTTTTTATTGGCAATGGCACCTTTTTTCCTACCCTTCCGGGTTCTGGCATTTGTATGCGTTCTTTGTCCACGGGTGGGCAAGCCTTTTCTGTGACGAACTCCGCGATAGCATCCGATATCAATTAATCGTTTGATATTCATCTGTACATCAGCTCTTAATTCGCCTTCAGTTTTGTAGTTTTCATTGATGACGTTACGGATGTTAACCAGTTGATCATCGCTCCAGTCATCTACTTTTACTAAATAATCTACCTTCGCTTTGTCCAGAATTTCGCGGGCAGTTGATAAACCGATCCCATAGATGTAAGTTAAACTTATATCTCCTCTTTTCTTGCCTGGAAGGTCAATACCTCTAATACGTGCCATATTTTATCCTTGTCTTTGTTTATATCTTGGATTCTTCTTATTAATAACATACAGTCTACCCTTGCGCCTCACAATCTTGCAATCCGCACTTCTCTTTTTGATTGATGCTCTGACTTTCATTTTCTTACTTATATCTAAACGTTATTCTTCCTTTTGTCAAATCATAAGGTGACATTTCCACCTTCACTTTATCTCCCGGTAATATTCTTATATAATACATTCTCATTTTCCCTGAAATATGACTCAAAATTTCATGTCCATTTTCTAATCTTACACGAAACATAGCATTCGGTAATGCTTCTGTTACTACTCCATCCTGAACTATTGTTGCTTGTTTTGCCATATTTATTCAGTTCATTTTATAAACCTCCGGAACCAGTCCGCCCTTTAATCCGTCCGGACTTCATCAGTCCGTCATAATGCCTCATCAGCAGGTGACTTTCAACTTGCTGAAGGGTATCCAATATAACACCCACCATGATCAACAAGGATGTTCCTCCGAAAAACTGGGCAAATTGAGAATTCACATTCATAATCATAGCAAAAGCTGGCATAATGGCCACTAATGCAAGAAATAACGATCCTGGGAAAGTGATCCGACTCATGATAGCATCAATATAATTTGCTGTTTTCTTTCCTGGTTTTATTCCAGGGATAAAGCCTCCATTTCGTTTTAGGTCATCTGCAATCTGAACCGGGTTAATGGTTACTGCAGTATAAAAATAAGTAAACAAAATGATGAGGATAGCAAATGTGAAATTATATCCAAAACTGGCGTAATTATTAAAAGAGCCGGCAATTCCAGACCATGATGACGAATCAGGAAAGAATTGAGCAATGGTTGGAGGGATAAACATTAATGCCTGGGCAAAAATGATCGGCATCACTCCAGCAGAATTCACTTTGAGTGGTAAATATTGTCTCACTCCCCCATATTGCCTGTTTCCGACAATTCTTTTAGCATATTGTACAGGTATTCTTCGTGTTCCCTGCACTAATAAAACGGTTCCCAATATCACAAATAACAAGGCTACAATTTCAAGGAAGAAGATGATCAGACCTCCTCCGGCTTCACCTAAACGAGCTTCCAGTTCAGAGAATAATGCACCGGGCAAGCGGGCAATAATACCAATCATAATCAGCAATGAAATCCCATTTCCAATTCCTTTATCAGTGATCTTTTCACCCAGCCACATCACAAACATAGTTCCTGTGGTTAGCAGTGTGATACTTGAGACAAAGAAAATAGCCGGGCTCAATACTTCAGGATTTGTTTGGGATATGATAGCCATGCCTGCCTGCACATTCAGGTTTCGCAAAAAAGCCACTGATTGCACAGCAGTAACTGCAATAGTAAGCACCCTGGTAATTTGATTTATCTTCTTTCGGCCTGATTCTCCTTCTTTTTGCAGTTTTTGGAAGTAAGGAACAGCAATGCCCAATAATTGGATCACAATAGAAGCAGATATGTAAGGCATAATTCCCAGAGCAAAAATGGATGCCCTGGAGAATGCTCCGCCAGCAAACATGTTTATCAGACCAAGAAGCCCTTCATTCGCCTGTTTTGAATATTCAGCTAGCGCATTGGGATCGATACCTGGTAATACAACGTAAGAACCCAGCCTATAAATCATTATAAAACCTGCTGTAAATAATATTCGTACCCTCAGGTCTTCAATTTTCCAAATGTTCTTTATGGTCTGAATTAATTTAAGCATCTATTATAGTTTTATGGTATGACCACCGTTTTTTTCGATAGCTTCAATTGCTGACTTGGAAAATGCATGTGCAGTTACTTCCAGTTTAGCTTTTAACTCCCCTCGACCCAAAACTTTTACTAATTCTTTATTTGACAATAATCCATGTTTTTTGAATACTTCAGGATTAAACTTTTCAATCTTATGAGTTTCACTTAATTTTTGAAGCACATCCAAATTCACAGGAACATATTCCACCCTGTTGGGATTTGTAAACCCAAATTTAGGAACCCTTCTCTGCAATGGCATCTGTCCTCCTTCATGACCTATTTTTTTACTGTATCCTGATCTTGATTTAGCCCCTTTATGTCCACGTCCTGAAGTTCCTCCTTTTTTAGAGCCTTCTCCACGACCTAATCGCTTACTTTGCCTATGTGTAGAACCTTCTGCAGGTTTAAGATTACTCAGATCCATTGCTATTTCTTATATTCTGTTTTAACCAAATGCTTCACTTTTTCAATCATTCCCAGAATCTGATGTGTTTCTTTATGAACAACTGAACTATTTATTTTCCCTAACCCAAGGGCTTTAACGGTCCTTTTTTGTGAAAGGGGTCTTTTTATCAAACTTCTTACCAGAGTTATTTCTACTTTCTTCATGGGATCAACCATTATATACTTTTTCCAAGTCAATATTTCTCATCTTCGCAACCGTATAGGCATCTCTCATTTCCATTAAAGCTTTCACAGTTGCTTTTACCACATTATGAGGATTAGATGATCCTTTGGATTTAGCAAGCACATCTGATATACCTGCACTTTCCAATACTGCCCTCATAGCACCACCGGCAACAACACCTGTACCCGGAGAGGCAGGCTGCAGATAAACGCGTGCTCCACCAAATTTTGATTCCTGTTCATGTGGTACCGTTCCTTTATAAACCGGCACCTGCAGCAGACTTTTCTTAGCGTCATTAACCCCTTTGGCAATGGCTTCTGTCACTTCTCTTGCTTTGCCTAATCCATATCCAATTACACCTTCCCCATTTCCAACGACCACAACAGCCGAAAAACTAAATGTTCTCCCGCCTTTGGTTACTTTGGTTACCCTGTTTATGCTTACAACACGTTCGGATAATTCAATTTCGCTTGTCTTAATTCTCTTAATATTTCGATCCATCAGTATATCTTTATCAATTAAAATTGAAGACCACCTTCACGTGCACCTTCGGCAAATGCCTTAATACGGCCATGGTAGAGGTAGCCATTGCGATCGAAAACTACTGAATCTACTTTTGCTTTTTTTGCTTTCTCAGCAATTTTTATCCCCATTATTTTAGCCACTTCAATTTTTGTTTTCCCTTTTTTCTCCACATCCTTTGCCAATGACGAAATGGCGACTATTGTTGAGCCATTTTCATCATTCACCAGTTGTCCGTAGATCTCTTTATTGCTGCGAAAAACACTGAGTCTTGGCCTGGCTTGAGTACCCTTGATCGTTCTACGGATCCCCATTCTTATTCTAGACCTTCTAAGACTCTTTTTACTTGTTGCGTTCATTATAAAATCTTTTAAACTGCAGCTGTTTTACCTGCTTTTCTTCTAATTACTTCACCTGAATACTTGACTCCTTTTCCTTTATAAGGTTCTGGTTTTCTAAGTGCTCTGATTTTAGATGCAATTAATCCCAACAACTCTTTATCAGGACTCTCCAGTCTGATTATTGGACTTTTACCTTTCACGGTTTCAGTCTCCACTTGCACCTCCTGGGGAAGTACGAAAACTATGTCATGTGAAAATCCCAATGACAACTCCAGGCGCTGACCCTGACTTGACACTTTGTATCCCACCCCGATTATTTCCTGTTGAATTTTAAATCCATTGGAAACACCTTCCACCATGTTAAATAGTAAGGATCTTGATAAACCATGCATGGCTTTGTGTCTCTTTTGCTCAGTAGGACGCTCCACATTGATTGTATTCTCTTTCATCTTGATAATCATCTCTGCATCAATTTGTTTTTGCAACTCTCCTTTCGGCCCTTTTACACTCACCAAATTCCCTTTCGAGATATCCACCTGCACTTTATCAGGAATTGTTATCGGCATATTACCTATCCTTGACATAAATCATTTTTTTTAATATACATAACAAAGTACTTCACCACCGGTATTAGCTTTCCGGGCTTCTTTATCAGTCAATATCCCTTTTGAAGTAGATATGATGGAAACTCCCAATCCGTTAATTATCCTGGGATGATTTTTAGTGCCTGAATATTTTCTTAATCCGGGAGTACTTATCCTTCCAATTTTTTTAATTGCAGGAAGCCCGTTTGACGGGTCATACTTCAAGGCAATTTTTATAGCTCCCTGTACAGCTTTTCCTTCCTCAATTTTATAATTCAATATATAACCCTGCTCAAATAATATCCTGGTTATCTCTTCTTTGACATTTGAACGAGGAATTTCAACAATCTTTTTCTTTGCTTTGATTGCATTCCTGATAATTGTCAAATAATCTCCAATGGTATCCATAATTCTCTTTTTTACCAGCTTGATTTTTTCACACCAGGAATAAGTCCCTGATGAGCCATTTCTCTAAATAAGTTCCTGCTAATTCCAAATTGCCTGCTGTAAGCCCTGGGTCTACCTGAAATTTGACATCTGTTTCGCACTCTCACAGGTGAAGCATTTTTTGGCAAACGATCCAGTGCAGCATAGTCACCAGCGGCTTTAAGTGCAGCTCGTTTTTCTGCATATTTAGCAACCATTTCCTTCCTTTTCCTGTTGCGTATGGTGATTGAAAGTTTTGACATATTATTCCTGATTTTTATTTTTAAATGGTAATCCCAAATGAGATAATAATAAGTGCGCTTCTTTGTCTGTATTAGCAGAAGTCACTAATGTAATATCCAATCCATTAATTTTTGACACTTTGTCAATATCAATTTCAGGGAAAATAATTTGTTCAGTTATTCCGAATGAATAATTCCCGCGTCCATCAAAACCTTTATCATTAATTCCCCTGAAGTCTCTTACACGGGGCAATGAAATAGAAACCAGTCTCTCCAGAAATTCCCACATTCTATCGCCTCTCATTGTAACTTTGACACCAATAGGCATGCCTTCACGCAGCTTAAAGTTAGAAACAGATTTACGAGCATAGGTAGGAACAGCTTTCTGACCTGCAATAAGGGATAACTCATCCACTGCTTTATCCACGAGTCTTTTGTCAGCAACTGCACCATTTACACCCTGGTTCAATGATATTTTCTCTAATTTAGGGATCTGCAATTTATTTTTATATCCCATTTTTTCAAAAAGTACGGGACACACATCCTCTAAATACTTTCTTTTATATTCCGGTACGTATTTCATTTGTCAATAACCTCCCCAGATTTTTTTGAATACCTAACCAATTTATTTTTTTCATTCAGTTTACGTCCGACGCGGGTTGGTTCAGATGTTTTTGGATCTACCACCATCACGTTGGATAAATGAATGGATGCTTCTTTTTTAATAATTCCACCATCCGGATTTTGCTGTGTAGGTTTGGAATGTTTTGTAATGATATTAATTCCTTCCACTATGGCTCGGTTCTTTTCCCGTATGATATTCAGCACCCGACCAGATTTACCCGCATTATTACCAGAGATGACCATTACGGTATCTCCTTTTTTAATTTTTATTTTATATTTTTTATCCAGTTTTTTCATCTTTATACTACTTCAGGGGCTAATGAAACTATTTTCATATATTGCTTTTCACGCAGCTCTCTGGCTACCGGACCAAAAATCCTGGTAGCAACTGGTTCCTTGGTTTCAGAGAGAAGAACACAGGCATTGTCATCAAAACGAATATAGGAACCATCCTTTCTTCTGACCTCTTTTTTGGTTCTTACAATAACTGCTATCGATACAGCACCCTTCCTGACGTTACTTGTAGGAATTGCGGATTTTACAGTGACTGTAATTAAATCTCCAACGGATGCATACCTTCTGCCTGTACCACCCAGAACACTGATGCAAAGGACTTCTTTTGCACCACTATTATCAGCTACCTTTAACCTGGATTCTTTCTGTATCATTTTATTTAGCTTTTTCTAAGATTTTAACTAAACGCCATCTTTTATTTTTGCTTAATGGTCTTGTTTCCATAATTTGAACAGTGTCACCTTCCCCGCACTCATTTTTTTCATCATGAGCCATAAACTTGGTAGATTTCTTTATAGTTTTACCGTAAACAGCATGTTTTACCCTTCTTTCCACCAAAACTGATATGGATTTTTCAGCTTTGCTACTCACCACTCTACCTGTTACTTCCTTGCGTTTATTTCTTTGAACTTTGTCTTCCATCTAATGAGATTATTTACTTAGTTGTCTCTTTCTGAGTTCTGTTTTCAGTTGTGCAATCATTTTTCTTGACATGGTTATCCTCAATGGATTGTCAAGTGGTGAAACGGAATGCGAGATTTTCATTTTAGC
Source organism: Bacteroidota bacterium (assembly GCA_016776505.1). GTDB lineage: Bacteria > Bacteroidota > Bacteroidia > CAILMK01 > JAAYUY01 > JABINZ01. The sequence goes on from JADHTG010000005.1 coordinate 52,200, forward strand.
ATACCTGTCCCTTTCTTCAGAGAGCAAATCTTTCACCTCTTTTGTAGTTAACTCTTGTATTTCTGTGTATTTCATTTCCTGAGTTATTTATTAACCTACATGATCTTTTCTAGTGACCAGTTTGGTTTGCACTGGTAATTTTTGAGCTCCAAGGGCTAAAGCCTCCTTAGCGATTTGAAAGTCTACCCCATCCAGTTCGAATATGATCCTGCCTGGTTTACAAATTGCGACCCAATATTCAGGAGCTCCTTTGCCTTTACCCATCCGTACTTCAGCTGGCTTTTTTGTTATGGGTTTATCAGGGAAAATACGAATCCAAATTTTTCCTTCCCTTTTCATATACCTGGTAATTGCAATACGTGCAGCTTCTATCTGATTAGCAGTCAGGCGTGTGGGCTCCAGAACCTTTAAAGCATAGGTTCCAAAAGCAATTTGAGAGCCCCTGGTGGCCATGCCTTTGATCCGGCCTTTCTGGACTTTCCTGTATTTTGTTTTCTTTGGTTGCAGCATTTTCCTTTATTTAATATCCAGCTTTACTTTCTTCTTCTTTGAGGCGGACGTTTCGATCCTTTCCTTTGGTTGTCACCCCCTACTCCAAAATTGAGAGACAAATCTCTTTTTCCGAAAACATCGCCTTTGCAAATCCACACTTTAACTCCAATAGTACCATATATGGTATGAGATTCCACCAATGCATAATCGATATCTGACCTGAATGTATGCAAAGGAATCCTGCCTTCTTTATATTCTTCGGTACGAGCCATTTCAGCACCACCCAATCGGCCACTGCATTTAATTTTAATTCCCTGTGCACCAATTCTCATAGTGGAAGCAATAGCCATTTTCATAGCTCTCCTGTAACTCATTCTTGCTTTGATCTGGCCTGCAATATTTTCTGCCACCAGTTTGGCTTCCATTTCTGGTCTCCTGATCTCATAGATATTGATCTGAACATCTTTTCCTGTCAGTTTTTTCAACTCTTCTTTGAGTTTGTCTACTTCATTACCTCCTTTTCCAATAACCAACCCTGGTCGGGATGTATGAACGGTTACAGTAATTCTTTTCAAGGTTCTTTCAATAACTACCCTGGCTATTCCTCCTTTCGACAACCTGGCGTAAACATAGTTCCTGATCTGGTTGTCTTCCATTAATTTGGCAGCATAGTCTTTCTCCGCATACCAGGTAGACTCCCATCCACGGATATAACCAAGTCGTAATGCAATCGGATTTACTTTTTGTCCCATATTAATTATTCTGCTGTATTTTCTTCAATATTTTCTGTTACAATTTCTACTTCATTTGAATCAATGACCAGGGTTACATGGTTGGATCTTTTCCTGATGCGATGCGCTCTTCCCTGAGGAGCAGGCCTGATTCTTTTCAGTTGACGAGCATTATCGACAGTAATGGATTTAATAAAGAGACTGGTTTCATCAATTTTAACTTCTTCGTTCTGTATCTGGTAATTTGAAATAGCCGAGAGAATTAATTTCTCCAACTTAAGTCCATAGGTCTTTTTGGAATGGAACTTCACAATATTCAATGCCTCTTCCACACTTTTTCCCCGGATAAGATCAGCAAGCAATCTCATCTTTCTGGGTGAGTACGGGCAATTATTTAATTTCGCTATTGCTTCCATTTACTTACTTTTTAATTGGGTGTCCACGGAAATTCCGGGTAGGAGAAAACTCGCCGAATTTATGACCTACCATATTTTCAGTCACATAAACAGGGATAAACTTACTCCCGTTATGTACAGCGAATGTGTGCCCTACAAAATCAGGGATTATCATAGACCTCCTGGACCATGTTTTAACCACCGTTTTTTTCTTGCTTTCATTCATTAACTGAACTTTCTTTTCCAGTTTCCAATAGACGTATGGACCTTTCTTTATTGACCTTGCCATAACTTATTTCTTTCTTCTTTCTATAATCTGTTTATTAGAGGCTTTTGTCCTGCTCCTTGTTTTCTTCCCTTTTGCATAAAGGCCTTTTCTTGACCTGGGATGACCTCCGGAAGCTTTGCCTTCTCCTCCACCCATTGGATGATCTACAGGATTCATGGCAACACCTCTTGTTCTTGGTCTGCGACCTAACCATCTTTTTCTGCCTGCTTTTCCTAATTTGATCAGGTTATGATCTGAATTAGAAACTGTGCCAATAGTTGCTGAACAGGTAACCAGCACATTTCTCACTTCACTCGATGGCATCTTGATGGTTGCATATTTACCTTCACGTGCAATTAATTGGGCAAAAGTTCCGGCGCTTCTGACAATTTCGCCTCCTTTCCCAGGATGCAGTTCAATATTGTGTATGTGAGTTCCTAATGGAATATCGCTTAGTTTTAATGAATTACCCACTTCAGGTGGAACATTACCGCTGACAACTTCCTGTCCTATTTTCAATCCCTGAGGAGTAAGAATATATCTTTTTTCACCATCCTTGTATTTAAGCAGGGAAATAAAAGCTGACCTGTTAGGATCATATTCAATTGTTTCCACTTTAGCAGGAATATTCAGCTTATCTCTTTTGAAATCAATCACACGGTAAAGCCTTTTGTGTCTACCACCCATATATCTAATCGTCATTCTTCCCTGGTTGTTCCTGCCGCCGGATTTCATTAATGGTTTTGTCAGGCTTTTCTCGGGCTTACTGGCAGTGAGTTCAGCTCTTGCATTCAAAACTGAAAATCTCTGACCCGGTGTAATTGGTTTTAATCTTTTTAATACCATGATTTTAGATATTACTATAGAAATCTATATTTTGTCCTTCTTTCAATGAAATAATTGCTTTTTTAAAGCTTTTAGTCCGACCATTAATGGCAGTACGCTTTGTGAATCTTGATTTTGGCTTACCCAGATAAATCATTGTATTTACTGAAGTCACTTCCACGTCATAGAGTTTCTCAATCTCACGTTTTATCTCTGCTTTGGTTGCTTTTTTATCTACGATGAAACCAAATTTATTTTCACTCTCTCCCAATGCCGAGAATTTTTCAGTAATTAAAGGTTTTTTTATGATACTCATCAGTCCTAATTAATTCAGTAAAATATTATTAATCACCTTAACAGCACTCTCGGTCATTACCAATGATTCGTTATTCAATATTTCATAGGTATTCACATTTTCAGGAGGACAGATATAGGCATCAGGTATATTCCTGGCCGAGAGATACACATTTACATTATCTATTGAAGTAAGAAAGAGACTTTTCTTTCCATTAATCTTCAGGTTATCCAGGAATGTAATGTATTCTTTTGTTTTAGGATCCTCAAAATTAAAATCTTCAACAACAATGACTTTCTTTTCAGCGGCTTTATAAGAAAGGGCAGATTTACGTGCAAGTTCTTTCACTTTCTTATTCAGTTTCAGGTCATAATCCTTGGGTCGAGGACCAAAAGCTCTTCCACCTCCCCTAAAAATCGGGTTCTTTATACTCCCCACTCTAGCAGCACCGGTTCCTTTTTGTTTTCTGATTTTTCTGACAGAACCGGTGATTTCACTTCTTTCTTTTGTTTTGTGAGTCCCCTGTCGCATGGATGCCATGATCCGTTTCACATCTAAATAAATCGCATGATCATTTGGTTCAATGCCAAAAACTTCTTTTGGAAGATCAATCTTTTTGGAAGTCTTTTCACCTTTTATATTATATACGTCTATTTTCATGACCCTATTTCTCAATGATTATATATGATCCTTTTGCTCCGGGAACTGCTCCATTCAAATAAATGAGGTTATTGTCGAAATCCAGTTTAGCGATAATCAGGTTAAATACTTTGACCTTATCGCCGCCCATCCGACCACCCATTCTCATTCCTTTGAAGACTCTTGATGGATAGGAAGCTGCTCCAATCGATCCAGGTGCACGTCCCCTGTTATGTTGACCATGAGTCTGACCTCCCACTCCATGAAATCCATGACGTTTTACAACTCCCTGGAAGCCTTTTCCTTTTGAAATTCCCGTCACATCAACCCATTCTGCCACATTAAAAATACTGATATCCAGTTCATCACCTAATTTCAGGTTTTCAACCCCCTTGTATCTTCTCAGGTTTTTAAACTCTGCAACAAAATCTTTAGGGGTTGTATTGGCATTTTTAAAATGACCTGTCATTGGTTTATTTGTAGATTTTAATCTTCGTTCACCATAACTTAACTGCACTGCATTGTAGCCATCTTTGCCATCCTTGTTTTTAAGTTGAGTTACAATGCAAGGTCCGGCTTGAATCACAGTACAGGGGATATTATCTCCTGCCTCGTTATATATACTGGTCATACCCAGTTTTTTTCCTATAATACCTACCATGACTATACTTTTATTTCAACATCCACACCACCGGGTAATTCCAGTTTCATTAAGGCATCCACTGTTTTTGCACTGGTGCTGTAAATGTCTATCATTCTTTTATGCGAACATAGTTCAAATTGCTCCCTGGATTTCTTATTCACATGCGGAGACCTCAATACAGTAAATATTTTTTTCCTGGATGGTAATGGAATCGGACCATTCACTATTGCACCAGTTGTTTTCACCGTTTTGACGATCTTTTCTGCCGATTTATCAACCAGGCTGTGATCGTATGAACGCAATTTTATTCTTATCTTTTGAGTGCTCATCCTTTATAATTATACAATTAATGTCTCACCTTTTATTTTTGCCAATAATTTTGTTTCAATTGCCTCTGGCACCCTGTCGTAATGCGAGAAAGTGACTGTTGAAAGTCCCCGACCAGAAGTAAGGGTTCTTAGGGTTGTTACGTAACCAAACATTTCTGATAATGGAACTTTGGCTTTCACTATTTGAGAATTTCCTCTCATATCAGCTCCTTCCATTTGACCACGTCTTCTATTCAGATCGCCAATAATATCACCCAAATATTCTTCCGGAGTAACGACTTCCACATTCATAAATGGTTCCATAAGAACCGGGTTTGCTTTTCTGGCGGCTTCCTTAAATCCGATTTTTGCTGCAATTTCAAATGCAAGAGCATCAGAATCAACAGGATGATAGTTGCCATCAAAAACCCTTACCTTCACTCCTTCTAAAGGATAGCCTGCAACAACACCATTTGACAAGGCGATATTGAATCCTTTTTCAATTGCAGGGATAAATTCCCTGGGAATTTTTCCTCCTACAATTTCATTTAGGAACTGTACTCCTTTTACGCCTTCGTCGGGAGGAGACAATTCAAATTCAATATCCGCAAATTTACCTCTACCACCTGTTTGCTTTTTATATACTTCATGATAAATAACCGAAGAGGTTAAAGCCTCTTTATAGGAAACCTCAGGTGCACCCTGGTTACAATCTACTTTAAATTCTCTTTTTAGCCGATCTACAATTATTTCCAAATGCAGTTCTCCCATTCCAGAAATAACAGTCTGACCTGTGTCAGGGGTAGTTTTAACGGTAAAAGTTGGATCTTCTTCAGCTAACTTACCTAAAGCTATGCTGAGTTTATCCATATCTGCCTGGGTTTTTGGTTCCACCGCGATTCCAATGACAGGATCTGGAAAATCCATGGATTCCAATAAAATGGGGTGTTTTAAATTGGTCAGTGTATCTCCCGTTTTAATATCCCTGAATCCCACTCCTGCACCAATATCACCTGCTGAAATATGATTGATGGGGTTTTGCTTATTGGCGTGCATCTGGTAGATCCTGGACATTCTTTCTTTCTTGTTTGTCCTGATATTCAGTACCGCTTCTCCACTGTTTAAAGTTCCCGAATAAACACGGAAGTAGGCTAATTTACCCACAAAAGGATCGGTTACAATTTTAAATACCAATGAACTGAAAGGTTCTTTTGCGTCGGCTTTCCTTGACTCTTCCTTATTATTATCAGGATTAATTCCAACTACAGGAAGTAAATCATCCGGAGAAGGAAGGTATTTAATGATCGCATCCAGCAAAGGCTGGATCCCTTTGTTTTTAAATGCCGATCCACAAAAAACCGGTGTAATATTCATTGAAATTGTTGCCAGCCGAACAGCATTCTCAATTTCCTCCTCTTTTATTGTATCCGGATCTGTTAAAAATTTCTCCATCAGGACATCATCATAGTCAGAAACGGACTCCAGCAATTTTTCTCTCCATTCAAATGCCATATCTTCCAGATCGGCTGGTATATCCACAGTTTGAAAAGACATGCCAAAATCAGCTTCATCCCAGATCAGGGCTTTCATGGAGATCAAATCGATGCTTCCTGTAAAATCATTTTCTGCACCGATTGGAATATGAATGGGCAGCGGATTGGCACCCAATTTATTTTTAAGTTGATCGACTACGGCAAAAAAGTCGGCACCGGCACGATCCATTTTATTTACAAAAGCTATTCTTGGAACATGATACTTATTTGCTTGTTTCCATACAGTTTCTGATTGGGGTTCGACCCCTCCAACTGCACAAAAAAGCGCAACAGCGCCATCCAGCACACGCAATGATCTTTCCACTTCTACCGTAAAATCAACATGGCCGGGTGTGTCGATAATATTTATATTGTAAGGCTTGTCTTTATATTTCCAGAAAATTCTTGTGGTAGCAGAAGTAATGGTGATTCCTCTTTCCTGTTCCTGGACCATCCAGTCCATGGTAGCTGCACCTTCATGTACTTCCCCCATTTTATAATTCACACCCGCATAATACAATATCCTTTCTGTAGTCGTAGTTTTACCTGCATCAATATGAGCCATAATGCCGATATTACGATTATAGAATAGACCTGTATTTGGAGTTGTTGCCATTGGTTTTTAGAATCTAAAATGTGAAAATGCTTTGTTTGCTTCGGCCATTCTGTGTGTATCTTCTTTTTTCTTTACAGCGGCCCCTTCATTATTATAGGCAGCAATAATTTCGGCAGCTAATTTATCTGACATTGTTTTCCCCCCTCTTTTGCGTGCATATGTATACATCCACTTCATTCCAAGAGAAGCTCGTCTTCCTTCTTTCACTTCTGTAGGAATTTGAAAAGTAGCGCCACCTATTCGCCTGCTTTTAACTTCCACGGAAGGCATGATATTATTCAAAGCTACTTTCCACATTTCAAGCTCATCTTTATCTTTATTCTTGTCTTTCACAATCTCTAAAGCATCATAAATCACCTTAAATGCAACTGCTTTTTTTCCATCAATCATCATGTTGTTGACAAACTTGGTCAGCAGAACATCACCATATCTTGGATCTGGTTTAATTTCATGTTTCTTCGGACGCCCTTTTCTCATTTAATTTTAATTTATTCAATTATTTTTTAGGTTTTTTAGTCCCGTATTTTGAACGGGATTGCGTTCTGCCATCTACACCCAAGGTGTCCAATGCCCCTCGAATAATGTGATATCTGACACCGGGCAGGTCTTTTACCCTTCCACCTCTAATTAATACAATGGAGTGTTCCTGCAGGTTATGACCTTCTCCAGGAATATACACATTCACCTCTTTTCCGTTGGTAAGCCTTACTCTTGCAACCTTACGCATAGCAGAATTAGGTTTTTTAGGCGTTGAAGTGTACACTCTGGTACAAACACCTCTTTTTTGTGGACAAGAATCTAGTGCAGGAGACTTGCTTTTTTTGACAATTTGCCTCCTTCCTTTTCTTACTAATTGTTGTATAGTTGGCATAGACCTATAATTATTTCAATTTTTAAAGGACTGCAAAGGTATAACTCTTTTCTATATTAATAGAAAAGTACCTTCAATTATATTATATATTATTTTACGCTTTTGGTACAGGTCCTCCAAAATTCAGAGGGATCCCTTCAAAGCCATCTTCTTTCTTAATTGGACCATGAAGTGATTCAAACTTATTGATGTTCTCCTGCAAAGCGCCAAGTAATCTTTTAGCGTGTTGTGGCGATAACACGATCCGTGATTTCACTTTCGCTTTCGGGATACCCGGCATGATTCGGATAAAATCAATAACAAACTCCTGATTTGAGTGTGTAATGATGGCCAAATTCGAGTATAATCCCTCAGCAATCTCCTCCGGCAATTCTATGTTCAACTGATTTTGTTTTGGTGTATTTTCTTCCATGATTCAATATTTTAGGATTGTTCTTCCTCTTTTTCTTCCTGCTTCTCAGCCATCAGAAGTTCATATTCCTCTTTTGAACCAACAAGAACACTATTGAACTCAGTTAAACCGGTTCCGGCCGGAATTCTGTGTCCTACAATAACATTCTCTTTAATACCCAGCATGTGATCAGTTTTACCAGCAATTGCCGCTTCATTAAGTACTTTTGTAGTTTCCTGGAACGAGGCCGCGGATAGAAAACTATTCGTACCTAAACTAGCACGGGTGATTCCTTGTAGTAACGGACTTACCGTAGCAGTAGTAGCATCCCTTGCTTCTACCAGCTTTTTATCTTTACGCTTGAGATTGGAATTTTCTTCCCTTAATCTCCTGGCGTTTATTATCATTCCTTTCTTGAGTGTAGCTGAATCGTTTTCTTCGATCACTACTTTTTTATCATAAATCCAGTTGTTTTCTTTGATCACTTCAAATTTATCAACTGCATCTCCTTCCAGGAACCTGGTATCTCCAGGATTTTGAATGGTCACCTTCTGCATCATTTGCCTGGTGATCACCTCAATGTGTTTGTCATTGATTTTCACACCCTGTAAACGATAAACTTCCTGGATCCCATTTAATATATATTGCTGTACTGCAAACGGTCCTTTGATTTTTAAAATATCAGCGGGAGTGATGGCTCCATCTGATAATGCATTTCCTGCCTTTATAAAGTCATTCTCCTGAACCAGGATATGCTTTGATAGAGGAACAAGATATTTCTTTTCATCACCTTGTTTGGAAGCGATCATAATCTCGCGATTTCCTCTTTTCACTCCTCCGAAAGTTACGACCCCATCGATTTCTGAAATAACAGCCGGATTAGACGGGTTCCTGGCTTCAAACAATTCAGTAACTCTTGGCAAACCACCGGTAATATCCCTAGTTCGGCTTGTTGACCTCGGTATTTTAATCAATGTAGTACCGGTTGTTATTGTGCTTTCATCCTGGATCATAATATGACCCCCAACTGGTGCATTGTAATCTTTTAACACATTTCCATCCTTATCTTCAATAATAATGGACGGTATTTTGGTCTTATCTTTTGTTTCTATAAGTACTTTCTCCTTGTGTCCTGTTTGTTCGTCAGCCTCTTCTCTATACGTTATATTTTCAATGATGTGCTTGAATTTAATTTTGCCATCAAACTCAGAAATAATGAGTGCATTGTAAGGATCCCAACTGCAAAGTTTTTGATCTTTTTTCACTAAATCGCCATCTTTTACCTCGAGAATGGCTCCATACGGAATATTATGAGTATAGATACTTACCTGCATTTTAGTATCAATGATCCTAATTTCACCAGATCTACTCACTACAATTTTGCGTTTTTCTCCATCTTCTTCATACTGTACACTACGAATACCTTCAAATTCTAATTTTCCATCTATTTTAGCATTGATCTGACTTTCGGAAGCAATTTTTGATGCTGTTCCACCTACATGGAATGTACGCAATGTCAGCTGTGTACCAGGTTCTCCAATTGATTGGGCTGCAATTACTCCGACCGCCTCACCTCGCTGAATCATTCGACCTGTGGCGAGATTTCTTCCATAGCACTTCTCACACACTCCACTTCTTGCTTCACAGGTTAAAACGGAACGAATTTCAACACTTTCAATAGGGCTGTCTGTAATCAGATGAGCAATATCCTCCGTGATTTCATTACCAGCAGTGATGATCAATCCGGATGTGATCGGGTGATAAATGTCATGCAAAGCAACCCGACCTAAAATCCTTTCATACAGTGTTTCAACGATCTCTTCATTGTCTTTCAGCGCAGAAATATCCAAGCCTCTCAATGTCCCGCAATCGTTTTCACGAATAACCACATCCTGTGCAACATCGTGTAGCCTCCTGGTCAGGTAACCTGCATCAGCAGTTTTCAATGCCGTATCAGCAAGACCTTTACGCGCTCCATGAGTAGAGATGAAATATTCAAGTACTGATAATCCTTCTTTAAAATTTGAAATAATCGGGTTTTCGATGATTTCACCTGCCCCACCACCTGAAATATGCTTTCGTGGTTTTGCCATTAATCCTCTCATTCCGCCCAATTGCCTGATCTGTTCTTTTGAACCCCTCGCACCTGAATCCAACATCATATATATCGGATTAAAACCATCTCTATCTGTTGCCAGATGCGTTAACAGGTGTTTGGTTACACTATTAGTAATACGTGTCCATATATCAATTACCTGGTTATATCTTTCGTTGTTTGTGATAAAACCCTGTAAATAATTGTCCGTAATTTCATCTACTTCATTCTGTGCATTATCAATCAGATGTTCTTTCTCAGAAGGAACAGGGATATCATTTACATTAAATGACAGACCTCCAATGAACGAATAGTGAAAACCAAGGTCTTTGATATCATCCAGGAATTTGGCAGTTTTCTGATAGCCTGTTTTCATGATAATATTGCCGATGATATCTCTTAAAGCTTTCTTGGTTAGTAATTCATTAATAAAGCCCATTTCATCGGGAACATGCTGATTTAAAATTATTCGTCCGATTGTTGTTTCTATTAACTCCTTTTTTAAGCTGCCATCAGTTTGAATTTTATTAACCAGTATTTTTACATAGGCATGAAGATCTGCTTTATGATGCTCGTATGCTATTAATGCATCTTCCGAAGAATAAAAGATAGATCCTTCGCCAGCTACAGTTTCCTCTTTTGTTGATCTTTTTCCCTTCGTCAGGTAATAAAGACCCAGCACCATATCCTGGGAAGGAACCACAATTGGGGATCCGTTGGCCGGAGTCAGTATATTATGAGATGCAAGCATCAATAATTGTGCTTCCAGAATTGCAGCATGCCCGAGTGGCACATGAATCGCCATTTGGTCACCGTCAAAGTCAGCATTAAATCCTGTACAAACCAGCGGATGAAGCTGAATGGCTTTTCCTTCTACCAATTTGGGTTGAAAAGACTGGATACCCAGTCGGTGAAGTGTAGGGGCACGGTTGAGAAGTACCGGATGTCCTTTTAACACATTTTCAAGGATATCCCATATCATATTGTCTTTTCGCTCAACGATCTTTTTGGCAGATTTCACTGTTTTAACAATCCCTCTTTCGATCAGTTTCCTGATGATAAAAGGTTTAAACAGCTCAGCTGCCATTGCTTTAGGAACACCACATTCATGCATTTGGAGAGTAGGACCAACAACAATAACTGAACGTCCTGAAAAGTCTACTCTTTTTCCAAGCAGGTTCTGACGAAAACGACCTTGCTTGCCTTTCAGCATATCACTTAAGGATTTCAGAGGCCGGTTACCTTCTGTTTTAACTGCACTTGCCTTCCTGGAGTTATCAAACAGGGAATCTACTGCTTCCTGAAGCATTCGCTTTTCATTTCTTAAAATAACTTCAGGAGCCTTAATTTCAATCAGTCTTTTCAGCCGGTTGTTCCGGATAATTACCCTTCGATACAGGTCATTCAAGTCGGAAGAAGCAAAGCGGCCACCATCCAATGGCACCAGCGGTCTGAGTTCCGGTGGCATTACAGGTAAGATCTTAATCATCATCCATTCCGGACTGTTTTCGGCTGATACATTTGCCTCCCGGAAACTTTCAATTACTTTCAGTCTCTTAAGTGCATCATGTTTTCTTTGTTGAGAAGTTTCTGTATTGGCCTTGTGTCTTAAATGGTATGACAGATCATCCAGGTTGATCCGCGTCAACAAATCAAATAAGGATTCTCCACCCATTTTAGCAATGAACTTATTGGGATCGCTATCATCTAAATAGCTATTTTCTTCTGGCAATGAATCAATAATTTCCAGGTATTCTTCTTCCGTCAGGAAATCAAGATAATTTACTCCATCTTCTTCTTTGATACCAGGCTGGATGACGACATATCGCTCATAATAAATAATCATCTCCAGTTTTTTGGAAGAAATTCCAAGAAGATATCCAATTTTATTTGGAAGAGATTTAAAATACCAGATATGGGCTATGGGTACAACTAAGTTGATATGACCGATACGCTCTCTTCTGACCCGTTTTTCTGTGACTTCCACACCGCAGCGATCACAAACAATCCCTTTATACCTGATTCGTTTGTATTTGCCACAATGACATTCATAGTCTTTAACCGGACCAAAAATCCTTTCACAAAAAAGGCCACCCATTTCAGGCTTGAATGTCCTGTAATTGATGGTTTCCGGTTTAGTAACCTCACCATATGACCAGTCAAGAATTGTTTCAGGAGAAGCAAGACCAATTTTTACCTGGGTAAAATTGCTATCAATTTTCTTTTTATTTTTTCTAAGAGACATATTTTCTCCTTATCTATTTAGGTTATTCAAATTGAATATCAAGAGCCAAACCTTTCAGCTCGTTAATTAACACATTAATGGATTCCGGAATTCCTGGTTCAGGAATAGGTTCACCTTTCACAATGGCCTCATAAGTCTTGGCCCGACCCACAATATCATCCGATTTTATAGTCAATATTTCGCGCAGAATATTGGAAGCACCAAATGCTTCAAGCGCCCAGACTTCCATTTCACCAAATCGCTGACCACCAAACTGGGACTTACCTCCAAGAGGTTGCTGTGTAATTAAAGAATAAGGGCCGATTGAACGAGCATGCATTTTATCATCCACCATATGAACCAATTTCAGCATGTAAATCACTCCGACAGTGGTTGGCTGGTGGAAACGATCTCCGGTTAATCCATTGTACAAATAGGTCTTACCATATAAAGGAACCTTGGCATCTGCCATGTATTTTTCTATCTGTTCTTCCGTTGCACCATCAAAAATGGGAGTGGCAAACTTGACTCCCAGTTCTTTTCCTGCCCAACCGAGGATGGATTCATAGATCTGTCCCAGGTTCATCCTGGAAGGCACACCTAAAGGATTCAAAACGATGTCAACCGGTGTTCCATCTTCGAGGAATGGCATATCCTCCTCAGGAACAATTTTAGCGACAACCCCTTTGTTTCCATGACGTCCAGCCATTTTATCTCCTACTTTAAGCTTCCGTTTTTCTGCCACATATACTTTGGCCAGTTTAACAACACCTGTGGGAAGTTCATCCCCAATGGTGAGTGCATACTGTTCCCGTCTGAATTTACCAATCTCTTCGTTGTGTTTTGTTTTGTAATTCTGAAGAATTCTCTTCACCAAATTGTTTTTTTCTTCATTGTTACACCATTTCTCCGCTTTCAGTAAATTGAAATCTTCAATTTTGAGCAGTGATTTTTGAGTGAATCTATTTCCTCTTGGGATAATCACATCATTGTACTCGTTCATCACTCCACGAGAAGTTTCCCCGGCAAGAAGTTTCAGAAGTTTATCAATCAATAATTGTCTGAAAGTTTCAAGGTTTTTGGTATTATTTTTCTCCAGTTTTGCCAAATCTTCTTTATTCTTGACTTTGAGTTCCTTGTCACGTTTGGCACGCTCAAACAATTTCTTTTCAATCACAATCCCTTTCGCTGAAGGGGGCACACGCAATGAAACATCTTTTACATCTCCTGCTTTATCTCCAAAAATAGCTTTCAGCAATTTTTCTTCAGGAGAAGGTTCAGATTCTCCTTTAGGAGTAATTTTACCGATCAGGATATCTCCTTCAATCACCTCAGCACCAATACGGATCAAGCCATTCTCATCCAGATTCCTTGTCGCTTCTTCACTGACATTTGGAATATCTGAAGTATATTCTTCCATTCCTCGCTTGGTATCCCTTACATCCAGATCATATTCTGTGACGTGAATCGAGGTGTAATAATCATCTTTAACAGTTTTTTCCGAGATGACTATGGCATCCTCAAAATTGTATCCCTGCCAGGGCATGAAAGCCACCATGAGGTTTCGGCCCAATGCAATTTCTCCCTTATCGGTAGAAAATCCATCACATAATATCTGGCCTTTTACCACTTTGTCGCCTTTAGCCACAATCGGATTGATATTGATGCAGGTATTTTGGTTGGTCCTTTTAAATTTCGTTAGTTTATAGGTTTTTACATCTCCTTCGAAATCCACAATTTTATCCTCTTCACTCCTGTTGTATTTGATCACGATTTCAGTTGCATCCACATACTCAACCACACCATTGTATTCTGCGATGTAAAACATGCGGGAATCATTTGCAAGTCTTTCTTCAATACCGGTTCCGACAATGGGAGATTCCGGGTGAATTAAGGGAACAGCCTGGCGCTGCATATTGGATCCCATCAGGGCCCTGTTTGCATCATCGTGTTCAAGGAATGGAATAAGTGAAGCTGCGATAGAAACAATTTGATTAGGAGAAACATCCATGTAATGGATCTTATCTGATTCAGTGATCACAAATTCGCCTCCCTCACGGGCTTTCACTTTGTCATTTTCGAATTTACCCGATTTGAAATTCAAAGGTGCATTGGCCTGGGCAATTATATGCAGATCTTCTTCCTCAGCAGATAAATATTCCACATTTTCAGCACCTGACTGAACTATGCTTTTTTCAACTTTTTTGTAGGGAGTTTCGATGAAACCCATATTATTGATTTTCGCATAAACAGATAAGGTAGAGATCAACCCGATATTGGGGCCTTCGGGAGTTTCGATTGTACACAAACGCCCGTAATGTGTATAATGAACGTCACGCACCTCAAAACCTGCTCTTTCCCGGGACAAACCCCCGGGACCCAATGCAGATAGCCTTCTTTTGTGCGTCACTTCAGCCAGTACATTTGTTTGATCCATGAACTGTGAAAGTTGGTTGGTACCAAAAAATGAGTTCAAAACAGAAGTTAATGTTCTGGCATTCACCAGGTCAACTGGTTTAAAAACTTCATTGTCGCGCACATTCATTTTTTCTCTGATTGTACGAGCCATCCTGGATAATCCCACACCGAATTGTGAGTAGAGTTGTTCTCCAACCGTTTTAACCCTTCTGTTACTTAAATGGTCAATATCATCCACATCCTGCTTAGAATTACTAAGTAGGATCAAGTATTTGATTATCTGAATAATATCTTCCTGGGTCAGCACTTTAGTTTCCTCATCTGTGTTGAGGTTCAGCTTTTTATTCAGCCTGTAACGACCTACATCTCCCAGGTCATAGCGTTTATCTGAAAAGAATAACTTTTCAATGATACCCCTTGCTGTTTCTTCATCCGGAGGATCTGCATTACGCAATTGCCTGTAAATATATTCCAATGCTTCTTTGCCTGTGTTGGACGGATCTTTTTGAAGTGTATTGTATATAATCTCATACTCATGCGTGTTGGTATTCTCCTTATGCAGAATAACAAATTTCGCATTTGCATTTAAGATCAGGTCAATATGCTCATCCTGAATGATGGTGTCTCTTTCCAGTATGATCTCATTTCTTTCAATGGAAACTACTTCCCCGGTATCTTCATCAACAAAGTCCTCCACCCATTTACGAAGCACACGGGCAGCCAACTTTCGGCCAATGATTTTCTTAAGTTCAGTTTTTTTGACTTTTACCTCTTCCGCCAGGTTGAATAGTTCAAGAATATCCTTATCGGTTTCATATCCAATAGCACGCAACAAAGTAGTAACCGGGAATTTCTTTTTCCTGTCAATATAGGAAAACATGACATTATTCACATCGGTTGCAAATTCCATCCAACTTCCTTTGAAGGGGATCACACGGGCAGAATAAAGTTTCACTCCACTGGTATGATAGCTCTGACTAAAAAATACACCAGGAGATCTGTGTAATTGTGAAACTATTACTCTTTCTGCTCCATTTATTACAAAAGAGCCTCTTTCAGTCATGTAAGGAATAGTGCCTAAATACACATCCTGTACTGTTGTTTCGAACTCTTCATGTTCTTCATCTGTACAGTACAATTTGAGCCTTGCCTTTAAGGCCACGCTATAGGTCAGACCTCTTTCAATACATTCTTCTATAGAATATTTGGGAGGATCGATGAAATAATCAAGAAATTCCAATACAAAAATTCCCCTGGAATCTGTAATCGGATAATTCTCCTGGAATACTTTATACAAGTTTTCCTCTTTCTTTTCATCAGATAATGTTTCAATCTGGAAAAAATCCCGGAAAGATTTTAGCTGAATTTCAAGAAAATCAGGATATGGAATAGGACTTTCAATAGTCCCAAAATTTATGCGTTTATTATTCTCTTTCAAGACAAATCAATTTAATGAATTTTGATGCTCAATATATAAAGCACACCTTCTACTGCCATGGACAGTAAAAGGCATATGATGAAGGGGTAATATGTTTTCCAGTACAAAAGTCACTTAATTACTTAAGTTCTACTTCTGCGCCAACTTCTTCTAATCTGGATTTGAAACTTTCAGCTTCTTCTTTGGAAACACCTTCTTTAACAGCTTTTGGTGCTGAATCGACTATCTCTTTTGCTTCTTTTAGACCTAATCCTGTTATTTCTTTAACTACTTTAACTACCTGGAGTTTTTGTCCTCCGGCTGCTTTAATTAAAATATCAAATTCGGTTTGTTCTTCTGCCGGGGCACTATCCCCCGCCCCAGCTCCGGGAGCAACTACTCCAACTGCGGCTGCTGCAGGTTCAATTCCATATTCATCTTTAAGTAAATCCGTTAAACTTTTTACTTCTTTGACTGTTAGATTCACTAGCTCTTCAGCTATTGCCTTAATATCTGCCATTATACCAATTTATTTAGTGGTTGTTATTTAATTACAATTAAAAAAACTATTCTTTTTCTGATAAGGTTTTCAATACACCGCTTATGTTATTTTTACTACTGTTTAAAGCACCTATCAGATTATACATTTGTGAATTCAGCGCTAACATCACATCTGCAATAAGTTCCTCTTTTGACTTCAGGTTAACTAAAGCATCCAATTGGTTATCGCCTATGTAAATTGCTTCTTCAACAAAAGCAGCCTTTAACAGTGGTTTTTTATATTTTTTCCTGAATTCCTTAATCAGCTTAGCAGGAGCATTAATGCTTTCTGCAAACATTAAGGAAGAAGGTCCTTTCAGTACATTCAATAATTCTTCATCAGAAATTCCTACTTTTTCCAGGGCTTTTTTAATGAATGTATTTTTTGAGACATTCAGTTCAATTCCATTTTGATGGCACAATTTTCTGAGTTCGTTTGATTGATTAACGGTCAGGTCAGATACATCGGCTAAATAAAAATTGCCTCTATCCCTCACTTTCTCACTAATCTGTTCTACTAACTCTATTTTTTCTTCTCTTTTCATGTCGTTGTTTATAAACCAGGAACAGATTTAAGATCAATATCTATACCCGGGCTCATAGTAGTTGAAATTGTGATCCCCCTGAAGTAGGTTCCTTTTGAGGAAGTGGGTCGAAGTTTATTCACCACACGAATAAGTTCCGCGCAATTTTCAGATATTTGATCTGCCTCAAATGAAGCCCTTGCTATGGGAGTATGGATAATTCCATATTTATCCACCTTGAAATCAATTTTTCCGCTTTTCACTTCTTGCACAGCTTTAGGAATATCATTGGTTACAGTTCCTGCTTTTGGATTGGGCATCAATCCTCTCGGACCCAAAACTTTTCCATATCTACCTAATTTTGGCATTACTTCGGGACTGGTAATTATTACATCTATATCAGTCCATCCTCCTTTAATTTTTTCCAGATATTCATCCAATCCTGCAAAATCAGCTCCAGCTTCTAATGCAGCATCAACTACTTCAGGATTACAAAGTACGAGTACCTTTAATGTTTTACCAGTTCCATGAGGAAGTGTTGTAATGCCTCTCACCATTTGATTGGCTTTCTTAGGATCGACACCTAACCTGATATCCATATCTACGGAAGCATCAAATTTGGTAAAAGTAATTTCTTTTATCAATTGGGATGCTTCTTTCAGATCATATAATTTATCTTTTTCAATTTTTGAAATAGATGTTTTTCTATTCTTTGTATGTTTCAACGTCTTATATATTTTATTTTTCCCAGGGGGCTTTCCCTTTCAGGGTGACTCCCAAACTTCTTGCAGTTCCAGCTACCATTCTCATGGCTGATTCCACTTTCTCTGTATTCAGATCAGGGATCTTACTTTCGGCAATTACCCTGATTTGATCCCAACTAATACTACCCACTTTAACCAAATTTGATTCTGGTGATCCTTTCTTCAATTTAACTTGCTCCAATATTTGAGTTGCAGCTGGAGAAGTTTTGATTTCAAAACTAAAGGATTTGTCCCCGTAGACCGAGATGACTACAGGCACCAGTTTTCCAGCCAGGTTTTGAGTCCTGGCATTAAACTGCTTGCAAAACTCCATGATATTCACGCCTTTAGAACCTAAAGCAGGACCGACTGGTGGAGCAGGATTAGCAGTTCCTCCTCTTATTTGAAGCTTTATAAAGCCTGTTATTTCTTTTGCCATAAAATTAACCTTTTTCGACCTGCATGTAGTTCAATTCCACAGGTGTTCTCCTTCCAAATATTTTAACTATTACCTTCAGCTTTTTCTTTTCTTCGTTGATTTCCTCAATAATTCCATTAAAACCTGTAAAAGGCCCGTCAATAATTTTTATGGGTTCTCCAACCATAAACGGAACTTCTACCTGTTCTCCCAAATCAGTGGCCTGTTCAATTTTCCCTAATATGCGGTTTATTTCTGCCTGCCTTAATGGCACTGCTCCATCTTTAGAACCCAGGAAATCGAAAACACCATTTACATTCCTGATAGCATGATGAACTTCACTTTGAAGATCGGCTTCAATGATGACGTAACCTGGATAAAAATTCTTTTCCTTGGTGATTTTTTTCCCATTTTTTAATTGAACCACCTTTTCAACAGGTACAAGAATTTGTCTGACCAAGTGTTGCAGTTTGCTTTTTTCGACCTCGAACAATATATGTTCGCGGATCTTAGCCTCCCTGCCACTTATCACTCTAACTACATACCATTTAAAGTCAGACATCCTTTATTTATTGAAATAACTTATAAAATTGTTCAAAAAGGTTTTTAAAAACTGAGTCCATTAAAAAAACAACCAGGGCAAAAATCAAGGATGTAACCAGGGTTACAACCGCACTGGATTGTAATTCTTCCCATGTAGGCCAGGTTACTTTGTGCATTAACTCATCATAAGTAACCTTTAATGTATTTTTAATTTTTGAGAACATCTTATTAACTCCTAAAGCACGGGTGGAGAGAGTCGAACTCCCAGCCTGCGGTTTTGGAGACCGCTGCTCTGCCAATTGAGCTACACCCGTGTTCTTTAATGATTACGGAAACTATTCAACAATTTCTGTTACCTGACCAGCACCAATTGTACGTCCGCCTTCACGGATAGCAAAGCGTAATCCTTTATCCATAGCAACTGGAGTAATCAATTCAACAGAAATAGTGATGTTATCACCTGGCATTACCATCTCCACACCATCCGGCAAATGAACAACACCAGTAACGTCAGTTGTTCTGAGATAAAATTGTGGTCGGTAATTAGTAAAAAATGGAGTATGACGCCCACCTTCTTCTTTTTTCAGGATATACACTTCACCTTTGAATTTGGTATGTGGTGTTATGGATCCGGGAGCTGCAATGACCATTCCTCTTCTGATCTCATCTTTATCGATACCCCTGAGAAGTAATCCGGCATTATCACCTGCTTCACCCCTGTCCAGCAGTTTTCTAAACATTTCAACACCCGTACAGGTTGTTTCAAGAGGTTTATCCATGAATCCAACGATCTGAATTTTCTCGCCCACATTCACGACACCTCTTTCAATACGACCTGTAGCAACAGTACCTCTTCCTGTAATGGAGAACACGTCTTCTATAGGCATTAAGAAAGGTTTGTCGATAGCACGTGGAGGAACAGGAATGTATGTATCCACTGATTCCATGAGTTCCTTCACTTTTTCCACCCATTGGGCTTCACCATTTAATCCACCTAATGCTGATCCCTGGATAATGGGTGTATTATCTCCATCAAACTCATAGAATGTCAGGAGTTCCCTGATTTCCATTTCAACCAGTTCAAGCAATTCAGGATCATCTACCATATCCACCTTGTTCATGAATACAACCAGTTGTGGAACACCTACCTGACGAGCAAGCAGGATATGCTCCCTGGTTTGAGGCATTGGACCATCAGTTGCAGCAACCACTAAAATAGCACCGTCCATTTGTGCAGCACCGGTCACCATGTTTTTCACATAGTCAGCGTGCCCCGGACAGTCCACATGCGCATAATGCCTGTTGTCTGTTGAATATTCAACGTGAGCCGTGTTGATAGTGATACCTCTTTCTTTTTCTTCAGGTGCATTATCAATTGAATCGAATGACCTGAATTCAGCTCCACCTTTTTCTGCTAAAATTAAAGTAATAGCAGCAGTTAATGTGGTTTTGCCATGGTCTACGTGTCCGATGGTACCAATATTAACATGTGGTTTACCCCGTTCAAACTTTTCTTTTGCCATAATTTACTTCTTATATTATTTACGAATCATTAAATACTAAACGAGCCAATGACGGGACTTGAACCCGTGACCTCGTCCTTACCAAGGACGCGCTCTACCATCTGAGCTACATCGGCAATGCTGTTTGTAGCTCAATCCGCCTCAAACAACGTTTGAGCGGGAGACGAGGGTCGAACCCGCGACCTGCAGCTTGGAAGGCTGCCGCTCTACCAACTGAGCTACTCCCGCATTGTGCACCGAAGCCTTGGCGAAGGTGCACATGCACCGCCTAACTACGATACTGGTCTCCTTCGCTAAAGCTTTGGGAAACCATGTTTTCTTCCGCTAAAGCTATGGAAACCAAGGGCTTCCTTTGCTCAGGCTTTCAACGTTTTTGATCATCTCAACTGAAGCTTTGATGATCACTGACCTTCTTCGCCAAAGCTAGGATGGTCGCTGACCTTCTTCGCCAAAGCTTCCAAGGTCAATGGTCATCTTCGCTAAAGCTACGATGACCGCAGTGGGGAGAGGAGGATTCGAACCTCCGAAGGCGTACACCAACAGATTTACAGTCTGCCCCATTTGGCCACTCTGGAATCTCCCCTGATCAGCTTTTTATGAGCCGATGAAGGGATTCGAACCCCCGACCCGCTGATTACAAATCAGCTGCTCTGGCCAACTGAGCTACATCGGCATAATGCCTTTCCAACACACCAAAGAACTAATTGACTTAAAATAAGTCGCTTAAAAAAAGGAGTGCAAAGATAGAAATTATTTAATCTAATACTCCAAATTAATTTGTATTATTTTTGCTTGGCCTTTTTTAACTGCCTTTTCATGCTCCCAACAGCAATTTCCAATGCCTGCTCAAATGTATTTCCTTTTTCTTTTGAGACTAAAACCTGGTTTTTGATATTCAGTTTAATTTGTACTTCATTTGATTTTAAACCCTCTCCTTCATTTCTCAAATACACATCGGTATCCAGAATATAGGCATGAAAGTTACTCAGCTTTTTTACTTTACTATTAATTAACTCTTTAAGAGAATCTTTAACCCTAATGTTTTTTGCATGAATATCAATTTTCATAAAACTATATTTTATTATTTATAATGTCATTACTCACGAGGATGGGTTTGCTTATACACTTTTTTCAACGTTTCAATCGTATTGTGTGTATACACCTGGGTTGCTGCTAAATTGGCATGTCCAAGAAGCTCCTTTATTGCATTTATATCGGCTCCTCTGTTGAGCAAATGAGTGGCAAAACTGTGTCTTAAAACATGCGGACTCACTTTTGTTCTTGCAGCAAACTGATCCAGGTACTTTTTTACAACCCGGTAAACCAACATGGGATACAGTGTATTCCCTTTAGTTGTTAACAGCAATTCCTGTTTTGATTCACTTCCTGCAACATTTTTTCTCAAATCGATGTATTTTTCTATTTGCTGTTTCAGGGATACATTAATGGGAATTATCCTTTCTTTGTTTCGCTTTCCCAGCACTTTAAGTGAAGCCGATATCAAATCAACATCATTGGTTTTAAGACCAATAAGCTCTGCCAGACGAATTCCCGTTCCGTAAAGCATTTCTATGATTAATTTATTACGTATCCCTTCGTAATTATCTTCAAATTCGAAACTATCCAAGATATTGAGAATTTCATCTTCTTCCAGGTACTTGACCAGGCGCTTTGATTTTTTAGGACCTTTCAGGTTGATTACAGGATTCTTATCCATTTTTTCCTCGTTAACAAGGTACTTAAAAAAAGAGTTTAATGCAACCAGCTTTCGATTAATTGTCGTGGGAGAAAAATGTTTATCCATTAATAAAACCATCCACGATTTTATCATAGGAGCTTTGGTATTAGTGAGTTCGGTATTGGGATAATGCTGAGCCAGGTAGCTTTTAAATTGATTCAGATCGCTCATGTATGAACTGACGGTATGAATAGAATATCGCTTTTCATTTTTAAGCCAGCTGCAAAACTCTTGAATCATTGAGAGATTCTTACTGATTTTCCTTGCTGATATGGTGTTGCTTATATCTTGCTTTACTTATTTCATCTTTTCTTTCAAGAGAGGGCTTAATAAAAAACCTCCTTGTCCGATACTCCTTTAAAGCTCCGCTTTTTTCCAGTTTTTTCTTAAAGCGTTTCAGGGCTTTATCGATAGATTCATTATCACTAATCTGTACAGTTATCATAACAATTTAAAAACTTAATCTTTTTCCGACTGCAAAGGTAATTGTTTTGATTTTTATGAAAAAGTATTGTAAGAAATTAATTTACAGAGCAAATAATTAAAACCTGCTTAAGTAAATTGTTCATTCGATTTGCATATCGAATATCGAATAAAGAATTTTGAATGGGGACGTGATTGTTTCAACTTCACCAGGCTGGATTCGGTTTGTAACTGAATCCTTTGATTATCTGAAATTTTCAACCTTAATAATTTAACAAAAGGATCAAGTCACAGACTTAATCCAGATTGAGTGCTTGCACGGCCGAAACGTAGTGTAGGACGGTTGGATATTGAAAATTCATAATTATATAATTGAATAGCCAATGATGAACACCGAATATCCAATAATGAAGTAGTGAAAAAAACTTCGATATTCTGCATTGAGAGTTGGATATTGGATATTGGAAATTACAATTGTGTATAAAATTCTAAGATTTTGAAATTCTCTATCAATACTATAAAATAGAAAAAAAAGCAACAATGGACACACTTATTCTTCCTCTTCAATCAATTCATAATATTCAAGTTCATTATAGATACTTGATAATTCTGCATTTATTACTGTATCAGTTCTGAAGTACAAATTATCTCCAGATACATAAACTGTTTGCTGAGCCTGTATACTCCCAAAAATTGTTAATGAAAGGAAGATAGATAGTATGTACTTTTTCATCTTTGCTGTATCCTTTTTTCTTTTGACAATGCTTTGTTTTTAGTAATTCTAAGCACCGAAAATACACTATATCAGTGTTCTGAAAAACGTAAAATCAGCAAATGGAATGTTTGATTAAGCAAGTGTCTTAATGTAATCAGTAAATGATACTTTCAATGAAAAGGCATACAAAAGCTTGAAATAACTAAAATAAGGTCTTGAATATGGGATGAAGATTATGTAATGTTACTTTAATATGATGAGAATAGCGTTTAACTGTATATTAAGATTAAATCACAAGTAGTTATTAATAAATATTTTGATTCTTAATTATTATTTCAATAGTACTGTACTGTTTTTTACTTCATTTGCTCATTGAGCATATATGCAATAATATTTGAGTTAAATATAAACTATCCTAGCTATAATAAAGTTTTATCTATACAAATACTAAGAATCCAACTTTTACATTAACAATTAAAGTTGTAATGTTATATTAAATGTAATCTATTCAATTTTACTATAATTTCACCTTGGGAATTTAATAAATATACCAAACTGAATATCAATTACTGGACCTGGTTGAAATTGTTTAAATGCTCTAATATAATGAATGCCATATCCTATTCTCGAATTTAAAAAGAGATACTTTAAAAAAGAAACCTGATAACCAACTACAATGCTTGCTGGTATTTGAAATAAATAAAATCCTGGAATTGAAGTGAGAACTTTCTTATACTGGAAAAACGAGTATTCAGAAATATATAAACCATTAAAATTCTTTATTTCTTTTCCTTTCATATATCTCGTATTAAGCCAAGGGTAATATCTTAATTCAAATGCTAGGTGACCTGATGCTTCCATTCCTTTAGAATTATACCCAAAACCAGGCCCAATTTCAACAACTCCAACAAGATTCTTTCTTAATAGGTACTCAACACCTGCGTTTACTTGAAGTAAATCAATATTAAAGCTTGACTTAATAGGGAACTTACTCACAGAAACACTGTCCTGTGAGTAAGTATTATAACTTAAACTTACTAATAAAGCAAAAGTTAAAAAATATTTATTAATGACACTCATTATCATGATGTAAATCGTTCCAGTAACCAGTTGTATAACAATGAAATCTTTCAAACTTTTGTGCACAAAAATACCCTTCATCAAAAAGAGTCCAACCCTCAGGAAATACCCATTGATTGTGGTTCTTATTAGTAGTCTTACGTTTTTTATATGTTAGGTTATGAATGACAAGAGGGTATTTTGAAAAATACCAATCTACATCATGCCATTGATCAATATGTAAATTTAGCTGACTTGTGCTATATCTCTTCCATTTATTTCTCCTATTCTTTTTATAATATTTAAGACCAGCACCAATTGAATTGTATATTTGAGCATTTGTAATCCATTTATACGCCATCAATTTTTCATCAGTATTATAATATTTTGGACCAGCCCATGTTTTACAAGTACCACATTCCTCATAAAAATTTGCAACAAAGAAAGAACCGCCTTGTAAACTAATTGTTGTATCTGAATAGTCTGGAAATGTCAAAGTCACCTCTTTTTCAGCAAAATCGTAAGTATACAGCGTGTCATCAACAATAATTTCATCATAGCGATTTAAAATAGATGCAAAATATGGATCAGCTAATCTAATAATTTCATTATCATAATCGTCTATATTCTCATTATTGTCTTCCAAATCATTATAATATGAATATCTAGAGGTAAACTCCAGTGTGCTTTCCCACTGATCAATATCTGATCTTGATCGATTAATGATTTCCTCAACTATAATTTCAAAATCTGCCCGAGTATCAAAGTGAAGGATTCCAGAATCGACTTCAACATTAGAAGTTGTAATTGTGCCTGTTTCTTCATATATAATATCTACATTAACAGTATCAATAGTATTTGAATCATCATTTGAAAAATATGGTAAAGCAATATCATTTGTAATTTCATTTTGGCAATTAATTAATGATATCAAAAGTATTCCACTAAATATTGAAATTAAAGTGATTACTAATATTTTATTCTTCATTTTCGTAAATTTTAAATTTTAATAAAAGTTAATTTAATAAATCCAAAACCCTAACTTCGCAGCCAGGTTTTGGGGGCGTTTAATACGTAAGATTGTGAGTCTTTCTCTTAGCCCGGCTAAGTAAACCCCAAAACCGTTTTTCTCAACGAGAAAATCCGGTTTGTTCCTGCATAATGTTTTACAGGCTGGGTTTTGCCTCCTTTATTTTTACTTCCGCTTACATTAATTTCCCTTTCGTGTTGAAGGTATTGGCAGCCGTGTATTTTGGGGTATTTATAAAACGGGGGGGGGTAATTGACTGATAATCAGACTGCAAGGAAATTTATCTGCAAACGAAAAGATTGAAAAGACAAGTAATTTCATCTTTTGAGTTTTAATCGTAGTGTTTTGATTGAATTACCAATTTACAACAAAATTTATGTTTTGCAATGCTCCATTCCAGCTTTCCGTTTTTTATCTCAAAAGCATCACACTCCCGGCCTGCCCCTTGCCCCCTCCATTCGGCCCTTTGGCAGAAAGATGATAATAATATACTCCAACCGGACAAATTTCCCCTTTAAACTTTCCATCCCATCCCACATTCATATCATCACTCTCAAACACCTTCTCCCCCCAGCGGTTGAAAATCTGTACATTGTATGCAGAAACAAAAATACCTTTTGGCAGGAAAATGTCGTTGATCCCATCTCCATTGGGAGTAAAGGAGTTGGGCACAAACAACCTGAACTCCGCAGGTATGCACAGCACGTTGGAAACGGATTGCAGGCTGTCTTCGTTACGATAAGCGATTACCCGGTAGCAGTAGGAGGCTGCCTGGATGTTAGTCATGCTGTCTACACATGAAATTCCGGGTTGCGGATTGGGGATTTCGGATTGGGATATTACAGCCACTGGCGTATACTCATCCCCACTTTGTCCTTTAGACTTTATACTTTTTACCTGAAGTTCGTAAGCTGCAACTCCCTGACTCCATTCTTCATAGTCCGGCCAACTCAACCTGGGATAAGCCCCACTCGTATCCACCCGCAACAAAATACTCTTGCCATAATTCGAATAATCTCCTGTGAAATCACAACTATCTGTAGCCTTCAGGCGATAATAATAACTCCGCTCATCCGGGTAAACCATATAATCTTCATAGTTAAAAGTGGCCTGATCTTCACCTGAGAGATAATCCCACCATGCGCCATCGTCTGAGCGTTCCAGATGGTATGTCATAGGAATACCTTCCATTGGCTTTTTCCACTCCACCAAAATATGTTCATCGTTTTCAACAGTAGCTCGTTCCAGGAGTGGCTGACTTACTTTACTTTCTATGGTAAAAAACTGAGTTGTATCACTTGCACAACCAAAATCACTGGTGCTTACCAAGGTAACTGATTTTTGACCAGTATCGTAATAAATGGTAAATGGGTTTTTATTGGCACTTGTGTTCCCATTTTTAAAATCCCAGAACCATTGAGTAATATTGCCACTATCCACCATCGAGCTATCATAAAACCACATGGTATCTTCGAGGCAATTGTTGAGATAAATAAAGGCTGCAACTGGCATTGGATAAATGTAGATACTGGAAGTGGCGGTGTCAGGGCAGTCGTGGTCGCTCATAGCTATAAGTTTTACGGGGTACTTTCCCCACTTTTGGAGTGTTTGGGTGTTTGGGTGTTCTTGTGTGAAGGTGTCGTGGTCAATAATCCACTGGTAATTCATCACTCCGTCACTGATCACTGATAAGTTGGTAAAATCAAAGCTGTTGGAATCAAGACATTGTGTGGAGTCGTTGATGCTGAAAGCAGTGATCGGTGAAGAGTAAACAGTAATCTGTTTTGTGATGGAATCGGTGCAGCCCTGCTTGCTTTTGGCTTCCAGTGTCACATAAAACACACCTGCCTGCTGATAATGATGTGTTG
>JADHTG010000057.1 GCA_016776505.1 Bacteroidota bacterium
TTGAAAAAAAATATGGCTTTGGAAAAGTGGTTGGAAATGGCTTTCAAACCAATGGCACCTTAGTAAACGAGGAATGGGCAGATTTCCTGAAAGAGAACAACTTCCTGGTGGGTTTATCCCTGGACGGCCCCAAACATATCCACGATAAGTACAGGATATATAATAACGGTAAGGGTAGCTGGGAAAAAGTTCATAAAATAGCCCAAATGCTTATTAAAAAGGGAGTGGAACTAAATGCCATGGTTTCACTCACCGATTATTCGGCGCACTTCCCAGGTGAATTGTACTTGTTTTATAAAAATTTGGGAATCAGCTGGATGCAATTCATTCCTGTCGTTGAAAAGGATAAAAACAATCCTGCTCAGGCAGCTTCCTTCTCCCTTAAACCAAAACAGTTTACTGAATTTCTTATTGAAATATTTAAACTCTGGTACCAGGATTTATCAGAAGGCAGGCAATCGTATGTGAGGTATTTCGACAACCTTTTTTATCGATTTGTGGACCTGCCCTCACCGGAATGCACCCTGGAACCATCTTGTGGATCTTATGTGTTAGTGGAACACAATGGAGATGTGTATGCCTGTGATTATTTTGTGGAACCAAAATGGAAACTGGGCAATATCATGGAAAACAAGCTGATTGATATGCTGAATTCAGCTAAGCAGGAAAAATTCGGAAAGATAAAAGAAAATCTATCATTAATCTGCCATGTATGTGAATGGCTCTCCTTTTGTTACGGTGGATGCCCTAAGGACAGGATCCGTGATCCGCGTGACAAAGGGCAGAATCATTTTTGTGATTCCTTGAAACATTTTATTTCATTTACTGAACCTTATTTTAGGGAATTGGCAGCACAATGGAAATCAGATAGCAGGAATATCAGGAATAAGGAAACGCTTGATATTTCAGGTTATTTTTAAAGGATTTGCTTTTGTCGTTCCTTCAATAACACATTAATAAATTAGCATAACAATGAAAACAAATACACTTAATATTGAAACCGCAATTCAAATCAGCAAAGCATGTGATGAAGTTTTCGAAGCCATTGTTGATCCGGGTAAAATGTCTCACTATTTTATTTCAGAAAGCAGTGGAAGACTGGAAGAAGGAAAGACTTTAATCTGGAAATTCCCGGAGTTCGACGAATCTTTTCCGGTTCGCGCGAGCAAGATCGTTAAGGACAAATTAATTTCATTTTATTGGGATAGTTTTGAGGGAAATGAACTGCTGGTGGAAATTAATTTAGAAAGTCGATCCAGCAATTCCACTTTAGTCACCGTGACTGAGAAAAGCATGGAAAATAATGAAATGGGCATTAAATGGCTGAAAAACAATACAGCAGGATGGGCTAATTTCCTGGCCTGTTTGAAAGCTTACCTTGAATTTGGAATCAATTTAAGAAAAGGAGGATTTGACTACCTCATCAAAACGAAAGAAATTTGAAAATTGGATTGATCATTTAATTTGTCAATAATCCCGCAGAAACCTTGTGTATGAATACCAAAATGACAAAAACATGGAAAGAACTGATAAAACAGCATTAATACTAATCGACATTCAAAAAGGATTTGAAGACACAGAATATTGGGGAGGACACAGAAACAACCCGGATGCAGAAGCCAATGCCGGGAAGCTGTTGCATTTTTGGAGACAAATTAATGGGCCCATATTTCATGTCAGGCACTGCTCAACAAATCCTGACTCGAGGCTGGTAGAAGGACAAGCTGGAAACGATTTACAGGAGGTGGTCAAACCATTGAAGGGAGAAACTGTGATTAAAAAAAATGTAAACAGTGCCTTCATGGGTACCGACCTTAAAGAAAGACTCGACAATTCCGGTATCAAAAAGCTTGTGATAGCGGGTTTGACCACAGACCACTGTATTTCTTCAACAGCCAGGATGGCTGGAGACTATGGCTTTGAAACCTTTGTTATTTCAGATGCAACAGCTACTTTCGACAAGTTTGGATTGGATGGACAAAGAATATCTGCTGAATTTATTCATGAAACCGCTTTGGCAAGCTTACAGGATGAATTTGCTTCAGTCATTAATCTGGACGAATTAATGAAACGGCTAAAATGAAAAATAATGTGAAATAATGACTACTCAAACAAGTAAAAAAAAATGCTATCTTAGTAGGTGGACGAGAATCAGTGTTAAATTATTAAGTCTGATTTTCCAGCAGAAAATCTATTTTAGTAAAGCAGCACTTTTTAGATTTTTATCCTTTTGCTTATGGTGAATAAGCTGAACGGAAATTCAAATGGATTTGAAAATAAAAACAGTAAAAATGAAAAACATCATATTAGATTTTGGACATGGAGGGATAGACGAAAATGGTCATTATACAACAGCACCCTCAAAAATGTTTACTTTTCCCAACGGCGAAACTGCTTATGAAGGATTTATCAACAGGCAAATCGGGGGCTTGATAGAACTCTATCTCAGGTCAAATTACCCGGATTATAACATAGTAACAACCGTTAAAACAACTGATTCAAGGGATCTGTCTCTTTCATACAGGGTACAGGTAGCCAACCAGTTTCCAGCTGCAGATACGCTATTTATTTCGATTCATTCAAATGCATCTATGAACCATAATGCCAGCGGTTTTTCAATTTATACAACACCAGGAGTGACAAGGAGTGATTCTTTAGCAACCTACATAGGTGAAGAAGTAGAAAAATATTATACTGATCTGAACCTCAAATTACGATTTGACTTTTATAGTGATGGTGATTTAGATCGGGAGGCCGATTTTTATGTGCTGATGAAAACCAAATGCCCTGCAGTTTTATTGGAATGTTTGTTTTTTGATTATTGGGAGGATTATAAACTGCTGAAAAGCGCAGAATTTCAAAAAGAATTAGCATGGCACGTTTATAAGGGAATAATTAAATATGTAGAAAATAACTAAAAACTATACCCAGGAAACCATAAGCTATCAATTAAAGAATAAGGAAATAAAAATTAAAAGAAATGAAGTCAGCGACACTCAAAAAAATTAAAATTGGTTTTATCAGGAGGATTAGGAAGTTGATCCTTTTCCAATTATTAGGGATTTCAGCCATCATTTCGGTTGCAAATGCAGCTCACTTTACGGTCTCCAATGTATCCGAATTCCAGGCAGCTCTCAATACTGCGGCTACTAACGGAGCTCATGACACTATTCAGGTGATGTCAGGCACTTATAATGTAAGCGCGACACTCACCTACTGGTCAAATGAAGAATACACTATTCACATTATGGGTGCAGGCTCCCCGGTCCTGAATGGAAATAATTCAATACAGGTAATGCAATTAACAAACTTATCAAATACCGGGGATATTTCAATTGAAGGTGTTATTATTCAACATGGGAATGCAGACTATGGTGGAGGATTGGGTATTGAAACAACTAGTGCCGATGTAAGTCTTCATAAGTGTACAATTAATGATAATGTGGCAGTTTATGTTGCTGCCGGCGTGAATATTTACTCAGTGACCGGAAATATCCAAATAACAAATTGTACATTTCGAAAAAATTCATCTCCGAATACATCAGGTTACCCTTATGGTACGGCTGGAGGATTGTTTATACAGACTGAGGGAGCCGATACCGAAATGAGGATAATGGATTGCTTGTTTGAAAACAATACAGCAGAAAGAGATGCTGCCGGAGCCATGTTATATCCTGTAGGAGAAAATTCTACAGTTATTGTGGAATACAACACATTCAATGATAACACGGCAAATGAATATGGAGGCGGCTGCTGGATCAGATGTCCGAATACAAACGCTACTGTTAAATTCAAATACAATTCTTTGACAAATAATTCAGCTGCAATTGCCGGTAGTGCCGGGGGTACTTATATCGAAATTGCATCCGGAACAATAGATTTATCCGGAAACATGCACAGCGGGAATAACGCGGTATGGGATGGAGGAGGCCTTTGGATTGAACATGGTGGTGGCAATCTGAATATTCAAAACAACAGCTTTACAAAGAATAATTCCCTACAGAATGGTGGCGCAGCCAATGTATTTCTTGAATCAGGAACCGCTACAATTGATCATAATATTTTTAATGACAATGATGCAATGAGTGTTGGGGGCGGATTGAGCATGGCCACTACTTCTGGCAGTATGAATATATTTAATAACACATTCAACTCAAATACAGCTGATGAAGGAGGTGATGTCTATTTATATTTTGACCATTCATCTTCAAGTGCCAATTTCTACAATAACATTCTGTATCATAGTTCTTTTCCGGCTTTGGCTTTTTCAGGTGCACAGACAGTTGTAGCAAAATATTCTGATATAAGAGGAGGAGCCGGACATCCCTGGTTTGGGACAGGTTGTATTGATGCTGACCCATTATTTGCGGATTCTTTGAGCGGAGACTTCCATCTCTCCTGGTCTTCATTCCCTGTTTCGGATAGCACCAAATCGCCTTGTATAAATTCTGGAGATCCAAGCTCTCCCTTGGATCCTGATAGTTCTGTAGCGGATATGGGAGCTCTATACTATGGACAAAAAGAGGGAATCAAGGAGAACCGCTTAAAAGCTTTTTCAAATAATTTTAGCTTAAGTCAAAATTATCCCAATCCATTCAATTTATCCACTACTATTGAATATCGCTTATATAGACCAACCCATGTTTCTCTAAAAATTTATAATGTAAGTGGTCAATGGATTGAAACTATTGTAAATGCTTACAAGCTTGCAGGCACTCACAAAGTGGACTGGAATGCCAAGGAAAAGCCCGCAGGTGTTTATTATAGCCAAATGCAAGCGGGCGGTCACAGCTTAATTAAAAAACTGATACTGATAAAATAATTTAAACACCTATTTTTCATCTTCGTTATCAGGTAAAAAGCTGTAAAACCACTTAATTTCTCAGCTTGAATTCAGTATATTCTTCTATTCCCTTTTTATTTGGAATAAGTTTAAATTTGGAATTATTAAAATCAGTAACTTTGCATATTATTATTTTACAGAATCAAGCTGAATCGACACGAATTTTAAGTATTTACAAAGTTTAAACTCCGAAATAACAGGCTCACTCCTGCCCTTTCACCCAAGATTATCTTTAGGAAATCGATTTACATCAGGATGACTGTTAGATGCTGAAATATGTATAAAAATAAGTGTCTGAAGCTTATGAACAACAAAAAATATGAATTACAAAGAAAAAATTGGTCAAAAAGAGAATCCATTAACTCTTAAAACACCACCCTTAACATCCGAATATAGCATGCATGTGGATGAAAAAGAAGGAAAAGAGATATTGGTTTGCACGGTTGGAAAAACGATTTTGCATTATGATATCCGTTGTCTTTCCGATCTGCATGCCATGCTGAATAAACGTGGAGACTGGATGGAATTAGGAAGCAAAGATGAAAAACAGGATACCAAAGAAGACACCGTAGAGCACTGGGGCCGTTCTTCTGATAATCCCGTTGGTGGATGGTATGGACTCAAAAAGAATTTTCGCGGACGTTTCGGGATGTATATTCCCCCTTTGATGGAAGCTCTCGGATTAGCTGAGGTCACACACGATAAAAGAGGGAATAAAATGAAAGCGAAATAAGTGGTTTTATAGGATCAAAAGGAAAATGATGAATTAATGGATCGATTCGTATAAACAATATAAATAATTTAAAATGAATCATATATATAGGTTATTATTGACCACGGCATGCCTAGTATGCAGCCAGTTAGCTATTGCCCAGCAGGTCGAACTCAACTTGCATGCTTCCGGATTTACCAAACCCCTGGGCATTGAAAACGCAGGTGACAGTCGTTTGTTCATTGTGGAACAAGCAGGACGAATTAAAATCATAAATTCTGATGGCAATACAAATTCTACAGCATTCCTGGATATTCGTAATATAGTAAACGATGGGCAAAACGAACAAGGTTTACTAGGCCTGGCTTTCCATCCTGACTATACCCATAATGGCTATTTTTATCTGAACTACACTGCTTCTGATGGAAGCACTCAGATCTCAAGATTTTCAGTTGATGGAGGGAATCCGGATGTAGCTGTCCCCGAAAGCGAACTACAACTATTAAACATTCCTCAACCATTCGGCAACCACAATGGAGGTGATCTGAATTTTGGACCGGATGGCTACCTTTATATCGGGATGGGTGATGGTGGATCTGGCGGTGACCCTGGAAACAGGGCGCAGAATACGAAGGTATTACTTGGAAAGATGCTGCGTATTGATGTGAATTCAGGATCACCTTATGGAATCCCCTCAACAAATCCTTTTGTAAGCGATCCGAACACCTTGAATGAAATTTGGGCAATGGGATTGAGAAATCCCTGGAGATTTTCATTTGACGCACTAACTGGTGATATGTGGATTGCTGATGTAGGGCAAAATAAGTGGGAAGAAATCGATTTTCAAGCTGCTAGCAGCAGCGGAGGTGAAAACTACGGCTGGAGGTGTTATGAAGGAAATGCCACATATAATACTTCAGGAGCTTGTCCCCAGCCGGGCAGTCTGACCTTTCCCATTTATGAATTCTCTCAAAGTGGAACACCAGGTGGATGCTCAGTAACAGGTGGTGTTGTTTACAGGGGATCTGACCACCCGAGCTTAACAGGCCATTACCTGTTCAGTGATTACTGTGGAGGCTGGATTATGTCTATTTACAACAATGGAGGTAGCTGGAAAACTATCAACCACGGCAAATGGCCCGGAAGTGGATTTAGTAGTTTCGGTGAAGATGTAAACGGAGAAGTGTATGTTGCTGGTATTTTTGATGGAAAAATTTATAAAATTGGTGACCCGACATCTGATATCCGTGAGTATAACAAAAACATGGATGTCAGGGTCTATCCTAACCCATTTAATGATCAAACTAGCCTGTTATTTAAGTATGATGCTAATAAAAAATACAAGCTAAGTATCACAGACACTGCCGGGAAATTGGTAAAAACAATCAATAATATCAGCCAGGGGGAAGTCATTATTGATATGAAAAACATGGATAGTGGTATGTATATATTCAGAATCTTAAGCAACGGCATTCTTTCAGGGCAGGGAAAATTGATGTTAAAATAAATTTAGAAGGATTTTTATAATTCAAAACAACAAGTTCATATTGATATTAAATATAAGAAATCATGTCAAAATCAAAATGGAATCACAGCAATATCCCTGATCAAAAAGACAAAGTAATCATCATTACAGGAGCCACAAGTGGTTTGGGGGAAGAAGCCGCTAAAGTATTAGCAGGAAAAAATGCAACTGTTGTAATGGCTGTTAGGAATATTCAAAAAGGAGAAAGGGTTGCCCAGGAAATCAGTAAATTCTTTCATAACTCAAAAATAGATGTGCGACAGCTCGACCTCAATAGTTTGAACTCCATAAAATCTTTCGCTGAAGAAATAATTGTTTCCTATGTCCAATTAGATATTTTAATCAATAATGCCGGGGTGATGGCATGTCCTTTTTCAAATACCGAAGATGGTTTTGAGATACAAATGGGGGTCAATCATTTGGGACATTTCGCTTTGACCGGGTATTTAATGCCTTTAATGAAAAAGACAAAAGGATCTCGAATCGTAGCAACTTCAAGTATAGCACATAGGCAGGGAAATATTGATTTTGATGATATCAACTGGGAAAAAAGAAAGTATGTTACCGGAAAAGCTTATGGAGATAGCAAAATAGCGAACCTGTATTTTGCTTATGAATTGGCAAGGAAGCTCAAAGGTAGTAGCAATTCTCCAAAAATAACTGCTTCTCATCCGGGATGGACAAGTACAGAATTACAAAGACATTCATTGATGTTTAAAAAGTTGAATCCTCTCTTTTCTCAAAAAGTAGAAATTGGTGTATTGCCAACACTTAGAGCAGCTATTGATGAAGATGCTCAATCGGGAGATTATTTTGGCCCTTCGGGATTTATGGAGATGAAAGGCCACCCGGTTGTTGTGAAATCTAATGAGCTGTCAAAAAACGAAGCCCATGCAAAACGGCTATGGAATTTATCTGAAGAAATGACTGGTGTTCAATATTGAATAAGCTAAAACGAACATCATTATAACTGGTGTTTGATAAAACACGAATATAATTGACTTAACATGAGATTATTAATAATTGGAGCAACCGGTAGAACCGGAAAAAAACTGCTTAGCCAGGCTCTTGATCTGAACATGGAAGTAACTGTCCTTGTCCGCAATCCCAAAAAAGTGAAATTAACAAATCCGAATCTTCATATTATTCAGGGGAATATATTGGATTTCGACAAGGTGAAAGAGGTTGTGAACGGACAGGATGCCGTATTATCTGCACTCGGACATAAACGTTTTTTCATCCCAACCTCTATTCTTTCAAAGGGAACCGAGCATATGATTCAGGCAATGGAGGAACAAGGTGTAAAGAGATTCATCTGTATAACATCCCTGGGAGTAAATGACAGCAGGTTTAAGCTGGGTTTATATTACACTCTTT
The DNA here is from genome assembly GCA_016776505.1 of Bacteroidota bacterium. Taxonomy (GTDB): domain Bacteria; phylum Bacteroidota; class Bacteroidia; order CAILMK01; family JAAYUY01; genus JABINZ01. The sequence continues at coordinate 8,458 of JADHTG010000057.1, forward strand.
TTGTCATCCCTTTTATTGTATTTTTTTACTTCAGGGATAAAGCCAAACAGGAAAAATTAATTCAAAAAAGCAAATTAGACTGGACCATAGTCCGACCCGGGCAACTTACCAACGGGAAAAAACGGGCAGTATATAAACATGGAGCCCATGTTGGGAATTACATTTTAACCAAAATGATTTCAAGAGCAGATGTTGCCCATTTTATGTTAAGCCAATTAAGTAGCACCACCTATTTGCACAAAACACCAGGTGTTGTGTATTAGAATGAAGGTCATTTCCCAGGTTTTCATAAGGATATACTGAATTAGTATGAGATAAAATGGCAATCATCTTATTTTTCATATGATCATTAATTTGTAAGAAATTGACAGGATTATCATCGAATACTACAGCTATTCCTATATTTAATTCAGATGCAATCCAGGAATCGAAAATCGAAAATGACTACTTTTGTTAAATGAAAAATGAGATCATGTATAATCAAAACAGTGTTTTAATTGTCATCATTTATGACAGTAAGCCTCCTTCCTCTTTAAAAAGTCTGGATAATGAACTCAGTTTTGGAATTAATGTAAGCTTCTGAAACAGATTAATATTTAAAAAAATTATAAAATTGAAATATGGCAAGATTTATTAAGAAGCAAAAAACAGAGATTGGTATTTCCCCGGATGCTTTGATTTTCAGGGGACAAAAAAAGATTGATAATGTATTGTTGCGTGTGATTGATTTTGATGCAAATAATTTAGAGGAAAACGCCATCAATACGGTAAAAGATGTTTTAAAATATAAGAATAAGAACACTGTAACATGGTTTAATATCGATGGTTTACATAATGAATCCGTTATGCAAGAGATTGCAGAGGGATTCTATCTTGACACCCTGGTTCTTGCAAAAGTGATGGATACACAGGCTCGCCCTACAATACAGGAGTTTACAAACTGTATTTTTCTTTCTCTGAAAATGATGAAACAGGATGAAACCACATCTTCCGTTTCTGTTGAAAATTTAAGTTTAATTTTAACTGAAAAGGTACTCATTTCATTCCAGGAAACCAAAGGAGATGTTTTCGAACCGGTCAGAGAACGCATCAGGGCACAAAAAAAGAGGATAAGAAATTCAGGAACAGACTATTTAACATTTGCACTCCTGGATATTGTTGTAGATAATTATATTTATATCATCAGTGAATTTGGGGATAAAATTGAGAACTTAGAAGAAAAACTCCTGTCAGATCCCAACCAAAGTGTGATTGATGAAATCAATGCTTATAAGAGGGAGCTTAATTTCCTGCGAAAAAATATCAATCCGGCAAAGGAAATGATATTGGTTTTGTCCAAACTGGAATCCGAACTGATAAGTGAAAGTTCCGGAGCACATTTCAAAGAGCTCGTTGACAATATTAATCATGCCGTAGAATCCACTGACAATTACAGGGAGATATTATCAGACCAGCTAAACATTTACCACACCACAATGGCCACTAAACTCAATGATGTCATGAAATTTCTGACGGTTTTCTCTGTCATCTTTATACCGCTTACTTTTATTGCCGGAATTTATGGAACGAACTTCGATGTGTTGCCTGAACTGCATTACAAGTACAGCTATTTTATTATGTGGGGCGTTATCATTTCTTTGGGTCTGGGGATGTTGTATTATTTCAAAAAGAAAAAATGGATCAAATAATCATGCTTATACGCTTATGATAAAATGCATGAAGAATTATAGCATGAAGGTTGAATTATTAAAGCGGATTAATTATTATTGACTTTTAAATTAGAAAAAAATGAGAAAAACGATTTTATTAACATTGGCTATTGTAATATTGATTCTTACAGTTGTATTTACACTTCAAAACACCTCCGAAATTCAAGTTAATTTGCTGTTCTGGAATATTAAAACTTCATCAGCTTTGCTCATATTCGTGAGTTTTTCTTTAGGGATATTATTGGCCATTTCTTTTTTGACAGCCTCAATAATCAATCTAAAACGTCAGTTGCATGAATCTAAAAGCATAATTAAAAAATTCAAAAAAATGGACGTTTCCTCTACGACTGATAAAAGTGCTACTCAAGTTAAATAATATTGTAAGCTATCCTAATACAGTAAAAAAATGTCTGAACATTCATTTCAAATCAATGAAATGACATCTTACATGAACTTAAATAATTAATAAAATTATACTATGAAAAACCTTATGGTAATTTACCATGCACCTGAAGAAGAAATGAGTCAGATGGGCACTGCAACAGAAGAGCAGAAGGCAGAAGGAATGAAACCTTGGTTTGCATGGAAGGACTCCATAGGAGATAAATTAGTGGACTTCGGGAATCCTTTAGCAGGAGGAACAAGAATACTATCTGATGGCAGCACCGAAAAGAGTAAAAAGGATGTCAGTGGTTATTCAATAATTCAAGCAGCAGATTTGAATGAAACTCATAAAATTTACCACAAACAGACATTAGTATATCACATCAATCCTTAAGATTTAAGTTCCTTCGCTGTCCTGTTCAAATCTTCCGGTGTTCCCATTAAAATTAAAATATCATCAAATTGTAGCGTGAAATCTCTTTCCAGGCAATTGTGCATTTTTTCTGCTCTTCTGACACCCAGGAAATTAATTTTCAGGTCCGAATCAATCATTTTTCTCATGGTAATTCCGATAATGGATGCATCCTTTTCCACTTTTATGGTCGTGATCTCCATGTCGGAATAATGGCATTTAAACGTAGGAATGGTGGATGGTGAAAAGCTTCTTAACATTTCGTATTCGCTTGCCCTGACCTCTGTCACCAATTTTTCTATTTCTTCCATAGGCACCAGGTATTTTGTAAGTACCCGGGAAAATATTTCGATCGATGTCTCAAACTCAGCTGGTATCACCTCATTGGCTCCTAAAACATGCAGGTTTTCCCTTTCCAGTAAATCCCTCGTCCTGACGATAATATGAACTGTTTGATTCAATCTTCGGGCTACCTGAGTGATTCTCAAAGTGGCTGTAAGATCAGGGACAGCTACTACAACGACCATTGCATTCTCAATAACTGCTTGAATGAGCACCTCTTCCTGGGATGCATCGCCATAAATGACCTTTTCATTTTCATCATAAAGTTGCCTGACTGTAGCCGGATTCATTTCAATTATCACATAAGGGATCCCGGCATGTTGAGCTGCCAGAGACACATTTTTCCCGTTTATTCCATAGCCTACAATGATCAGGTGGTGTTTTATTTTGTCTATTTTAGCTTCAGGTACAGGGTTTAAACCCGCTCTGAGTTTTGAAGGCAAGGGTAGTTTTAAAAGGCTGTCTGAAAGCCTGGGGGCCAGCTTGAAAATAAAAGGCGTTGCTCCCATGGTCATAATGGCCACAGATAGGATGAGCTGGTAGGTATTATCACTTATAAGAGTGCCCTTTAATCCCAATCCTGCCAGGATAAATGAGAATTCACCAATTTGGGCTAAACCAAGAGCTGTGATCACATTGGTGCGAAAAGGATAACCGGTGATAAAACTGATAAAACCCACTATGATTGTTTTTAAGACAATAACCCCAATTACGATCATTAAGATGAGCACAGGTTGTTGAAGAAAAAAATTCACATTCAACAGCATCCCTATGGATACAAAAAATATACTTGTAAAAATATCCCTGAATGGCAAAATCTTGCTGATAGCCTGGTGGCTGTATTCTGATTCAGAAATTAAGAGACCTGCCAGGAATGCGCCAAATGCCAGTGATAAACCAGCATAGTTCGTTAGCCCGGCAATTGAAAAGCAAATAGCGATAACGCTTAAAAGGAATAGTTCATTGCTTCTTGTTCCGGCCACCAGGTAAAGTAGCTTGGGAATTAGAAAACGAGCAAGGAAATAGGATATCAAAATGACCGCTATGGCTTTCCCCGAGATAATCAAAAAGTCCATCGGTGAATTATTGTCTGATCCTGCCAGCAGAGGGATCAATAATATCATGGGGATGACAATGATGTCCTGGAAAATAAGGATTGCCAATGCATTTCTGCCGTGCTGACTGTCCACCTCAGCCTTATCCTGTAATAGTTTAAGTAGAATGGCTGTGCTGCTGAGCGAAACGATAAAACCAATGAAAATAGACTGGTTTATTGGCCTGCCCGCATAATAAACAATCAGGCTTACTATTAATGCGGTGAGAAATACCTGCAATCCACCTCCAAGTAAAATGACTTTCTTGATTTTGAGCAATGTGCGCAGGGAAAATTCAATTCCGATCGTAAAAAGCAAAAGTATAACACCTATTTCAGCCATGATCTCCACTTCGTGAACTGCAGTTACAAGTCCAAATCCATGGGGGCCTGCAATAATTCCGGTTAGGAGGAAGCCAACCAGGGCAGGAACTTTTAGTTTTGAGAACACCAAAACAACAATGATGGCTATGGTAAATATGATCAGTAAATCTTTAAGCAGTGTGAATTCCATCCGGGTTTAATTTGTTGTAATTAAAACTGAAAATTACGAAATCCAAATTAAAATGTGATCGCTGTTTACTAAACAATTCAGTAAGCGATTCAGCTGAGCCCTGGACTGGTTATCAACCATCTCCCTGGTGCAGAGCAAACCAAAATCCTTTGAACAATTGATTCGTAAAGTGATTTAATAAAGTACGAAGCGATGCTTAACCTTGATATTGATTTGATAATTTAGATTAAATTTGGCTGATGAGGGTCGGCCGATCAAAATCAAGATTTCAGTATTTGCATTAATAATGAAATAAAGATATATAATGGTCAAAACAGAGCAACAAATAATGAAGTACCTGGAGTCATTCTATGAAGAAATCGTAGCACTTGCCCTACAATTGAGAATTCAGCTGAAGAAAGAAACGAAACCTGCCTTTGAATTAGTGGGTGATTCAACGATCTCTTTAAATATTGGCTATGGGTTCACCGAAAAGGCATGGGATTGTTTTTGTGCCATCATTGTGTATAGTAAACACATCAATTTAAGTTTTAATGCAGGTGCGTTTCTACCTGATCCTCAAAGACTGTTAAATGGTACAGGAAAAAAAATCAGGCATATTAAAATAAAGGATTTCGATGATATAAATAAGCAATCCGTTAAAGTTCTGTTGAATGAAGCAAGAAAGAGGGCAATTGCTTTATTAGATGAAAAACCTGGATTACATCAGGATAACAAAACGATCATAAAACCTATTTCAGGAATAAAAAAAAGATCTAAATAAAGCATTGATCAATTGGAAAAAGGCAGCTGCTAATTTGGGTATTTATAATAAATTCAGGAATTTAGTTCTCTTTAATTCTCAAAATTGAAAAGTTTGAAAAAAGTATTTTCCGGCTTTTATTCTCATCGACTTAATAAACCTTTGCTTATTGATCAAAAATATGGGCTTATGAAAAAATATATTTTGCTTATCAGTATGACATTTTTCAGTGTTTCAACACCATTGTTTGCACAGGAAGAATCGAATTGGAGTTATGATTTAGGTTTATCATTTTTCAAATCATCCCTCAGGAATCAACCTGTTGAATTATTATATAATCCGGTATTTGAGAAATGGGAAGCCATTAATCATCAGCCTTCTGAATATGAAGTAATAGATTATCAAGCCCTGGATCCTTTTTCTTTTAATCTGAGTGCTGGGGTTGATATATTATTTAGATATAAACGGTATTTGATGATTAAACTGGGGTATTGCTACACCAATACGCTGGGAATCGGAGGCAAAGGACATATTACTTACATCGACCATCTTCTTCAGGAGATAGAAGAAACGAAAGAAATGTCCTATTCCTCTCACCAATTTACCTACTTCATCGGACCCATCATTCATTTGGATCAGTCAGGAGCCAGTATCTATATGGGTTTTAGCATGATGTCCCCGACATATGTGATATATCATGAACAAGCAAAAAAAACAATAGATGGCCTGATTTTTCAGGATTATAATCATACGTTTAAAGGATTTTTTGGAAATTGCAGAAGCGTGATTGGAATGCAGGTGCCTGTATCCAAAAGAATAAAGCTGGGTTCAGAAATAGTCTTCGCTTATTTTAATGGCCTGGAGCTTAAAAGTGGGGATTTAGCTGATGAAGGATTCATGTTTCCTGATTTGCAATGGAATATTACATGTAGATACTTAATAAAATAAAGATCAGCGACCCTGTTTATTGAATTACAATTATTTTCCGGATGGATCAAAAACTCAATCCGCCCACCTCTTTCAGGCATGATGAATAAACTTCAGATATTATATTCTGAATATCAGTTAAATAATTAACTTTGAAATACACAATTATTAATTCTCGGATTTTTGGTATTATAAAGTAATTAATTGATTTCGGTTTTTTACTTGTATTTGGTAGATATCTAAATTAAATCATATGAAAAGTCTAATTAATAAACCTGGCAAATTTTTATTAAGTATATCTGCATTTTTGTTACTTTATCATGTCAGTTTTGCACAACTTAGCGGAAATTATACCCTCAACCCACTGGCTGCTGCTACCAACACCAATTATAAAAACTGGGCATCTGTAACAGGAGATCTTATTTCAGGAAGCAGAACCGATGGAGGTACTGCACAAGGATCAGGAGTAAGCGGAGCTGTAACTTTTACTGTTTATGACACTGTTTATGCTAACCAGGTGAAATTTACAGCCATTTCTGGTGCTTCTGCTTCAAATACCATTACTTTCAAATCAGCAGGTGGCGATAGCAGTGCATGTATGTTAAAATATGCCTCTGGTAGTACCACAACAACTGATTATGTGTTAATGTTGGATGGAGCCGATTATATTACGTTTAAACAAATCGGCTTTGAAAGAACAGGCACCAATGACTATTATACCGTCATACAACTATTGAATACTGCAAACTACAATAAATTCATACAATGCTTGACACTAACGCGAAAATCACCTAGTAATACTACTACAGGCTGGGTAACAGGCAATGGCGCACATTACTATCTTTCAGGGGCTGGCAATTATAACCTGATCTCACAAAACAGGATGATCTATGGATACAATGGAGTGTTTTCCACAACCTCCTCAAGCGGGAATACCATTTCAAATAATGTGTTTGATACCATCGGATGCATTGGAGTTTATATGACACAGCAAACTTCTTTAACAATTACAGAAAACACCTTTAATATGGGTGATTTCGGCTCTGGGCAGGGGCATTATGTCTCCTATTCAGTGCGGCTCGAAAGTTCACCCAGTGTGACGATTACAAATAACAAAATGTACATGATGGCAAGCAATTGCCAGGTAGTAAGGGGAATTGTTTTTGTCAATGTCACAGGAACGGCTTCATTGCCAAACCAGGTAAATAATAACTGGATACTTAATTATGGAGGAACAGCCTCCTGTACCGGCATATCACTTTACGGAACCGCTTATTCAGATATATATTACAATAATTTTTTAATTACCAACACACTCTCAACAGGAGCTGTAATTCATCATAATGCAAGCTATACAAATACTTATGTAGATGTAGTAAACAACAATTTAATCAATAAGGGAGGTGGATTATTATATGATTTTCCCAGCACAAATGGAGGCCTGGATACAGTCATTAATAATAATTGTTTTGTATCGGGTTCAGTATTGGGCAAAATGAATGGTTCATCTTACAGCACTTTGGCTGCATGGGTTTCAGGGACCGGGAATGATGCAAATTCACTGAATATTGATCCGGGCTACGTCAGCAATTACGATCTGCATGTGTCGAATGTGGGGATAAATGCCAAAGCAATTCCTTATTTCAGGGTGAAATATGATATTGATGGAGATACACGGGATACTTCAACTCCCGATATAGGTGCAGATGAATTTTACGCAGTAGCCAATGATGCCGGTATCTCAAACCTGGACAGTCCAACTGTATTTTGTGCAGGAACAAGGACAGTAAAAGTGACTTTCCAGAACTATGGATCAGATACCCTGACCAGTCTCAAGATCTACTGGGAAATTAATAGCACATCCCAAACAACCTATAGCTGGACAGGTTCGGTCAGCCCCGGTAATTCATCTTCTTCGATCACTTTGGGAACTTATTCGTTTGCTCCTAATACGGCCTATGATTTCAAGATATGGTCTGACAGCCCGAATAATGTCTCAGATGGCAATGGAAAGAATGATAGTTTAATCATCACCATCTATGCAGGCATGTCGGGTGCATACAGTATAGGCGATACAGGTGCTTTAAACTTTCAGTCTTTTAACAACGCTATTTCAGCAATGAGCTCTAGAGGTATATGCGGAGCTCTTACCTTTAATGTATCCGATGGGACTTACAATGAACAAATAACATTGGCCCAGCTTCCTGGTATGGGTTCTTCAAACCCGGTCATTTTTCAAAGTGTAAGTGGAGACAGTACAACAGTCGTGGTCAGGCTTCCCTCCAGTTCTGCCACCGGGAACAACAATGCCGCTATACAACTGGCAGGTGCCGATTATGTCACTTTTAAGGGAATAACGTTTCAGCGAACTGGCACAAACACTATTTCTCAGGTGCTGCATATCCTGAATAATTCGAATTACAATACATTTACCAACTGCCAGATGATCAATGTAGTCGTGTCAACTAATAATACAACAGGCGTAAACATCTGGTCAGACCAGTCTCAAGACAACCACAATTCATTTCTCTACAACTATGTCAAGTTCGGAACATATAATATGCTTTACCTGGGAGTCAGCACAAGCCATGAAAGTGGGACCGTCATTGAAGGCAATGTATTCGACAGTGCTTACAGCAATCTGGTTCAAATTAGCTATAATGACGGGGCTATTGTAAAAGGAAATACTTTCAGAAATTCTATATCTCATGTCACTGGCAATTACGATCTGCAATTGCTCGATTGTGATGGTTCCATTGATGTGCAGGCTAATTATTTTTACAATCTGGGTTCTGATGTGGCTATTTATCAAACAGGCTGTAGTGCATCAGCAGCTAATCACGGAATTACTGCCAATAATTTTATTGCTAAAATTTCACTGACAGGTATCTTACTGGATGCTGTTACTTACCAGGATGTTGTATTCAATAGCATTCACTTTAGGGGAAGCGGAAGTACGACAGCAGGTATTTCTACTTCAAGTGCTACATCATCAAATATTGTGCTTAAAAATAATAATATTGTCATGGCTACGGGATACGTTTTCTATATCAATTCAGCTTCTCAAATAAGTGGAAGCGATCACAATAACCTGAGAGCCAACAGCAGTCAGTTTGCCTATTGGGGTAGCACATACAACAGCCTGGCCAGTTTAACAGCTGCGACAGCAAAAGACTCTCATTCGATTTCTGTTGATCCGCAGTTCCTCTCTGCCACTGATTTACATTATAAAAATCTGGCCCTTAGAAATGCCGGGGAATCCGTTGCTGGAGTAACAACCGATATTGACGGAGAAAACCGAAACCCGACAAATCCGGATATCGGTGCAGATGAAATAGCCCCTGTTGCCAATGATGCAGGAATTTCTTCATTAACAAATCCAAATGCAATAAGTTGCGAAGGCACACAACAGGTGGAAGTAGTTTTGACAAATTATGGAACCAACAATCTCACCAGTGTTTCTGTGAACTGGAAAGTGAACAGCTCCGGACAAACTCCATACAGCTGGAGTGGAAATCTGGCGAGTTTTGAAAATGATACCATCCAACTTGGAAACTACACATTTACAGGGAGCACCAATCCTGTGATCACAGCCTGGAGTTCAGCTCCAAACGGACAAAGCGATGGATTCACTAACAATGACACACTGAGTACCAGCATACAAATCAATTCCCATCCAACCGCTAATGCAGGTGCAGATGTAGACTTATGCATCGGGGATTCTGTGCTCATTGGGCCAACATCTTCATCAGGATTCAGCTATAAATGGCTGACATTAACAAACAATGTGATAGGAAGCACTTCACAGATTTATGTGATGCCCAGCTCAAATACCAGTTATGTACTTGAAGTAACCGATGTAGCTGCAGGATGTTCGAGTACAGACACTTTGGATGTCATTATCAGGCCACTCCCGGTCAGTGCATTTACTGTGAACAATTCAAATCAATGTTTGAACGTAAATAATTTTTCGTTTACAAATACTTCTTCAGGGGCAGCAAGCTATGTCTGGAACTTTGGAGATAACACCACTTCCAACCTGGTTTCACCTTCCCATAGCTATTCCGCAAATAAATCTTATTCTGTTTTCCTGACATCCATTTCAGCTTATGGATGTATTGACACCTCTTCTCTACAGGTAAATGTCAGGCCGAAACCCAAAAGCGGATTTACTATTAATAATCCATCCCAATGCTTAAGCACCAATTCCTTTGTATTTGCAAATACCAGTACAGGGCATACTTCAAGTTTCTGGGATTTTGGAGATAATACCTACTCTACGGATTCATTTCCACCGGCTAAAACCTATCAGTATTTGGGCACAAAAGCGATAAAACTACTGACCACCAGTGCTTATGGTTGCAAAGACAGCATTATTAAGACAGTAGATGTGCGTCCCCCCCCACTTTCATCTTTCACTGTCAATGATAGCGATCAATGTCTGGGTGGAAATAGTTTTTCCTTTACGAATAAATCAAGCGGGGCTGCATCTTTCCTCTGGGACTTCGGTGATGCATCTACTTCAGCTAATATTAATCCTCTGCATATATATACTTCTGCCGGCACATTCAGTGTAAAACTTGTGTCCACAACAACTTATGGTTGCAGAGACAGCATCATCAAGATGGTGTATGTGAGGCTAAAACCCAATTCTTCTTTTACAGTCAATAACAGCTACCAATGCCTGGATGGAAATGATTATATGTTTACCAACACAAGCATTGGAGCATTCACCTCTTATTGGGATTTTGGAGATGGAACGAATTCCAGCCTGCTTTCTCCTACCCACAGCTATGTTAATGCAGGAATTTATTATGTAAAGCTACTTTCAGCAACAGCTTCCGGCTGCAGTGATTCCATAATACAAATGATCACCGTTCATCCCGAACCAGATGCATCCTTCCTCGTGAATAATGCGGAACAATGTTTAAATGAAAATGAGTTTGTATTTAGCAATACTTCAACAATCCCTAGCGGTACATTGAATTATTATTGGGATTTAGGCGATGGAACCATCAATTCACTTGTGAACAATACCCATACATATTCATCAGTTGGTAATTATGAGGTCTGGCTCAAGGCTGTTTCCTTGAATAATTGCACAGACAGCATGAATCAATCAATACAGGTGAAAGCAAATCCTACTGTTGATTTAGGGGTAGATGACACCCTCTATAACGAGGAAATAATTATCCTGGATGCAGGATCAGGATTTGATGCTTATTTATGGTCAACCACCGAAACAAGCAGGCAAATTACCGTTGATTCAGCAACATATGGTATTGGTAACAAAACCTTTTGGGTTAAAGTAACTCAAAACGCATGCGATGGCTTTGATACGATCCGAATAAGTATCCTCAGAACTATTTCTATTCCGGAGGTGAATGGAGGTTTTGATCTTAAGTTGTATCCCAATCCTGCCAGCAACCTGATTCATATTGAATTAAGCCCTGTCGATAAAACTTTGCATTTTACTTTACATGATATATATGGCAAACAACTGATGTCCTTTAGTATAAGGCCAAATAATTCGGTTTTTACACAGCAGTTA
>JADHTG010000006.1 GCA_016776505.1 Bacteroidota bacterium
AGGATTTGTTATGATAATCCAAGGGTCATGAACCTGGAATGGGTCACTGAAGGAGCCATTGAATTTATTGATGAAAACAAATCCAGGCCTTTTTACCTTTACCTTCCATTGCCCTTTCCCCATGCACAGTACAATAAATTTGCCGACTGGGATATTCTTGCTACCCCTGCAGGAATGATAGATGAAGAGCCTGCTGGACAAATGACATTTAAAGAAGCCTGTCGTATCAATCGTTTTAAACTACTTGATAAACGAAAAAGCATGGGAACCTATCTCGATGATTGTGTGGGGGCAATATGTCGTAAACTTGCTGAACTCGATATTTCAGATAACACCCTGATCATCATCACAAGTGACCAACAAAGCAGGGGGAAATTTACAACTTATGAAAGCTGCCATATACCTTGCATCATGTATTGTCCTTCATTAATTAAAGCGGGAACAAGCATTGACGAGTTATGTCTTTTAAATGATATACCGGCTACGGCCATTGATCTGGCAGGTGGCAAAAACCCTGAATATTATGATGGAAAAAGCATGAAACAACTAATGTTGGGTAAAAAGGTGGAGTGGCGGAATTCTCTCTTGCTTGAAATCGCTTATAGCAAAGCAGTTGTGACTAAAGATTTTAAGTATATTGCCCTTAGGCCTCCTGGCGATATAATAGAACTCCTTGAAAATGATGCAATTGAAAGCAATCGAAACAAAAAAAACAGACAGGTTGGTTGGGACGGTTCTAAAAATCCCCATCCTTATTATGATAATTATGGCGTCAGGTATGGTGCATCACTCGACTTTCCTTATTATTTCGATTATGACCAGCTTTATAATCTTTCTGAGGATATCTATGAACAGGATAATGTATATAATAATAAAGAATACCTGGGCATACAAGCAGAATTAAAGCTGGAACTGGGAAAACTTTTAGCTGATTTTCCTCACAATTTTGGCGAATTCAAAACACAAGCTGAGACTGTTTTGATAAAGTAATAAAACTATTAATTGTTCAAATAGGCACGGATGATTTCTGCTGCCCTCTTCGATGCCCCTGTATTTCCTAATTTCTCTTTTAGCGATCTAAAGTCTGCTTTCATTTTCACTTTATATTCTTCGATTGAAATAAGATCCTCTAATTCACCGCTCAGTGATTCTAAGTTAAAATTATTTTGAATCAGTTCTTTTACGATCTCTTTTCCCATGACTAAATTTACCAGGGCGATGAACGGGACTTTGATCCATGCCTTTGAAAGCCGGTAGGTAATTCCTGTAGTTTTATAAACGACTACAAAAGGAAGCTCAAAAAGTGCTGCCTCAATGGTGGATGTTCCTGATTTAATGATTCCTGCATCCGAGTGGTAAAGAATATTATAAGAATCGTCCATTACGAGTGCAGCGTTTGGAATTAATTTTACCGAGTTATACAATTGTGGATCAACAGAAGAAATAGCTGCAATTAAAAATGTATAATCCGGATATTTTTTGCATACTGAAAGTATAAGCGGAAGCAATTTTGAAATTTCCTGTTGCCTGCTTCCCGGCAAAACGGCTATCAGTTTCTTTTTTTGAGGATTGTATTTTAGCCTGAAATCCGTATCCGGGACAAAAGCCCTGACCTGGTCAAGCAGGGGATGCCCCACATAATCTACAGGGAAATTATATGTGGAATAGAAATCTTTCTCAAAAGGGAGGATGCTGATCATTTTGTCAACATACTTCCTGATTTTTTTTATCCTCTTTGCTTTCCATGCCCAGATCTGGGGTGAAATGTAATATATTACCTTGATGTTTAAATTTTTTGCATATTGGGCCATGCGTAAATTAAATCCAGGGTAATCTATCAATACCACTACATCTGGATTGAATTTTAAGAGGTCCTTTTTGCATTCCCTGATCGCTTTTGAAATAGTTCCAAGATGAAGAGCAACTTCTTTAAATCCCATAAAGGCAATATCCTTGAAATGCTGGCTGATATGGACCCCGTTTTCCTGCATATGGTCACCGCCCAAACCCCTGAAAACAGCCGAGGAGTCTTGTTTCGCTATTTCACCTACAAGATTAGCCCCATGTATATCCCCAGAGTTTTCACCTGCTATGAGATAATATTTAGACATTATAGAAGCACTTTAATTAAAACAACAGCAAGCACTAAAATAAAAGTGGCTAATATTAATCCCTTTGCTGTTCTAAATTTTTCATTATTTAGAAAGAAATAAAATATTACCAGGTTAGGAATTCCAGCCAGGCTGAGTAAGGGAGCAAAAAGAGATTTATTTCTGATGAGTGTGGATAAATAATAGCTTAATTCCTGCTGCCTGAATTTAATGAGGTAGAAAACAAATATCGAGATAATTGACATAAGCAGGCCGATAACAACCCCCAACCACAAATTGTCATTTTTTTTCATTCGAATAGATTTTTTTTAATTCTTCAAGATAGCTATGCCTGGTAAAATCCAGGTAAACAGGAACTATGGATGCATACCCATTTTCCAGGGCCCAGATATCTGTTGTATCATCCTTATCATCACAAATGAAGTCTCCTCTCAACCAAAAAGACTGTTTCCCATTAAAATTGGCCTGTTCAATGAATTCTTCCTTCCAGTGCGCCAGGGATTGCCTGCAGAAACGATAACCTTTTAGATCTTCTTTTTTTATATCAGGAACATTCACATTCCACAAAGTAAAACGAGGAATAGGATTTAAAATTACCCGGGCTACCATTTCTTTTGCGATTTCTACAACAGCTGAAAGATCGGCATCCTCCTGGTAGCTAATAGAAGAAAATGCGATAGATGAAACACCGTATAGCGCTCCTTCTACAGCCGCGGCAACCGTGCCTGAATAAATCATATTGACCGAGGCATTGGAACCGTGATTAATCCCTGAAACCAATAAATCAGGAGGACTTTTATAATATTGGGCCATTGCATATTTGACACAATCAGCAGGTGTTCCATCCAGTGCAAAAGAAGGAATACCATCAAAATGGTTGGTTTGTTCCACTTCTATAGTTTTCCTTAAAGTGATGGCATGACCCACACCAGACATGGCATTTTTGGGTGCTATAATCACCAGCTCACCAAATTGCTTCATCGAATCTACAAGGGTTGCCAAGCCGGGAGCATTAATTCCATCATCATTGGTAACAAATATTTGAGGTTTATCAGGCACTTCTTTTTTTTAGAGCAAAGATAAGAAGCTGAGCAGAATTAAAAAGTCTTCTAACTTCTGTGTTGCCTGTTGGAATGACTTCTTTTCTTTTGAAAATATGCACGGTAATATAAAACGGGAAGTAAGAGAAAGGGAAATATTTTAAGAAACGTCAATATCAAAGCACTGTTGTTGTATTCAATAGCATGCATTACATCCCCATCAAGAAATATGGAATAGCTAAATGACAGTATGCTTATCACAGGTATTAAATAAAAAGAGAGGGCAAATGGCAGGATCAATTTGGTTCTTTTTCGGGAGAGGGTCATTAATTTAGAAGCGAAAATGGCATAGAACAACAGTAAAACAGTGGAGAGCAGAATGGCCATGGAAGAATAAATAAAATAAAAATCATTAGTTCGCTTCAGATTTTCAGAAAATATGATAATAAAAATAGCATGAACGATCTCCAGTGAAATAATCCATATAATGACATGGGTTTTGTCTTTAAAATTGTAATAATACTTTAGAAAGCGCTTGAAATATAGCAAGATAATGGATACGAGGACAGTTATCAGTATGAGGTATAAGGTAATTGCAGTATCGGACAAGCTTTCGCCGATCAATCCGAAACTATATATCATGCTGAATATCCCGTAGAATAAAGAAAATCCGGATGCAACTTTAAGATCTCTTCTATGCATTTTACTTTAGTAGTTTTTTAATTGCCTTTGGTATGTGACTGTTTATGTCTCCTGCTTTCAATGAAGTCTCTGTTAATTTTTTTGCAGCTGAATCTCCGGCCAAACCATGCAAATATACGGCAATTTTTGAAGCAGTTAAAAGGGGATAGGATTGGGCCACAAATGCCAGTATCATACCTGTAAGCACATCTCCGCTTCCGGCAGTAGCCATGCCCGGATTTCCGGTTGGATTGAAATAAACCTGGCCATCGCTATTTGCAATGGCCGTGTATCTTCCTTTCAGAATAATTATTGATTTCAGTTTTTTGGCCCATTGTATCAATTTTTCCAGTCGCTGGTAGTGATGATCACTTTTACCCGCCAATCGATCAAATTCTCCAATATGAGGTGATAAAATACTTCCTGCAGGCAATAGTTTTAGCAATCCGGGATTTAAAGAAAGAATATTAATCCCATCGGCATCAATCACCAACGGAAGCTGTAGCTGTTCTAAAAGAGTTTGAAATGCTTTAACAGTCATGGTGTTAGTGCCAATTCCAGGTCCGATTCCTACTGCAGTATATGGTTGCAGATCAGGTGATTGCGAAATATGGTTGAGTTCAGGATCAGGAATACTCATCGCTTCTGGAACCGCTGTTTGAATGATTGCATTGCCCGACATTGGGACATTTACAGTTATCAATCCTATTCCCGATCGAATACAAGCAGAAGAGGCCAATACAGCTGCGCCCATTTTCCCTAATGATCCGCTGATGAGCAGTGCATGGCCGAATTTTCCTTTGTGATCAAAATGATCCCGGGGGCGAAAGAGTTGCTTAATTTCAGATGGTTCGGTCAATTGAAATGTGGTCTCCAGTTTGTTGATAAAGTCCTGGTTGAGTCCAATATCCACACATTCCCAGCTTTTCACGTAGTCTTGATTTTCCGGGATGAAAAACGAGAGTTTCGGACTTTGAAAACTGATGACATGATCTGCCTGAACAATGGCAGGGTCCGAATTTAATTCATCACAAAAAAGACCTGAAGGAATATCCAGAGCAATGATTTCAGCCTGACTATTATTTATATTTTCAATGATGGAACAGGCAAAACCCTCGATGGGCCGGCTTAATCCACTTCCCCACATGGCATCAATAAGGGTGTCTTCAGCATCCAAAAGAGGGAAATCTGAATCTTGATCCAAATGAATTATTTCTGCGGATTCAAGCTCTTTTAAGCGCTCGAAGTTAATAGCGAAATCAGCTGAAGATTGATGGCTGTATTCAACAATATATGTTTTAACAGAAAAGTTCTTCTGAATAAGAAGGCGGGCAGCAACCAAGCCGTCTCCTCCATTATTTCCCTTGCCACAAAAAATATGAATTATTCTTGTGTTTTTAATCTTTTTAAGTAATCTTTTTACAAATAATCCAGCTGCTCTTTCCATGAGATCAATGGATGCAATAGGATCATGTTGAATAGTGTAAGCATCAGCTTCACGGATTTGCTGTCGGTTTAGAATCTTCATCAAGCTAAATTTCTAGCTATGGTCAGAATTTTTAGTTTGTAAAGTTATTCTAAAATTCATATAAAATGAAAACCTATGCAGAAAACAGGGTAAAATGGAACATTTTAGAATTACGGTTACAAATTGAGGACTTGGGTATAAAGTTATAAAATAGGGAAAAACAATACCTTGTACCCTATACTATTTTTTCTATGCGCATTTTGTAATTAATTAAACTCTCAGCAGCATACTATAAGTTTGGAAATAACTAATTTTGAATTTGAATAAGAATATGAGTGTTTATTTAGTAGTTATTTTGGCTAGCCTGTTTTTTTCTGCTTTTTTCAGTGGGATTGAGATTGCCTATTACCAGGCAAACCGCTTGAAAATTGAATTGGAAAAAAACAAAGGTTCTTTATCCGCCCGTGTATTGTCAAGTTTTATTACCTATCCTACAAAGTTCATTACCAATACATTGGTTGGTAATAATGTCGCATTGGTGATTTATGGACTGGTATTCACCCGCTTGTTTGATCAATTATACCCTTCCGGCATATTTGGCATACAAAGTGGCTTTTTATCCTTTTTGATCCTGACTTTATTATCCGGAACCATTGTGCTGATTTTTGCCGAGTTTTTTCCCAAGGCTCTGTTCATCATCAATCCCAACCAGATATTAAAGTTTATCATTATTCCATTTCAAGCTTTATATTACCTGCTTTACCCGGTGAATATCTTTGTTTCCACTTTTTCGCAATTGTTGTTCAGGATTTTTGGTGTTCAGATAGATGACAGCAAGCCGTCTTTTGATCATCATGATCTTTTTTACATGGTACATGAAGAAGATGTCAATTCAGATGAAGTGGCAGAGGTGGATTTAGATACCCAGATCTTAAAGAATGCAATTGAATTGCCGAAGATCAAAGTAAGGGAATGCATGATTCCACGACCTGAAATTATTGCTGTAGATAGTGAAAGTGATATTGAAACACTTAAAGAAAAGTTTATTGATAGCGGACATTCAAAAATAGTGGTCTATGCAGAAACCATTGATCAGATCATAGGATATGTCCATTTGGTTGATCTGCTGGGTGATCCGTCTTCCATTAAGAAACTAATCCGACCTGTTTTTATTATTGCTGAATCCATGCCTGCCAATGAATTATTAAAAGAATTTACCTCCTCCAATGAAAGCATTGGCTTGGTCGTTGACGAGTATGGTGGAACAGCTGGTATAGTTTCCATTGAAGACGTATTAGAGGAAATTTTTGGCGAGATTGAAGATGAATTTGATAGCGATGAATTAAGAGAAGTGAAGGTGAGTGAACACGAGTATATTTTCAGCACCCGTCTTGAAATAGATTATCTCAATGAAAAATATGGATTTGACCTGCCTGAAGGAGATTTTGAAACACTCGGTGGCTTAATTCTGGAATCATACCAAAGCATCCCTGTTAAAAATCATGTAATTAAAATTGACCGCTTCTCCTTTAAAATTCAATCTGCAACAGAAAGCCGGATTGATGAAGTGGTCATGAAGTTACTTTTTGATGTGGATGAATAAATGATCCTTTTTTCTACTCTTTTTGATCTTATTCGATCTCAATAATAGGTGATGAAACAAATACAATAGCGTTTTTTCCAAACATGACCTCTGATGACTTGATGATCTCAGGTGCCTGGTAGATATGATCATTGGTTCTGTCAGAAGCAGCCCCAGATATCAGGACAGCCACCTGATTGTGCAATTCAATGATTTGTCCATCCTTTGTTTTGAAAATTTTGCCATGACTCAGCCATCTTTTAAATTTTATTTGTGACCAGTTTCGATAAGGCTGAATAATACCCAGTAAATTCTCTGCAAAACGCAAGCCGGCAGTATTCCAAAGTGACATTTCTAATTCTTCTGACTCTTTAAGTATCTCCTGCATTTCGCTGGTTGACAGCCATAAAGCGGTGACCGATGTGTCGGCAATAACAGTAGCTGTCCGGGGGACATTTGCAAGCACTGACATTTCACCAATCACACCTCCTGCACCTTGCAGGTCGACCATGCTTTCACCTACTATGACTTTAACTGCACCCTGGGCGATGATGACCATCCCTGATTCAGCCGAATCACCCTGTTTGATAAGGACCTGACCTGCCTGATGGATTTTCTCTTCGGCAATGGATTTAACCTTCTGAATAACAGACTCATCCAATTGTGTTAGCCAGTGTAATTGTTCCAGTATCTCAATCGGTTCAGGCATTTTAATGATCAAGGGTGCTTCCATTAATCTTTTCATACGCAACTCCATATCCACAATCAATGCCTGTGCCTCAGAATCCTCCAGTTTTCCTTCTTTCTGCAATTTAATAATGGAGTTTTTCTCAAAATTTAGAACAGATCGTGTCGCCTGGCGGGTTTCAATAGCTTTTGATATTTCAGGATAAGCCTGGTGGGTTTCTTTCAGATAATTGATCCCTTTCAGCCTGTTGGAATTTATTTCATCCTTTAAAAGCATCGAAATTCTTTCTTCTTCTTCGTCGGTTATATCATCCTGGTTGAAATCAAAATCCAGGGTAGATGCCAGGTTTAAAACTTCTTCCTGTGCAATAACAAATCCCCTGGCCGTATCATAACTAATAGCTAAACTATCCAGAAGGACTTTTCTAATAGTTCTCTTTAATAAGGGAGCAGCTTGTAATTTACTCCACAATTTCGGAGCCCTCCATAAAGACAGCAGGTATTCTCTTTCATTCAATGGAATTGTTCCCTCTTTATCAATTACTTCTTTAATATGGTCCGTAAGCTTTGAATAGGCAAGCGGGGCCAGCAAGCCTTCCTTAAATTGATTCCAATAGCTGCTTTTTTCTTTTTCAAGCATCCTTCTTCTTGCTTCAGAAACCGGATCCATGGAAGCAATATCTTCAGAAGTAAGTTCTTGTATTTTGTGAGAGGGCAAATAATTCCTTACCTCTTTCCAGTCTGCTCCATGCATGAAGCGGTCTTTATGCAATATGTCAATTTCCTCATCCAGGCTTTTGTCAATAGAACGATACACATTTGAAAACATCATGACTTTAACAGGAGGAATTTTGGTCAGCCCGAGTTTATTTACAAGAAATTTAATGGTAGTGGCATTAATAAGTAATGTCAATGCGACAATACCGGCCAGGTAAAACAGAAACTGATCGGCTATCAGCAAGAGGGCAGGAGATGCATTTTCAATTTTGGCAATTTCCCCAACAAAAACCAGTGCCAAGGCCAGTCCTACGGCTCCTCTTAAGCCACCATACCAGGCAACAACAGCATCTTTCTTGGGTAATCCATACCCTATTTTTTTCATTAGAGGGTAAAACAGGGTAATTACAAAGGCCCTGATTATATGGATACCAACATAAAGAATCATCAAAGCAGCAAAATCGTTTAATGAAAAAACGGTTCGCTCAGCAATGACCACTCCCACAATGACAAAAATGAGGGTATTGGCAATAAAAGCGGCTAATTCCCAAAACTCATGAAGAAAATGCTGTACTTCTGCACTAATTCGTGTCCTGCCGGCACTTGCCATAGCCAAACCCAATGATACCAGCCCTAGTACACCGGAAACATGCAGAAAATGTTCTGCAATATAGAATGTCAGGTAAGCTGCAACCACAATGAGTGTGATCTCAATCATGGCATCATTGAACACTTTTCGAACCCACATCAAAGTAATACTTCCTATGACAAGTCCCAATAAAACTCCTCCAAGGGACACCCGGAAAAATTCGTACAATACACTGTGGTCACTACTATGGGTTCCTAATTGAAAGGGCAGGATGGCCATAAAAACAAAGAAAAGGACAATAGCTGTTCCATCGTTCAACAAGGATTCTCCCTCAATCAAAGTACCCAGTTTTTTGCTTGCTCCAAGTTCTTTCAACAACGCAACCACAGCTACCGGATCAGTTGCACTGACCACTGCACCGAACAAGAATGCCAGCGACCATCCCCAGTCTTTAAAGCCAATATGGATTGAACTTAAACCCTCCACCAATGCACCTGTGAGAAATAAAGCAATTAAAATTCCCGGAATGGCAAGGATTGCGGCATTCCCGACTGATTTCTTGAAGGTGTGAACATCCATGGCAAAAGCAGCCTCAAAGATTAAGATGGGAAGGAATATGAATAATATGACATGCGGATCGATAGCACTTGCCCAGGCTAATGCCCCATGCAAAGAATGCCAGAAATGAGCATGTAAATTTTCAAATATGTCGAAACGCACAAGAAGTCCCAGGCCAATTCCAAAGATCATCAGCAACACTGTATAGGGAAGAGGAGTTTTTTTTAGAAAATGACGTGTGGCAGCTCCAATGATCAAGGCAATTACAATAAAAAATAATGGTTCCATATTTCTTTATTTATTTTTTTAAACTGCAAGTAAGAAAAATAATAAATTGAAATTAAATTATTTAGATAAAAATAGTAATTGAATTCAGCTGAAATTTAGTAATAATTATTAATATCTTAATTGAGACTTATCAATTGATGTCAAGATGTAACTTTGGGTTTTTTTTCAATAAGCAGCAAATATGAAAGGGCTACTATACCTAATTCCAAATCGTTTAGCTTCTGAAAATGCAGATCGATTTATTCCATTTCACAATAAAGAAATAATCAGGTCATTGAAACATTTTATTGTGGAGAATTTAAAACCTGCCCGTGCTTTTCTCAAATTAGCTGGTGTAAAAACTCCTTTTGACGACATCACTTTTTACGAACTAAATAAGCATAGCAGGGATCAAGAAATTTCAGATATGATTTCAGTCCTGCTGGCTGGTAACTCAGTGGGATTGATTTCAGATGCAGGCTATCCTTCCATTGCTGATCCAGGTGAACAAATCATTTTCAAAGCTCATCAAAATGGAATTCAAGTGATTCCTTTGACCGGACCTTCTTCGATCTTATTTGCTATAGCCAGTTCAGGATTAAATGCTGAACAATTTACATTTCATGCCTATTTGCCTGTGAATGAGAATGAACTAAAAAGATCATTGAAAAAGCTGGAAAAAGAAATTGTACACAGCGGATATACACAAGTATTCATTGAAACACCTTACAGAGCCCAGAAAATATTTGATGTGATCCTGAAACAAATTGATGCATCCCTGTATTTATCCATTTGTGCAGATTTGCATTCTAAAAATGAGTTTATTTCAACCAAAAGTATCTCTGAATGGAGAAAAGAGAAAGCGGTGTTAAAAAACAAATTAGTTGTTATTAGCATTGGAGTAGCAGGATAATAGAGATTATCGATATGATATATATCAATGTTATAAAATAAATTTTCAATCATTGTACTTTATTTAAATACTTTTCTACTTTTGCGCTTTATCTAAAAATCAAAAATTAATAACTATGATTTGGTTTTATTTAATGATCATCATCTTCATTTTGGGCTACACTGCAATAGCACTTGAACACCCCTTAAAAATTGATAAAGCTGCTTCCGCACTTTTAATTGGCGTACTGACATGGGTTGCCTTTATAATTGGTGGTGAGGATATTATTCACACTTTTGAAAGTTTTTTGGGTGCACCCTATGAAAAATGGCACGCATTCCTGGCCCTGCATGCAGAAGGAGGAACTCATCATGCCATAGAAACATTTATTGGAAAACATGAATTATTGCATCATCTTGGTGAGATTTCCGAGATTTTATTCTTCCTTCTGGGAGCCATGACCATTGTTGAAATTATTGACCAGCATGAAGGCTTTAAGATTATAACAGATAAAATTAAAACCCTGAAAAAAGTTAAACTCCTTTGGATCCTCAGTGTATTGACCTTTTTTATGTCAGCTGCCCTGGACAACCTGACTACCACTATTGTCATGGTGGCCTTATTGAGAAAACTGGTTGGAACGAAAAAGGACAGGTGGTTCTTCGCCAGTATGATAATTCTTGCAGCCAATGCGGGTGGAGCCTGGTCGCCTATTGGGGACGTGACCACTATCATGCTCTGGGTAAAAGGAAATGTGACAACTATTCCAATTATTGTGGATGTGATCCTTCCAAGTCTGGTCACTATGATCGCTCCACTGATCATACTTTCTTTCACTATGAAAGGCGAGATTGAAAGACCAGACCTTTCCGCACATCATGAAGAGGAAGAAGGGCATGTTTCAAAAAGAACAAGTACATTCATTTTATTTTTAGGAGTTGGTTCATTGCTTTTTGTTCCTGTTTTCAAAACCATTACACATTTGCCTCCTTATATGGGCATGTTATTGGGACTTGGAAACTTGTGGCTGATCACGGAAATTCTTCATAAAAGAAGGCATAAGGAAACATCCACCAAATTAACTGTTGTCGGAATTTTAACCCGGGTTGATGTGCCAACCGTATTATTCTTCCTGGGCATATTATTAGCGGTAGCTTCTTTGCAATCTGCCGGACATTTAACCCTCCTGGCTGGTTGGCTGGATGTTGTGACCAACCAGAATATTTACGTGATCAACCTGGCAATTGGGTTATTATCTGCCATAGTTGACAATGTTCCATTAGTTGCCGGAGCTATGGGTATGTATGAAATTTCTCCAGCTGGCTCAGTCGGTAATGCCGCATTGTTTATGGTTGATGGCAAGTTCTGGCAGTTCCTGGCCTATTGTGCCGGAACAGGAGGAAGTATTTTAATCATTGGTTCTGCCGCTGGAGTTGCTGCCATGGGCATGGAAAAAATTGACTTTATCTGGTATATGAAAAAGATTTCATTACTGGCATTAGTCGGTTACTTTGCAGGTGCTGCAACGTATTATTTGATGTTCTCCTAGTTAGAAAAAATTCTAATCATTTAGTCCTCTTTCCTACAAGGGACACTGAGATTGGTGTTTCGGTCCCCTCAGTGTCTCCAGCAAAGGACACTGAGATTGTTGATTAACTTAATTTCGGTCCTCTCAGTGTCTCCTGCAAGGGACGCTGAGATTGGTGATTCGGTCCCTTCAGTGTCACCTGCAAGGGACGCTGAGATTGGTGATTAACTTAAATATCATCATTTACAGGATTCCGTAAATCATGTACTTTGTTTTCATCACTTTCCTTTGCAAGAGAAAGTGATAGGACAGGTGGAGGGGGCCATTCTGCCTACTCTTGTCTACTGAAAAATGAGAATTGTGAAACTCTTAATTGATTCCTTTATTACTCTTCCGGAGCAAACATTGGATCCCATGGAGGAAGTTTGATTGCTTTTTTAGTGAGTATCTTTAATGTTTTGGCTGGAATGTATTTTTTGTTAACCACCAGTCTGAACATGTATTCGTCAAACCATTCATCGGTCATTAACAAGTGTCCCTGGTAGCCACTTGCAGCTCCCCAGCTGTTTTCCAGCAACCATTTGGTGGTGTTTCCATTTTCGTCCACATCCACACCAATAAGTGCCATGCCATGTGAAGAGCCACTTTCGAAGCTCTGTATTCGCTCTTTCTTATCCATTCCAAATTCTACATCGAATAATGAATTGTAATCATAATTATGGATATCCAGGGTACCGGTTTTACTATCCAGGAATTTACCGACATCACATGAGAAATAAAGACCTTCATTGTTTTTAATTGACTCTAATGCCATGGATTTGATTTCGCCAGCCGGAAGGTTGATGTATTTCCAGTTATAGCCCTCCACCATATTTCTGTCAAATTCAATTTCATACAACTTGTCATATTCCCGTGTAGGATCATTCATAAACATGATGTAAGAAGAAAGGTCAATTCCAACTGCTTCATCATAAAAAGATTTAGGTGTATAGCTTTTCAAATCACCCACTGTACCGTCCTTGTTCTGATATCTCCAGGCAAATTCTGTTGGGGGTTCTCCCAGGTTTATGACCAGCATTTTATAAATCTCTTTTAGCATGTCATTTTTTGCCAATCGGATGTCAGACTCACTATTGCCTAAATGATGCATCTCCCTTAAATCCAACGCATTTTCCTTTAGTTTCTTTTTTAAAAATACTGACATATTGCGTGTATTTTCACTGCTGTGTGTTTCAGGCATAATAGATTTTGGAACAGCACCATATTTTTGAACAATGTCGGCGAATGTGGTCCATTGGCCTCCATCTCCAATTGGGTTTTTTAAAAGCCACTCCACCGTTCTGTCTTCTAATCCTTTATTCCTGCTTGCAATAATTCCTTCCAGGAAGAGATTGGATTTTTCGAGTTGATCCCAAAAGAAATTAAAAGTATGTGAAAATTCAAATGAGGTGATATCATATTTTTCAATAACCAGGGGCTTAATCGTATTCAATCCTGTATAAAGCCAGCACCTGCCTGAAGATTTTTGATCACTTATTCCGGAAGTCTTTACCTTGTATTTGAAATAAAAATCAAGATTCTTTTTACTTGTTTTATTGATGGCCAGTTTTTTTATGTCGTTATTGGTTACTGCATTTCGTAAGGCTTTAATTTTAATTTCATCGAGTGATTGATGAAAATCCCTTAACAGGGTTTCAGAAATTTCCCCTTTTTGCTGTGCATGAGAAACAACTGCTGAGAAAATAGAGATCGTAATTAGTACTAATTTTATTATTCGCATCTGCATTAATTTAATAAGATTTATTAAGCCTCAAAAGTATATAAATGTAAACAGAAATTTATGAAATGGATTATTCAAAAAAAGAAGCTGGCTTTCACATGAAAAATGAATGCTTTGTAAAAATTTGACTTATGAATGGCTCTGTAGGATTGTAAAAAATATTTTATTCCAATTCGAATATATCCCCACTGAAAAGCAAATCATTCATATTCTTGTATTTTGAATTTTTGCGTGCATTTTCAATTTGTCCATCTAATAGCTCATTGTAGGTGACTTGTTCAACTTCCCTGATAATGCCCAAAGCCAATGGCATTTCAGGAGGATGTAACTGGATCAGCATGAGCTGGATACTGTAATTCGGATCATGCGCATTATGCACCAGAATATCGTCCATAGTGATTCCATTTTCACCGATCACCACCTGCTCCAATTGGAGAGTATCCCTGTTCAGGATAATTCCTTTTGAGTTATTCTCTCCAAAGAGCATAGGTTCACCATGTTGAAGTACGAGTTGATGATCGTTCCTTGTCTCTTTTGCGGTCACAATTTCATGCACATGATTATTGAAAATAACGCAGTTTTGCAATATTTCGACCACTGAGGTCCCTTTATGATTTGCTGCTGCAATCAAAGTTTCACGAATCAGTTTTGGATTGGTATCAATCAAGCGGGCGAAAAAATTTCCCTGTGCCCCAACCGTTAGCAATCCGGGTCTGAATGGAGGCTCAATCGTTCCATCCGGTGATGTTTTGGTTTTACTGCCAATCGGGGTTGTAGGCGAAGCCTGTCCTTTGGTTAATCCGTAAATTTTATTGTTCAGCAATACGACATTGATATCAATATTTCTTCTAATCAAGTGGATAAAGTGATTACCACCAATGGCCATGCAATCTCCATCGCCTGTAATTTGCCAGACACTCAGGTTTGGGTTAGCAAGTTTTACTCCACTCGCAATTGCAGCAGCACGCCCATGTATCCCGTGAAAACCATAAGTATCTACATAATAGGGAAACCTGGAGGAGCAACCGATCCCGGACACAAATGCAATGTCTTCTTTTCGTTTACCAATTTCAGGCAGAATTTGATGTACTGAATTTAAAACAGTATAATCACCACAACCCGGGCACCATTTTACTTCATTTCCAGGTACAAAATCTTTTTTAGTCAGTACCGGCATATCATTATTATTTATTTCTCCCATTGGACTGATTATTTTTCTTCAAGTAATTGATTAAATTGATCTTTAAGTTCAGAAACCATAAAGGGTAATCCTTGTATTTTATTGAATTTTGAGCATTTAAAGCCAGGTACTTTAATTTTCAAATAGTCAGCAAACTGACCTCCGTTTAACTCACAAACAATAATTTTTTTGAATCCTTTAAAAAGGTCAGCTGTATTTGTTGGAAGTGGTTTGATGTAGTTAAAATGCACCAGGCTGACACTCTTGCCTTCCTCTCTCAGCTGGTTTACTGATGTAAGCAGTGCTCCAAAAGTTCCACCCCAGCCAACAACCAACAAATCGCCCCTGTCTTTACCATAAATTCGTTGCAAGGGAATGACTTTTTCAATACGCTGTATTTTTTCTTCTCTCAATTCCGTCATGATCTGATGATTCAAAGGATCATGTGAGACTGCTCCATGAATATTCGCCTTTTCAAGTCCTCCAATCCGGTGGCACAAACCCTCTGTTCCGGGGATCGCCCAACTTCTTGCAAGTGTTTCTGCATCCCGTTTATAGGGTTGGTAATCCGGATCATTTGCTTTCGCCATACGCAGATTAATTTCCGGAAGTTCCTCCATCTTGAGCAATTTTAATAATTCTGATCCATTGGCAAGATAACCATCCGTTAGTAGAATCACAGGAGTCATGTGCTCCAATGCATATTTTGCTGCATAAAAAGCATAGAAAAAACAATCTGAAGAGGAAGAAGCCGCCATCACCATGCATGGACTTTCTCCATTTCTACCATAGAGAGCCTGCATTAAATCAGATTGTTCTGTTTTTGTTGGCAGGCCGGTGGATGGCCCTCCCCGCTGAACATTCACAATAACAAGCGGAAGTTCAGCCATTACTGCTAAGCCTATGCCTTCTCCCTTTAATGCTAAACCGGGACCAGATGTGTTTGTGGTTGCCAAATTACCAGCAAAACTGGCTCCAATAGCAGAACATATACCAGCAATTTCGTCTTCTGCCTGAAAGGTTTTTACTCCAAAATGATGGTGATTGGAAAGTTCCTGTAATATTTCTGATGCAGGGGTAATAGGGTATGAACCTAAAAATAATGGCAATTTTGATTTTTCTGAAGCAGCCATTAATCCCCAAGCTGTTGCTACATTCCCGGTAATGTTCCTGTATTTTCCTGGTTTGTGTTTTCTAACAGGTAGGATCTTATAGGTGACATCCAGTTCCTGAACATTATATGCATAGTAATAACCTGCTTTTAGCACTTTTTTATTTGCATCAATGAGTACCGGTTTGTTTTTAAATTTTGCTTCGAAGAATTTTTCAGAAGTAGTGAGCTCTTTACTGAATAACCAATAGAGCATGCCCAGGGCAAACATGTTTTTCGAGCGAATAACCGTCTTATTATCCAGATTCATTCCGCTAAGAGCTTGCTGAGTGAGAGTAGTGATAGGAGCTTTTACCACATTGTATCCTACCAGTTCACTGCTTTTAAAAAAATCTTCCTCATAGCCGGCCTTGAGCAGGTTTTTAGATCCAAAACTATCAGAATCCAGGATAATAGTAGATCCACGTTTGGCCCATTTTAAATTTGTTTTAAGAGCAGCAGGATTCATCACAACCAGTACATCTGCTAAATCTCCCGAAGTAAAAACCTCTTTATGACCAATATGGACAGTGAATCCAGAAACTCCGGCTACAGTACCCTGCGGGGCCCTGATTTCTGACGGATAATCTGGAAAAGTGGCAATATCATTCCCGGTAAATGCAGACGTTTCTGAAAATTGATTACCGGTTAATTGCATTCCATCCCCGGAATCTCCTGCAAACTTGATTACCACCTCATCCAGTTCAACTACTCTTGTCTTTTCTGACATATTTCTAAATTTATTTAAGAACCAATCCCATCCTGTTAAAAGGGATAAATTATCAGGACAAAGTAATAGAATTTTATTTGTTTCACAGGCAAAATAAATTCAGTTTTTTCAATAGAAATTAATCCTAAACAGAAGTGTTTATTTAGGCGCTCATTTGACAATAATTGTTTAGAATTATACTAATTATAAGTTCTTCATTTATGCTGTATTGCATTATATTTCTTTAAATAATTAGCTAACTTGCGCTCGTTTTAAATAATTTAAAATAATTATATTTTATTGATATAAAAAATTAGATCTATATGTCTAAGAAGAAAAATTTTATTACTTGTGAGGGAAATATGGCAGCTGCCCATATTGCTTATATGTTTAGCGAAGTTGCAGCCATTTACCCGATCACTCCTTCATCAAATATGGCTGAATTTGTTGATGAATGGGCATCATTCGGAAGGAAAAATTTATTTGGTGAAACAGTCAGGGTTTCTGAAATGCAGTCTGAAGGGGGTGCCTCCGGAGCTGTTCACGGTGCTCTCCAGGCAGGAGTTTTAACAACTACTTATACCGCATCTCAGGGCTTGTTGTTGATGATTCCTAATATGTATAAAATAGCAGCAGAGCTCTTGCCGGCTGTTTTTCATGTTTCAGCACGTAGTGTTGCAGCTCACGCCTTATCTATTTTCGGAGATCATTCCGATATTTATGCAACCCGACAAACAGGTTTTGCCTTATTGGCGAGTGGCAGTGTTCAGCAAATTATGGATCTTGCAGGAGTAGCACACCTGGCAGCTATAAAATCAAAGATCCCTTTTCTTCACTTTTTTGATGGATTTCGTTCATCACATGAAATTCAAAAAGTAGAAGTTCTTTCAGAGGACGATTTCAAAAGTCTGATCGATTTCGATGCGCTATTGAGTTACAGGAATAATGCTTTGAATCCTGAAAATCCCGTAACACGCGGCACAGCGCAAAACCCGGATATTTTCTTCCAGGCTAAAGAGGCTATTAATCGATTTTATGATCCTGTGGCTGACATTGTTAATGACTATATGCAGGATATTGCCAAACTGACAGGGAGGGAGTATAAACCGTTCACCTATTATGGTGCTGAAGATGCAGAACATATCATTATTGCCATGACTTCTGTCACTGAAACAATTAAGGAAGTCGTGGATTACCTGGTAGAAAAAGGAGAAAAAGTAGGATTAATAACCTGCCATTTATACCGGCCCTTTTCTGGAAAATACTTTTTTAATGTCCTACCCAAGTCTGTTAAGAAAATCGCTGTTTTAGATCGTGCCAAAGAGCCTGGTGCCAATGGAGAACCCCTTTATCTGGATGTCAGGGATCTATTTTATGAAAAAGCAGAAAAACCAATTATAGTTGGAGGACGCTATGGATTGAGTTCAAAAGATACCGTCCCTTCAATGATTCTTTCGGTTTACAATAATCTTAAACTGGATAAGCCTAGGAATGGATTCACTGTGGGTATTAATGATGATGTAACTAATCTTTCTTTAGCTCTTCTGCCTGATATTATGGTTGCAGATAAAGGAACTTATGAAGCAAAGTTTTACGGACTGGGTGCTGATGGAACTGTTGGTGCAAACAAGAATTCAATAAAAATTATTGGGGATACAACAGATAAGTATTGTCAGGGGTATTTCGCCTATGATTCAAAGAAATCGGGTGGATTTACAGCTTCACATTTAAGGTTTGGAGATCAACCTATTCGTTCTACTTATTTAATCACGACTCCTGACTTTGTTGCCTGTCATGTTCCCTCCTACCTGGATAAATATGATATGCTGAAAGGTTTAAAGAAGGGAGGAATATTCCTGCTGAATAGTATTTGGGATGCAGAAGAAACAAAAAATCACCTGCCGGACCACATGAAAAAATACCTTGCAGAAAATCACATTAAATTTTATACTATCAATGCAACAAAAATTGCGAATGAAATTGGCCTGGGCAGTCGTACAAATACCATTATGCAATCGGCTTTTTTCAAAGTGGCGGAGGTAATTCCCTATAAAAAAGCAGTTTCTGAAATGAAAACGGCTATCAAAAAAACCTATGGCAGGAAAGGGGAAGAAATAGTCAACATGAACAATGCAGCTGTTGATAGTGGCAGCAAGGTAGAAGAAATTATCATTCCTGAAAAATGGAAAAATATTAAAATTACCAGGCAAAGGGATAACAGGGATATTCCTGAATTCATAAAGAATGTGGTGGATCCTATAAATGCACAAAAAGGGGATAGTCTTCCTGTGAGCGCATTTCTGGGCCGTGAAGACGGCACATTTCCAGCAGGTACAACAGAGTATGAGAAGAGGGGAATTGCAGTGGATGTTCCGGAATGGATACCGGAAAATTGCTCACAGTGTAACCAATGTTCATATGTTTGTCCGCATGCTGCCATTCGACCTTTCATTTTAACAGATGAGGAAGTCAATAAGGTGCCTGAAGGAACTGTTACAGTTAAAGGATTGGCCCAGCTGAAAGAATATCAATACAGGATACAGGTGAGTGTACTGGATTGTACGGGTTGTGGTAATTGCGCAGACATTTGCCCTGGAAATAAATCAGGTCAGGCACTTGAAATGAAATCCTTAGGCAGCCAGCTGGATGAAATCGATCGATGGAATCACATGGAAAAAAAGGTGGGCTACAAAGACCATATCCTTGATAAACAGAAAAGTGTAAAGAATTCTCAATTTGCACAACCATTGTTTGAATTTTCTGGAGCGTGTTCCGGTTGCGGAGAAACTCCATATATTAAAGCAATAACCCAGTTGTTTGGTGAGCAGATGATGATCGCCAATGCAACAGGTTGTTCTTCCATTTATGGCGGATCTGCCCCTTCGACTCCTTATAGGGCCCATTATAAATCGGGTTATGGACCGGCATGGGCAAATTCACTGTTTGAAGACAATGCAGAGTACGGATATGGTATGGCAATTGGAGTGGTTAAGCTGAGGGATAGAATTGCCAGAAAAATGAAGGAAGCCAATAGCTCGATTTCCAAAGCTACAAAGACATTATTTGCTGAATGGATTGAAAATAAAGATGATTCAAATAAATCCAGGGAGGTTTCTGAAAAACTTCTGCCACTTTTGGCTAAGGAAAAAGATCCGCTTGCTAAGGAACTACTTCAATTGAAACAATATTTTGTTAAAAAATCTATTTGGATCATAGGAGGTGATGGCTGGGCTTATGATATTGGCTATGGTGGGCTGGATCATGTGTTGGCATCTGGTGAAGATGTAAATGTTTTGGTTTTGGATACAGAAGTTTACTCCAACACGGGAGGTCAGGCATCAAAAGCTACTCCTGTCGGATCAGTTGCGAAATTTGCTGCTTCAGGGATGAAAACACGGAAAAAAGACCTCGGTGCCATGGCCATGACTTACGGATATGTATATGTTGCTCAGGTAGCTATGGGAGCCAGTCAGAGTCAATTTTTTAAAACTTTGAAAGAGGCTGAAGCCTATCCGGGACCCTCCATTATCATCGCTTATTCTCCCTGTATAAATCATGGCTTAAGAAAAGGCATGGGTAAAGCACAGGAGGAAATGGATGATGCAGTTAAAGCGGGCTACTGGCATAATTATCGTTACAATCCAAGCCTGGAGGCAGAAGGGAAAAATCCATTTATTCTCGATTCAAAAGAACCGGATTGGTCTAAATTCCAGGAATTCCTGAATTCAGAAGTACGCTATACTTCACTGAGTAAAGCATTTCCTGAAGAAGCAGTACGTTTATTTGCCATTGCTGAAAAAGATGCTAAATGGCGATATAATAACTACAAACGATTAGCTGAAATGGAATATTAAGCGTAAAATGTGAAAATATTTGGATAAAAAGCAGGTCATATTTTGGCCTGCTTTTTTTATTGGATTTTTCTTTTTCTGTAATTGGGAAGCAGGAAATCTTAAAATCAAGAAATTAATCAGATCAGCCCTCTCAAATGGAGATCAGAAACTTCAAAAACTAGGATAGTTGTGCTTTAATATAATCCAGCATCAAAGGGAACTCTTCTGTATCAATCCCATGTTCGGCCATGAGTTGTTGATCATCCTGGTAAGTTTTTTCAAATAATTCCAGTCCCAGATCTTTGTCCTTAATACTTTTTATATAGAACTGACTTGCCTTGTTCCTGTCTCCCAGGCACCAGTAAAGGTGCCCGATATTTATCAAATCAAATTTGGTCAATTCAGTTTCAGGCATTTTATCATAATATGTTTGTGCATCTTCATATTTGCCCAGGATAAAAGAAATCCAGGCAATTGGTCTTAACACTTTATGATTGTTGGGTGCCAGGTATTCTACCTTAAAATAATATTCCAATGCCTTCTCGTACTCTTTTAAATCGAGATAGGAATGACCTATATTAGCCCATATGTATAGATTATCCTTTTCCAGCTTGGCTGCTTCATGATAATACTCCAAAGCTTTTTCATGATTGTATAAATAACGATGGCATAAGGCTATTTTTTTCAGATTCCAAACGTTTTGCGATGAACTTAAGTCAGCTTTTTCATAGTAAGCTAATGCCAGATCATACAATTCAAGCTTTTGATAACAATAGGCTGTTTTTTGAAACAGTTCTGTTTCTGATAAGCCCTTGGTTTCAAGCTTATTATAAATATCTAAGGCCTGTTTGAAGTGTTCCTTTTGAAAATAATGCTCAGCAAGTTTTCGATACAATTCTGCATCATCATTCAGTTTTTGCGAGAAGCAGGTGTTTGAATAATTCAGTTCTTCATTGAAAATATCGTGAAATTGATCCTTATCCGGGAATAGTTTGAAAAATCTGTATAAGTCCTGTATGTATTGAGTGTAAATGCTTCGAATATGAGCACTTTTATTCAATGCTTCATCTTCTTTGCCAAGCTCAGTGATTTGACGCATTTCAGCAACAAACATTTCCATCATCATCCCTTTTTGAGCTTCTGGGATATGTTGGAAATTCAGGCAGAAAGAATATTTATCAGAATTACACATATAAGGTGCAGCTGTGATTGCTTCCAGGAATTCGCTTTTAAGGCTTCCAAAATCCTCCTTCTTAAATATCTCACTGACAGACTGTTGTTCAACATAGAATGGGATTAACCAATTAGTGATCGCATTGAAGAATGGAAATCTCTTCAGCATGGCAAAAGTGCTCATGAACACGTCTGAACCTTCCAGCTGCATGTTGGAGAATTCTTCTATTTTCTGGTATAGCTTGGGCGTATCTTTAAAAAACTCCTTCCAGTCAGGATTTTTGTCTTCATCCGCAGCATCAGAAAGCATATTTTCAATGTCAAGCTTATCATTCAATTTGGGCGCAAGTTTCATGACCTCGGGTAGAATTTCATCCTTGAGTTTTTTGCTCAGACGTTCAGTATCTTTAGATTTAATTAATTGCATGAGGACCAGTTCCAGGTCTTCTTTAAAATTATCCTGTTTATTCAGAACCAGAAATTCTTTTTCAATTTCAGGATATAATGACAATCGTTTATCGAATTTAAATAGGGAAAGAATAAATCCCACCAATGCACGCTGACAGACCTGTTCTTCTCCCATTTGATAAATAGCGGATAAGAGCAGAAACTTCTCTTTATCAAAATAATTCAATAAACTCAGGCTGACTGCGGTTACCAATAAACATTTATCATGGGCAGGGAAATGTTCAGATTTCATGAGTTCAGTCACAAAATATTTCTCTGTTTCCGTGTATTTGTCGGTTAGCCAGAGGCGCCTAAATACGGATAGCAGTGTACTATTTTCCTTTGCATTTTCAATGCTCTCAACCGAAGAGTTTTTTAACAGTTCCGATAATTCAATGTCAACGGTCAATAAATCAATTAGTTTGGTGCCACTTTCGGTCGTCAATCGATCCTTTTGTTGTAAATCTATTTTGTCTTTGTAAAGGGGGAAATAGGAGTTTGACTGAATTGTATACTGGTACACTTTATCAGTAAGCTCCAGGGTGGAGGCCATTAATTTGTTGTAGACTTTAGTTCGTTCCGGATCAGTTGATCCGGTTATGGTAAACTTTAATATATTATCATAGGTCATTTTCAGAATTTCGAATTGAGATTGGTGCTCAGCCAACATATTAGCCTTTATTTGCGTTTCAAGCAGTGCAAAGGCTTCATGCATTTGTTTTGCATAAACCAGATTAATAATCTCTTCGAAAGATTTCGTTATGGCCTTTATCGTCATAAAACGCAGATCGTTATTGCAATTAAATTACAAATTAATACTAAATTGCTGAATCATTGCAGTTTTGAGATGTACAAGAAAAATGCCCTTAATATGTCTTTGACAAAATGACAAGCAATAAAGCTTGATTTTGCTAAACATTTTTGTGTTTTAATAAACCAATATCTGAATTATTAAATTATGAGAAAAATGAATACAGCTGGGAGCAGATCCAGCCGGATAAGATCTATATGGATGAGTATATTGTTTTTGTTGATCGCAGGACAAGTATATTCGCAAAACCTGCTATCTGTTTCTCCTGACAGTGCCATGCAAGGTCAACAGGTGACCATCACCGTTCTTGGAACTCAAACACATTTTACAACAATCAACAACAGGTACTTTATTGCGCTGGTTCAGGGGAATATGCGTATTATCCCGGATTCTTTTGATGCACAAAATGACTCCTTGTTATACGCTTACTTTACACTTCCATATACCACCTCAGGTTGGTGTGATATGAATGTATTGAATTTTACGGATGGAAATATGATCATGACTAATGCATTTTACATCATTCCTTCCCCAACAGCTCCAAAGCTGGTCAGTATTAATCCAGACAGTGCTTATCAAGGAGCATCTGTTGTAACAAATATCACATCAGTTAATACAAATTATGCATCCGGAAATATTACGCGAATTCGACTTGAAAGGGGATTTCAGAATAGATTTATTGCGGATTCATTCACTGTCCATAACGATACAAATATCACTGCTTTTTTTACTTTTCCTTTTAATGCAGCAGCAGGGCTTTATGATCTTCGAATTGATCACAGCAATGATGGTACGCTATATCTAAATGATGGTTTTGAAGTGGTGGAGTCACCATTTAAACCAATTTTAAAATACATCGAACCTGACAGCGCTTACCAGGGAACTCAGGCAACCACATTAATAGTAGCATCAAACACTAATTTTACAACCGCTACATTTAATTCCGTGAGGATTCAGTTAGGATTCAACAATAATATTGCTGCTGATTCATTTTCAGTTATAAATGATACTGCTTTATACGCCTATTTTACCATATCCATGAATGCTGCAGCAGGAAATTACAATGTGGTAGTTGATAATTCAATGGATGGTTTTATGGTTTTAGTGGGAGGATTTGAAGTAATATTATCTCCTTTCAGGCCCCAGATTATTTCCATTGTTCCTGATAGTGCTTTACAGGGAGAATCAGTTGCAGTGACAGTTACAGCCATTAATACTCATTTTCAATCCGGTGTGAATACCTATATCCGACTGCAGCGTGGTTTTGGCAATATAGTGAATGCTGATTCTGCCAGTGTTATTAATGACACATTATTAATGGCCTACTTCAGCATATCCTATCAAACACAACCCAATACCTATGATTTCAGGATTAACAATTCGGTTGACGGATTAATTAATTTACCCCGAATTTTCCTGATCAAGCAGTCTTTAACCGCTCCTCAGCTTCTAGCAGTTTATCCTGATGAGGGGGAACAAAATCAATATGTAAAAGTGATTGTCAATGGAAGCCATACGCATTTCCTGTCAGGAACAACCACGCAAGTTTTGTTGCAGATGGGATTTAACAATATGATATATGCAGATTCTTTTGATGTTGTTAATGACAGCTTATTATACGCACATTTCAACATTGCTTTAGCGGCCCAAACGGGTGTTTATAATTTCAGAGTTGTTAACAATATCGATGGCACATTACAGCTGAACCAGGCTTTTACCATTAATGCAACCCAGATATTTCCTAAAATACTATCTGTAAGCCCCGACAAAATCAGGCAAAATCTGAGCTATGTATTGTCAGTCACATGCCAGTATACTTCGCTGAATACACCTACACCTCCCATCATCCGTTTGATATTTGATGTAAATTATCATATTACGATGGATTCAGTTCATGTGGTAAATGATACATTTGTCAATGTATATATTACCATACCCGATACTGCCCCGGTTGGACTTTATGATGTGGAAATAATTCCTTATGGTGCTCCTCTCATCACAGCGCAGGATTTAATTGAAGTACTCATTTCTCCATGGGCTCC
This sequence comes from Bacteroidota bacterium, assembly GCA_016776505.1. GTDB lineage: Bacteria > Bacteroidota > Bacteroidia > CAILMK01 > JAAYUY01 > JABINZ01. The sequence goes on from JADHTG010000006.1 coordinate 25,246, forward strand.
TCAACTGGGAATAATAGATCCTGACAAAGCCCATCAGGGAGATTCCCTCTTGGTTTCTATCTATGGAAAAAATACACATTTCACTGGTGGAGCGGGATTGAGTGTCAGGCTGGTACAGACTTTTAGAATAATCAGTCCGCAAAGCATCCAGATTGTAAACGATTCATTGATTGAGGCCATTTTTGTATTTGCCCCTAATGTTAGGTTAGGCTTTTATGATGTGGAAGTAAACGGAACAGTGGATGGTAATTTGTCTTTGACTTCAGGTTTTGAAATTCTGGTTTCACCCAATGCGCCTCAAATTGAATATATCATGCCTGCAAGGGCCATGGTTGGGGAGATCCTTTCTATTTGGATCAAAGGGAAAAACACACAATTTTCAGGTTCGAATAATCCCAGATTCCGACTCCAGAATAACCAGGGAATGATCATGGCAGATTCAGTAGGTGTGCTTAATGATACTATCCTAATTGCCTTCATGACAATTCCTAAAACAGCAACAGCCGGATTGTATAATGTGATACTTTGGGGGATTACCGGCGGTAATATGATTCTACCGGAGGGTTTTGAAATATTTACCCGCCCCATTGTTAATGAAATAATTTCTGTGACACCTGATAGTGCTTACCAGGGAGACACTGTGATGATAAGTATTATCTGCAGAGGCACTGAATTTACAGAAGCCATGCTTTTGGAAGTCTTCCTTTCAAATCCTTTGGAACTGACTCTTTCCAGTACTTCAATTGTTGTTGTGGATGATACTACTCTGATAGTTGAATTTATTTTCGCAAAAAACGCATGGGAAGGACTATGGGATCTTAACGTGATAACAGATTTAACTGGAAAAATTACGGGAATGGAACTCTTCAAGCTAATGAAATCCACTGTGGGGATAAGCGGTCCACAACCTGTTAAAAACATAAAAGTGTATCCCAATCCTTCATCAGATTATGTTATTGCAGAGTTCGAATCAGTAGGAAAGACCAGTGTGATCGTTTTGCATGATTTGAAGGGCCAGTTGCTGTTTAGGAAAAAAATGGAACATTCAGGAATTCAGAAAGAGCAAATTAATCTGGAGCAGTTTGCGAACGGCCCCTATTTAATTCAAATTTGGTCGGATAAAAAAGCTTATTCCAGCTGGATAATAAAAAAGTAAGTGGATTAATTCCCGGATAAAGTAAACTCTAAGAATGAGATTCCATGGATTGAATGGGATCTCATTTTTTATTATTCCTTTCAATCACTTTCAGAGCCTCACGCTTGCTTAGGCCTGAAAGCTGTTCTTCATATGTATCGACAAAATCAATGACCGATCCAGGATCAGTTTTTGAAAATTCCCTCAATGTCCAGCCAATGGCTTTTCGGATAAAAAATTCTTCAGAGTCCATCAACTGAATAATATAATCAGATAATAAATGAAAATTCGTTGCTTTTTTATACTTTAATTGAAACAACAATGCGGAACGTTGTAACCACATGTGACCAGATACCATCCATTTTTGAGTGCGGGGCATAATTTGCTCGGGAAAACGAATAAAATGATCAGCTGCTAAACTTGCGGCAATAAAGTCCACGGTATCCCACCAGCTTTTATTGGTGATTAAAAATTCATATAGATTAATAGCGGATGCGTCAGTTTTTTTCTTGAATTTACTCAACAAATCCATAGCGAAGAATTGAAATTCTCTTTCTTTCCAATTCCATAGTTCTTTTATTATATCCACTATGGAATCCACTCCTGGTAGGCCATGTTCTTTTATAAACTGCCGGCCCAGTTCTCTTCGTATGGGCGCTTTTAATCCAATAAAATCAAATTGATTACGCATATATTTCTTCATGCCCGCAGCATGAGTTGCGTTTGCATTTTTGAAGAAGGAATCTTTAAGCGGAACCAGGTATTTCATATTTGAAATTTTGAAATCAAAATAAGTTAAATTTATAATTATTAGTTGCTTTTGTATATGAGGATTCTGAATATTTGGCTAAATTTACTCACTTTAAAATACTCCCCGAATAACATTGGAAGTTAATTCAATAAAAATAAATAAATATCTATGATTGATCTAAAAACATCATACATGGGAATAGAGTTAAAAAATCCCGTGATAATTGGAGCCAGCAATTTAGTTACAAACCTGGAAACACTCAAACAACTTGAAATTGCTGGTGCCGCTGCAATTGTTTACAAATCACTTTTTGAAGAACAAATTCAATTGGAAGAGCTGGAGTTTGATGAAGAACTGACCACTTATAACGAGCGACACGCTGAAATGCTGAGCTTATTTCCTGAAATGAAGCATGCAGGTCCAAAAGAACATTTAATGAAATTGAAACAGGCAAAAGAAATTCTGACGATTCCTTTAATTGCCAGTTTAAATTGTGTAAATGAAGATACCTGGGTGGACTATGTGGAGAAAATTCAGGATAGCGGAGTGGATGGATTGGAATTGAATTTTTATGCAGTTCCGAAAGATCTAAGTATTGAAGGTCAAAGCATTGAAAATGAACAGATCGCTGTTCTTAAAAAAATCAAAAATAAAATAAAAATACCCTATAGTGTTAAACTGAGTCCATTCTACTCCAATCCATTAAATGTCATTTCTAAAATGGACCAGCTGGGCGTTGGGGCTTTTGTTTTGTTTAATAAACTCTTTCAACCAGATATTAATGTAGACAGCAAGGAAATGATATTTCCCTACAACCTGAGTCACCCCGATGAAAATCGCCTGGCATTAAGATTTAGTGGATTACTTTATGATCAAGTCAAAGCAAGTATATGTGGTGGCACTGGTATTTATTCCGGAACGGATGCAGTTAAAATGATTCTTGCAGGTGCTGATACAGTTCAGATTGTGAGTGCACTTTACAAAAATAAAGTGGAATATGTTGCTACCGTGCTAAAAGACATTGAATCCTATATGAATACCAATAACTACAACAAACTGGATGATTTTAGGGGATTGTTGTCAAAAAAATCTACGAAAGATCCATATGCATATAAGAGAGCTCAATATGTGGATATTCTTATGAAGTCTGACCATATATTTAATAAATATTCACCCAGGTAAATTTTGGATATAACAAGGCAGGGATTTATATCATTTCTGGTGTCGTTAAAATCCTTCTTAATGCTCATTATTGTAGTCTAAATTCATTTCACCAGCTAATTTTTCCATAACTTTGTATGAATGAAGTTTAGAAAAAATTAACCAAATTAATATCATATGTTAAGAGTATTAAGCCTGTTTGTTTTAACGGTACTGATAGCTACAACACATACTTTTGCTCAAAATGTGTCATTATATGCCGGGACTCCTAAAACTAGTGGACATGATCCTACGGGAATCCCTCGACTTAATGCCAAATTCAATAACCCAATAGGAGTTGCTATCGATAAGCATGGCTTTTTATGGGTATCCGAATGGTCTAATCATACAATTCGATTAATCACTCCGGATGGCTATGTATACACTAAGGCCGGAGGAGCACTGCTGGATTGTTTTAAGAACGCTGCTGCTACTTCTTCCAGGTACAGTAATCCGTCAGGAATATGTGTCGGACCTGATGATACCATCTATGTGGCAGACCATGGAAATCATGTGATCCGCAGAATTGATCCAACTCAAGGATCCCTGGGAAAAGCATTATGGTCAGGTGTAAAGGCAGGTAAATTTTCGCCTCCTGGTGCCGGAAATCCAAATTGTTTAACTAAATATCCTGGTCATCAGGATGGAAAATGGGAAAATGCCAAATTTAAAAATCCGGCTGATGTGGATTGCGATGCAGCTGGAAATATTTATGTAGCAGATCAGGGAAATCATTGCATTCGGAAAATTGGAATTAATGGTTTGGTAACTACCATAGCTGGTATTCCTGATTCTTCCGGTTACGCTGATGGCAATGCTTTAGGACAGGCTTTATTTAATTGGCCGGTTGGTATCTATGTACATACGAATGGGGATATTTATGTGGCTGAATACCAGAATTCGTCTTTGAGAAAAATTGCAGGAGGACAGGTTACCACTGTTCTGGGCTACCCGCCTTTATGGTTGCCTTCAGATGTTTATATCGATTCCAGGGGTATCATTTATGTGAGTGATTTGCATAGGATCATTCGATGGAATGGATCCAAATATTCCGTTTTTGCAGGAGGAAGCGATAAACTTCAGGCAGGTTATGTGAATGATACAGCCACTTCCGCCCGCTTTGATGATACGAAACAAATGGTTGTGGATCCGAACAATTATCATTTTGTTTATGTTGCTGACTACAATAACCATATCATTCGAAAAGTCACAATTTGTGATAATTATAAGCCAGTGGTTACTTTAAGTGGTGGAACAGTATTTTGTAAAGGAGATCAGCTTACACTGACAGCTGAGGATGGATATACAAAATACATGTGGTCTACAGGCGAAACAACCAAAAGTATTGTAGTGACGACAACAAAAGATGTGTCGGTTCAGGTACTGGATACCAATTTGTGTTGGGGTTATTCTGACACTTTTAATGTGAATGTATATACTCTTAAACCTACTGTTACACCAACCGCGACTTCCTTTTGTATAGGAGATAGTGCATTTTTAGTAGGACAGGCCGGATTTGATTATTACACCTGGTTCAAGAATGGAGTTAAATTTAAAGAGGGGATCAATGAACAAACACTCGTCGTTTACGACTCAGGAAGTTATGTTCTTGAGGTGATCTCAGGACCCTGCACAGGCAGATCCGACAAACTGGATATTTCATTAGGACAACTAACACCGGGCCTGAATTACGAAGGAAATCAGGTTCTTTGCTTAGGTGATAGTATGATAGTGGAACCAAATGCAGATTATAATTCCTATGAATGGCGTAAAGATGGAAATCTAATTAGCACTTCAAAACAAGTAATCATAAAGGAAGCAGGAACTTATAATTTATTTGCCTCTACTGCAGCAGGTTGCAGTGGGTATTCAGTAGACTTGATTGTAAGCACTTTTGCCAAACCACCCAAACCAACGATTTCAACTGCTGGTGATTCCATTTTAGTATCGAGTTCATTAATTGGAAATCAATGGTATCGAAATGACACTTTATTGTTTGGATCAACTGCACCCGGATACTATGCCACTATTCCAGGTTGGTATAAAGTGGTGGTAACATCTGACCAGACCGGTTGTTATTCAGAATCCGATCCATTCCCATTTGGCGGTGTCAGTATTCCTGAAAACAATATAAATAAGCAACTGTTTATTTATCCCAATCCATCCCATGGCGTTTTATCTATTTCAGGCTGTAGTCCTGTTAAAGAAAAGGGCAGTGTACAGATACTAAATATGATAGGTGAAATTGTTTATCAGGATGATGTCGATGTTGCAAAAAATCAATTCCAAAAAGAAATCAATGTGGAATATTTAGAAAAAGGAATTTATATCCTTTTATTTAGAATGGATAACAGCTCTCAAGGACATAAGATCATCATTAATTAAACATAGATTGAAAATGTAAAAGACCTGTTTTTCAGGTCTTTTTTTTGTCCTGATAATATAAGCCAGCATCCTTTTTATTTATTCTAACTTTGAAAGTCAAATAACAGGCATTATTGAATGCCTTTCTTATTTAACAGTTTGATTTATGCTCAACAGAAGGCACATTCGGATTAAAGTGATGCAGGCATTGTATTCCTTATGGAGTTCGGGGATTGATAAAGAAGAGCGCCAGGTAGAGAAGGAAATGATAGAAAGCATAAACAAACTGTATGATCTGTATTTATTTCTGTTGTTATTTACGAGAGAATTGACTTCATTTTCAGAAAACTATGATCATGAAGTGAGAGCAAACAACCTTCCCCAAGCCCGTGAAATTGCAATAAACAAGAGTTTTTACCACAACAACCTCATTGATAAACTTTCATTGAATGAAATCCTGGAAAAGGAGCTGACATTGAAAAAACTGTTATGGGATCCCGAAGATATGAATCTGCTGCGCAGGCTGTTTATGGATCTGAAAGCAGGTGATCTATATAAGGATTTTATCTACAGAGAACATAATTCAGACGAAGAGATACTGGAATTATTTTCATTTATTCTTAAGCATTATACGGTACACTTTGCCTTGGTTGATCAATTCCTGGAGGAAAAATTCTTCAACTGGCTCGATGATTCAAAAGTAGCTGTTCAAATGGCTATAAAGACGTTTAAGAATATTTTATCTGATCCTGATAAGGAGAATTTCCTGCTTCCACTTTCACCAGATGATGATGTCAGTTTTAAATTTGCGAAAGATCTTTTTCATGAAACAGTTCTCAGGCAAAAAGAAAATAAGGAGCTCATTGAGCAAAAAATAGATAAATGGGAACCCAGCAGAATACCACTTTTAGATAGCATTATTCTTCAAATGGGCTTAACGGAGTTTTTGTATTTTGATAGTATACCTGTAAAAGTCACAATCAACGAATGTATTGAATTATCAAAATATTACAGCACGCCAAACAGCAAGAAGTTTATAAACGGTGTTTTGGACAATCTTTTGATTGACCTGGAAAAGGAAAAAAGGATTAATAAAAAAGGAATTGGTTTAATTGATAAATAAGAGTTTCCTAAATTTGCTGCTTTAAATTATGGTTTGAAAATGAGAATTATACCATTATTTTTTATTTCATTAATACTGATTTCATCCTCATGCAATAATAGCAACCCGGATACTGAAATTAATCCGGACCTTATTAATAATCCGGCAACTGCTTCAGGTAAAAACAACAATAAACAAGCTGTATTGACCTTTAGGACTGAAACACATGACTTCGAGCGTGTGATCGAAGGAGCAAAAGTGAGCTATGCGTTTAAATTTACAAATACAGGGACTGGTGATTTGATCATCAATAATTGTGTACCATCTTGTGGGTGCACAGTCCCGGAATTTCCAAAGCAACCCATTAAACCGGGAGAATCGGAATTCATAAAAATTATTTTTGACAGTAAAGGACGAGAGGGTATATTTGAAAAAAACATTTCAGTTTATTCAAACACCATCCCCAATGTCCGGCAACTATATATTAAAGGAAAAGTAATTAAATAGTAAAAAATGACAATATTAAATGTACTTACCATTATTTTAATGGCAGCACCAGCAAATGGAGAAAAATCTAATCCATTAACATCTTTATTACCTTTTATTTTAATTCTTGTTATCATTTATTTCTTTATGATACGGCCTCAATCTAAAAAGGCAAAAGATCAACGACTTTTTAAAGACACGATTTCCAAGGGAGATAAAGTCATCACCATTGGGGGTGTTCATGCAAAAATTGTTGAAATTAAGGAGAAGGATTTTATTATAGATGTTGGGAATGGTGTAAAAATGACTATTCAAAAAGAAGCTGTTTCAATGGAAGCATCGCGATCGTTGAACAATAAAAGTTGATCCGTATGGTGAGGAATACAAATTCCAAATCCGTATTAATAGAATTACCCAGGTCTACAAATCGTAAAGGCCTGGTTGTTTTTTTTATATCTTTCATTATTGCTGCAGTTTTCTGGTTATTGCAATCTTTTAGTCAAACCTATCAATCCAATATCAGGGTTCCAATACAATATGCTCAGATTCCGGAAGGTTTGGCATTAAATAAACCACTACCAGATATACTGGAGATAAGATTTGAATCATCTGGTTGGGGTATCATGAAATTTAAGCGTTTCCAGCGAAATCAAGCCTTCGTTCTGAACCTGAATAAGTTCCCTGAGCAAAAGTCAGTCTCCACATCTAATTTTATCATTTCAAATTTACCAGAAGAAATGGCCAGTATTAAGATATTGATGGTTAGTCCTGAAGTATTAAATCTAGGTTTCGAAAAGCGGCGGGAGAAGGAAGTTCCGGTTGTTCCTGATTTAAAAGTCAGTTTTAACAGTCAGTATGGTTTAGCCGGCCTGATTACGATAAAACCGGAAAAAGTCTTGGTATCAGGACCAGAATCAGAAATTAATAAAATAAATGAGGTTAAAACGGAGTTTAGAAAATATGATGAACTGGAAGACAAAGTGATTGATATTATAGGATTGGTTGATTTAGGTTCGAAGAATATCAAATATGATCAAGAGGAGTTCGAGCTCACAATTCCTGTTGAGCAGCTTGCTGAAGGTACTCTGACAATCCCAATTTCAATGCCTCAAAACCTGCAGAATACTATCAGTTTGATACCTGAAAAAGTACAGCTAAAGTTCCAGGCAGCAGTTAGTTTATACAATACTGTTTCGCAACTTGACTTTGATCCTTTTATAAAAATGGAAGATTTTGAATCAACAAATGACGATAAACTAAAAGTGCATTGTAAAGTGAAACAGGATTTTATCTATAAAGTGAGTGTGAGTCCTGAATATGTTGATTATATTTTGATTAAATGATACAAGTAGGCGTAACAGGGGGAATTGGAAGCGGGAAAACTACTGTTTGTGGGATATTTGAACATTTGGGTATCCCGGTTTATTATGCAGATTTAAGGAGCAAGGAGTTGATCCAGGAGGATGTTAAACTGGTTGAAGAAATAAAGCGAGCATTTGGCCGTGATCTTTATGATTCTGAAAATAAGCTGGATAAGGCAGCCCTCGCATCTATAGTTTTCAAGGATAAAAAAAAATTACAGCAATTAAATTCGATCGTTCATCCTGCAGTAGTTAATGATTACAATTACTGGATCACTCAACAGAAGGATCAAGCTTATATCATTAAAGAATCAGCTTTGCTTTTTGAGTCGGGAACCTACAAAAATCTCGACCTTATCATCTGTGTATATGCACCGCTTGAAATGCGCCTGGAACGCATAAAAGTTCGAGATAAGTTAAAGGAAGAAGATGTGATTTCCAGAATGGAATCGCAACTCCCTGATAATGAGAAGATGAGGCTTAGTGATTATGTTATTTGCAACGACATGAAGCAGCCCTTGATCAGCCAGGTATTATCCCTCCATCATGAGCTTTCTAACAGCTTAATTTAGAATAAGATAAGTATCGTTTTTCGGCCTGAATATTGTGGATAAGTTAAGGCTTGAAATTAGACTTAAGCCTGTGACATTTCGTAATTTTATACCTACTAAACAACTGCCCAAATGAGCAAGAAAAAAGCAAATCAAAATAGCCAGTATACCGCTGCAAATATTCAAGTACTGGAGGGTCTGGAAGCGGTCAGAAAACGACCTGCTATGTACATTGGAGATGTGAGTGCACGAGGCTTACATCATTTGGTTTATGAAGTAGTTGATAATTCGATTGACGAAGCCCTTGCAGGGCATTGCAGTGAGATTGAAACTATCATTCATGAAGACAATTCCATCACAGTAAAAGATAATGGCCGTGGAATTCCGATCGAGGAGCATATTAAGGAAAAAAGATCTGCCCTGGAGGTGGTCATGACGGTTCTTCATGCGGGAGGTAAATTCGATAAAGATTCCTATAAAGTTTCTGGTGGTTTGCATGGAGTGGGCGTATCCTGCGTGAATGCATTATCCAAGCATTTAAAAGCAGAAGTTCATAGAAATGGATTTATGTATGTGCAGGAATATGAGTGTGGTAAGCCCTTGTATGATGTCAAGGAAACTGGAAAGTCCAAACTAACAGGAACCTATGTTACATTTAAGCCGGATGATTCCATATTCCAGGTATTGGAATTTAAATTCGATACACTGAGAACTCGCCTGAAGGAACTTTCCTATTTGAATAAGGGGGTTAAACTCACTCTCAAGGATCTGCGGGAGCATGAGAATGGAAATGGACCCAGGTATGAAGAGTATTATTCAGAAGGAGGCCTGGCTGAATTTGTTCAGTTTATTGATAAGACCCGCGAATCATTAATTCCCGAACCGGTTTATTTTGAGGGTGAAAAAAATGGAATTCCTATGGATATTGCATTTCAATACAATACATCCTATAACGAAAATCTCCATTCCTATGTTAATAATATTAATACGATAGAAGGGGGAACTCATATTTCAGGTTTCAGAAGGTCGCTGACCCGAAGTTTTAAAAATTATGCAGAAAAGGAAGGACTGTTAAAAAATGTGAAGTTTGAGATCAGCGGGGATGATTTTCGCGAAGGATTAACTGCAGTACTCTCTATCAAAATTGCAGAACCTCAATTTGAAGGACAAACTAAAACCAAACTGGGTAATTCGGAGGCTATGGGAGCTGTCGACAGTTTTGTTACGGATGAATTGAATGCTTACCTCGATGAACATCCAAAAGAAGGTCGCATTATCGTCAATAAGGTCGTTTTATCTGCACAGGCTCGTCATGCAGCTCGTAAAGCACGTGAAATGGTTCAGCGAAAGAGTGGATTCAATTCTGCCGGATTGCCCGGTAAACTGGCGGATTGTTCGTCAAGTGATCCTGCTTTATGCGAACTTTACCTGGTCGAGGGAGATTCTGCCGGGGGAACCGCCAAGCAGGGCAGAAACCGTGAATTTCAGGCGATATTACCACTCAGGGGAAAAATACTGAATGTGGAGAAAGCATTGGAGCATAAAATTTATGATAATGAGGAGATCAAGAATTTGTTTACCGCACTGGGAGTGCATATTGGAACAGAGGAAGACGATAAAATGCTTAATACGGATAAACTCCGTTATCATAAAATTATCATTATGACTGATGCAGATGTGGATGGAAGCCATATCACCACCTTGATTCTTACCCTGCTTTATCGATATATGAAAAAGTTAATTGAGAATGGATATGTTTATATTGCCACACCTCCATTGTACCTGGTGAAAAAAGGAAGCCAGGAAAAGTACTGCTGGAGCGATGATGACAGGGATCTGGCAGTTCAACAACTTAAAGGTGAGAGCAAAGAATCTTCAGTTAATATTCAACGTTATAAAGGTCTGGGAGAAATGAATGCTGAGCAACTGTGGAAAACCACCATGGATCCGGATAAACGAACATTAAGAAAAGTAAGCATTGAAAATGCCGCTGAATCTGATCGTACTTTCTCCATGCTGATGGGAGATGAAGTAGCGCCACGCAGAGAGTTTATCGAACAAAATGCCCGCTATGCAAAAATTGATGCATAAGTTTAATTAACGTAAGTTCGATATATTAGTTTTTGACTATCAACTATTTATACATATTTCTTAGAGAAATCCTCGTGGCTTTGGGTCTTCTGCCAAAGGCATGACTTTGTGGGTGGCAAAAAGTATTATTAATAATGCCACTAACCTGCCCGCCATAGCATTTTGGCAGGAGGGGACACCAAAACACAAAGGTTGATTTATGAATAATACATAGAGTGAATTGCTAATAATTGTCATAGCGAACTCACGTTAATTAATATCCTTTTCAACACTCAATCCAACATCCATAATTCCAGTGAGCGTATTGGATCTCATTTCGTGGTTAACATAGTAAGAATATTCACCTGAATGTTCAAATAATATGCTTTTTTCCAGCGGTATTTTATTGTCAATGATATCGCCCAATCCCTGGCCAAACCATCTACCGTCTATATCAGCAAGAATGAATTCATATTTCTTATCTGAAATCATGGCCCCATTTCTGTCAAATTTTTTAACCCTTATCCAGATATTGCTGTAAGGGTATCGACTACTTGTACGTAAATTGAAAAAAGTGTTGTATTTGGAAAGGCTGTCCTTGATGGTGAAATTAAATGGAATTGCATATTCATATGTCCAGTTAAAATCAGGGATCTTTTTATGTTTTTGATAAATCAGGGATTTAGTGCAGGAAGATGTGACAAATAATGCCACCAGACTAATGAAAAGCATTATATGAAAAAAACGAATGAATCTAAACATAATGGGATCAATAATCTGTAATACCAGGATTTGTTACTACATCCACTTTTTCAATATAATTTGAAATATCAGGTTTCTGATTTTTTTGATTCATGTCCATAATCTTCTTTACATTCTGGATATGCAAAGGGAAAGGAGTACTCAGGTTGGAATCCTTATTAATAAACCACATCCAGCCTTTCAGGATATCAATTTTGAACACTTTTGCAAACCCGTCACTGATTTGCAATTCAATAGTCTCATCCGGGAAACTTTCGAAAGCCTCGAGGTAACTATCCAACTCATAATTTAAGCAGCATTTCAATCGGCTGCACTGGCCCGAAAGTTTAGCCGGATTCAGGTAAAGATTTTGCTGTTTGGCAGCAATAGTTGGAACAGTAGTAAAATCAGTTAACCAGGCTGCGCAGCATAATTCCCTGCCACAATCTCCAATTCCACCAACACGACCGGATTCCTGTCGTATTCCAATTTGCTTCATTTCGATCTTTGTTCTAAAAGTTTTAGCAAAAACTTTTATCATCTCCCTGAAATCCACACGACCTTCGGCAGTGTAATAAAAAGTTATCTTCTTTCTATCAGCTTGATATTCCACATCATTGAACTTCATTTGCAGCTGCAATTCAACTGCAATCTGCCTGGCTTTGATCATAGTAGTGTACTCAAGCTTTTTGCTTTCTTCCCAATTCTGAAGATCTTTATCATTTGCAATACGAATGATATTGAGAACGGATTCTGAATTCAATGTGACAGCATGTTTTTTCATTTGCAGCTTTACCAAATCACTGGAAATACTGACAAAGCCAATATCATGGCCTGTTGGGCATTCAACAACCACATAATCCCCCACATTAATTCTCAATTGATTTGGATTCTTACAAAATATCTTTTTAATGCTTTTAAATTGCACCTCCACCACTTCTGGAATAGCAGCTATATCAGGATCCAGGTATTTTTGCATCCAATCAGTTGTGGATAGTTTGCTACAGCAAAACTTGCATGGATTCCTGCTTGGAAACTTAGGAATATTCAATTCATTGGGATTTATATTTAGCATGCTTGATTCCATTTTGAAGCGGACTAAAAGATGTCAGTTTTGCTTTAAAAGCTTGTGAAAATGCAAAGATAAATTAAAAAAGATGATTTTTGGATTTGCGTTTCTTTCGATATAATACTGTGTTTTACTCAGTAATTCATAGAATTTAAAGGCATTATTATCATTTGTAAATAATGAAAATTTTCTTGCAAAATCTTCTTCAGTTTTGGAAAGACTGTTGATTTGCTCTGCATGGTTTGAAATTAACATACATTCCCGTATAATTCGCATCCCGTACTGGAGGAAATCCTTGATGTATTCACGCCCTTTCTCGTTCAATTTAACACCCCATTGAAAAATGTCGAGAACTTTAAATTCATAACATAAACGCATCCAGCTTATGAAATCATCCTCGTGATCACTTTGCTGGCTTTTGCTTAATCGAAGGGCATTTGCATAATTTCCGTTTGCCAGTTTTGCGATTTGATTGATTTCTACATCTGTCAGATCTAAGTCCTGATTCAATTTTTCAGAAATACTCTCTATGGATATAGGCGGTACGAGCAGCAATTGAGCTCGTGACAGTATAGTATTTAAAATACGGTCTTTATTTCTTGCCAGAAAAAAGAAATAAGTATTTGGTGTAGGTTCTTCAATGATCTTTAAAAGGGTATTTCCATTAGGTCCTAAATGATCTGCCGACCATATGATCTGGATTTTATTTCTTCCATCAAAAGCTTTCAAACTTAAATTCCGAATAATGGCATGACATTCAGCCATAGTGATATTGCCTTGTTTGGCATCCGGACTTATCAGCTGCAACCAGTCAAAATAGCTCAAATAAGGATTTTCGATCAGGGAGCTTCGCCATTCTTTATAAAAAGTACTGCTTAAAGAGGGTTTTCCCTTGGAATCGCTTATGGTGGGAAAGCTATAATGGATATCAGGATGAATGTGTTTCGTCAATTTTCTGCAGGAGGGGCAATTCCCACAGGAATCATGATCAACAGGCTGCTGGCAGTTTAAATACTGGGCGAGAGCCAAAACTAGGGGAAGACCTCCATAACCTTCTTCTCCAACAAATAACAGGGCATGACTCAGCATGTTGTTTTGAATGCTTGTGATCAATTGCTCTTTCAGATTGTCCTGCCCGGCTACCTCAGAAAACTTCATTATTGGCTAAATTACTTTTGCTCAAAAATAACCAAAATGAAGGGACTTTTTAATGAAAGAATAGTATAAACTTATTCAAAAGCCAGGTCGAGGAATACAATCTCAGGACGGTTTCCAATGCGGACCCTTGGACCCCATCCTCCTACACCTGAGGATACGTAAAAATGAGAATTTCCTCTTTTTTCATAACCCCAACTTAAATTGAAAATGGCCTGGGTAATGTAATTAATAGGCCACATTTGTCCATGATGCGTATGTCCGTGAAGTGATAAATCGATGCCTGCTTTGGCTTTTTCTTCCAACTCAAATGGCTGATGATCGAGCATAATCAGTGGTTTGCTTTGATCCAGATGATTTATTAAGTCTGCTATACTTTTTCTGTCCCTGCCGCTGTATCGCTTTTTATCACGGTCTTCACGTCCAATGATGTAAAACCCATTATCGATTAAAAGAGTGGAATCCCTTAAAAGCTTTATACCGCATTCTTCCAGGTATTGACAAGATCTATCAGCATTTCCGATATATTCATGGTTTCCTGTAATTGCCAGGGTGCCCAGGGGTGCTTTGAGTTTTTGAAATTCCCTGCCCATGTGATGAGTCAGAACTGGTTTAATGTCTTCATCCAGCATATCACCTGCCAGCAAAACCAGATCAGGATCGAGTTCATTGATTTTTTTTATGACTTTCGCCAGGTATTTTCTATCTATCACATAACCCAAATGCAAATCGCTGATCATGGCAATTTGCAGATTTGATCGCCCTTCCACTTTCTTTGAGATAGTTAAATTAAGGTTTTTAATTCTTGGATTTAATGAATTTATATGGCCTCCGAGCACCAGTAAACCGATGGAAATGACCGAGATAAAAAACAGGACATGTTTGGTTTTATCCATGGACAAAGTAATGAAAGAGGGTAAGAAATTCGTTAACTGGTGAATTCCCCTGATCAAATCTATCAATACGACCAATAGAAAGAAATACAACATGAAAGCCATCCAGAAAGAGCCGACTCTGATAAAAATAGTGGCTATGTTTTCAGGTAAAAAATACATGCCGAACCGGCCTATAATGAAGGAGGAGGCGAGGAGTATGAATAAGCCTATATAGGTGATGGACCAGGCTTTTCCATCCGGAATTGATTGATAACCACGAATAAAAATATAATAATTGACAGTCGAATAAATGATAAGTACAATGGAAATAAATACAATGGCGGCTGAGGTTTTCATGAAAAAATTGTTTCATCCACCAGTACAAGGATTATTCCTGAATGGAAATTGTGTCTTTTTGTCAATTTTAAATCCCAAATGCAAAATCCATTTAAACTATATTGTTCCAGCCTTCTTCCGAAACGCGACCTGGAACCTGGAATTTATTTCTATGGACATGAAATGAATTGAATTACTTCATTTTTAATTCATAACAAGATGTAGTCTCGGATGTACAACTGATTGAAAAGTCAGGAGACTTTTTTTAAAATCTGTTCCGGGAGACGCTCTACTAAATTCTTGAAACCACAACTGTTTCACTAAATTTCTATCTCTAACAAACAAGGTAGTCCATTTTCCTTTAAAAACTTCTTAAAGATTTTATCGAAGGATTCAATGCCAGCAGTCTTGAAATATTTTAATTTATGCTGGTCGGCCAATAGTTTGAAGTTTGTTTCAACATAATTAACAAAATACTCATCCAGCTCTTTTTGCCTGGCAGGACCTTCCATCCGACTGAAAATTTGTCCTCCTTTATTATGGATCAGAATGATTTTTAGATTTGCCTTCAGGTATTTGTTCCATAAAGCGTTTCGATCATACAGTAAGCTTTGATCACCAATAATAATAAAATGAAGTTGATCATTAACCAGGGAAGATCCTACGCAAGTACTCAGACATCCATCAATTCCGGAAGTTCCGCGATTGCTGTAAACATCGATGTGTTTCGCATATTTATTATCGACCAGGCTAATTTCATTGGCCTGCCTGATTATTGAACTGTTTCCCAAATGAATAGTGGCATTTTTGGGGATTTTATTTAAAATAGTAGCAAGTATGTCAAATTCGGCTTCTTTTTTCCTTTTTTGAATTACTTCTGAAAAGGCTTTTTTATTGCCCAGATCCCAATAGCGGTAATAACCTGAATAACTTCTTTTTTCAAATACCTTAACCTGCTGAAGAAGTTTGCTGAAAAATTGAACAGGACTTACCGGGATCACTCTTGTTAAGGACTGATAAGTATCGATGAAGTTAGCTGCAGATCCAATGTGCCAATGATAGCTGGGTGGATAAGCTCTTAAAAAATTTCTGAGCTTTTTTGAAATCACATAATTACCAAATGTAATCAATAACTGTGGTTGTAATTTTTTCAGACTGTTTTCATCTGCACTGTCAATAACCTGTTCAGGATAGGTAATGGCTCTTTCAAAGTCATGAAGGTTAGCTGTAATATCTCTGATAAAAACTAAATCAGTCAAGCTGAATAATTTATCCAGTGTCTTTCTTAATTTCAGATCGGGATTTAGCATGCCTGCCAACACCATAATTTTATTGGGTGTTACCAACTGTTGAAACAATTCTTTGTATCGCTTCCTGGTGAGTTCCGCTTCTGTAAATTCCTGCCGGATTAATTTAAAATCTGGTTTTGATCTTGATTGAATATCCTCGTAGAGAGGTTCTCGCAAGGGAATATTTACATGAATTGGTCCCGGATAAGGAAATTTACATTTGTGAATTGCCTCTGAAATAATCCGGTAGCCTTCTTTTTCAGCTTCCAGGTCAGGATAAGAAATATTGATCTGGTAACTGGCTCTCACATTAGGTTCAAAGAGATTCTCCTGCCTGATGCTTTGATTTTCTCCCTGATCAATCCATTCAACAGGTCGATCAGCAGTTAGGACAAGCAATGGAATGCATTGATTATTTGCTTCGGCTATTGCCGGGGAATAATTTAAAGCGGCAGTTCCGGAAGTGCAAACTAAAACAACTGTCTGATTGGTTCTTTTGGCAATACCCAGTGCTGTATAGGCTGCTGATCTTTCATCATTAATGACAAAGTGTTTGATGTTCTTATTTCGAATAATAGCCAGTGCGAGCGGAGCTGAACGGGATCCCGGGGATAATACAGCATACTGAATACTGAGTTTTTCACAAATGTTAACAATATTTTTCGTGATGAGGTTAATATTTTTTCCCATAAGTTGATTTAAAGAAATGATCGGAGCGTATCCATCTTATACTCTGTTTCCCTCCATTCTTCCTCTGCGTTCGAATTGGACAGTATTCCTGCTCCAGCATATAGGATTCCCTTATTCTCAATAATTTGGATACATCTCAAATTAACATACAATTCAGCATTTTGTAAACTGTAAACTGGGCCTAATAAACCTCCATATAAGATCCTGGAATATTTCTCGTGTTTCAGAATAAAAGCTTTTGAACGATCTCTCGGGTAGCCGCATATAGCAGGAGTGGGATGCAATGTGTCAATAATGTGTTCCAGTTTGGAATCAGGATCAGCTGCTGTGAATGTAGTTTTAATATGATTTAAATTACCTGTATTAATAAGTTCAGGATTTGATTCAGTATAGGGCATGCCCAGGAATGTCAGTTTTTCACGGATAAATTGAGATACAATTTCCTGCTCAACCTGATCTTTTGAACTTACTTTTCCCCCATTTTCTATTTCCAGGCTGCGGATTGTTCCGGCAAGTGAAATACTTTGAATAAAATCCTTCTCCTTTTTTATAAACAATTCAGGAGAGGCACCAATCCATGTTCCTGTATGAGGGGAACTAACCAGTGAAACAAAAGCTTTAGGATAGGCTTCAACTAATTGTAAAAATAATTCAACAGGATTGAAACTCTCATGGAAGTCTATTTGCAGTTGCCGGGATAATACTACTTTTTGAAAATCACCTTTTTGAATAGCATTAATCCCCCTTTTTACCAGATCTATATAGGAGTTTTTATCGAGTTTTCCAATTGGACTCAGCTGGGGGGGATTTATTGAATAATGAGCTTCTGCTTCTATTCTCTCCCTTTTTTCGATGATTAATAATTCCCCTGGTTTTTTATCAAAGGGTGTAATAACAAAAGCGGGAAAATTAATTTCAGAAAATCTTTTTATAGTTGTTATGCCGGTAATATGCTGTATATCTGTTTCTTCAGGTAATCTCCATGCGGCAAAGGACAAATGACCTGAAGCAGCATTTTGGAAAGTAGAATTAATATCTGATGAAGTTGTACTCATATAAGGATTGCAAAAACAATTCATGCAAAATTATTGAAAAAGTACTAATAAGGGGTGATCAAACGATCAGCATTTAGGCTTATTACAATTAAGTTCTAATTTTAAAATACCTAAATTCGTAAGAAAACAAACTTTCAATCTGCTTGGTAAAATGGAAAGAAAAGCACCTGAAATTTTTTTTATTGATGACGGCAGCGGAGATGCCATTGTTTTTCTGCATGGTTTTTTGGAGAATCATGAGATCTGGGATAAATTCACGGATAAACTGAGCAGCAAATACCGGATTATCAGTATGGATTTACCCGGTCATGGGAGATCATCCGTTCTTTCTGATAATCAAAGCATGGAATTGATTGCTGCAGAAGTGAAAACAATACTCGAAATCCTTGGCATTCATAAATGTTTACTGATTGGCCATTCCATGGGAGGATATGCTGCGATTGAATTCGCCTCGAAATTCTCCAGGCTGTTAAAAGGATTGATTCTTTTGCATTCCCATGTGGAAGCAGATTCTGATGAGGACAAAATAAACCGAGATCGAACTATTGAAATTGTTCAGAAGGATCATCTAAATTTTATCAGCCAGTTTATTGTCCAGTTATTTGCAGCTTCAAATGTCGAAAAGTATAAGAAGGAGATTGAGTATCTGAAGAGAATTGCAATGAATACCTCCAGGCAGGGTGTAATAGCATCGCTTCAGGGCATGAGGGACAGGAATGATCACCTGGATACTCTAGTGAAGCTCAGGATTCCGGTTTTGCTGATTGCTGGTGACCAGGACTCCAGAATTCCGATTGACAAAGTGAAGAAACAGGCCCAGGCAGCACCAAAAGTACGCCTGGAAATTCTGGAAGGCACTGGACATATGGGCTTTATTGAAGCTGAAGGGGATTGTTTCAAATTGATCAGGGATTTTGCTGAAGTCATTTTTAAAAAATCGAAACCACATTAATTGCCGATGCGTCCATATCTTGATTTATTGGATTTAATTCTTAAAGAGGGAATTGAAAAATCAGACCGAACAGGCACTGGAACAAAAAGTATTTTTGGTCATCAAATGCGCTTCGATCTGTCTTTAGGTTTCCCGGTTTTGACTACTAAAAAATTGCACTTAAAATCCATCATTTACGAATTGTTGTGGTTTCTCAAGGGTGATACCCAGGTAAAATATCTGAACGATCATGGGGTCCATATTTGGGATGACTGGAAAGACGAAGAAGGCGATCTCGGTCCGATTTATGGCGCCCAGTGGGTGAGTTGGCCTGATTATAATGGAAATACCATTAATCAGATTCAAAAATGTGTAGACTTAATTAATGCTAACCCGGATTCCAGGCGTATCATCGTGAATGCATGGAATGTGGGACAATTAGATGAAATGGCTCTCACTCCATGTCATGCCATGTTCCAGTTTTATGTTGCGGATGGAAAGCTAAGTTGTCAATTGTATCAGCGAAGTGCAGATGTGTTTTTAGGTGTACCGTTCAACATAGCTTCGTATTCACTATTAACCATGATGATGGCCCAGGTTACACATTTAAAAGCAGGTGATTTTGTTCACACATTTGGTGATGTGCATTTATATCTGAACCATATCGAGCAGGCGAAACTCCAGTTGGATCGAATTCCAAAACAACTTCCGAAAATGGAAATTAATCCGGATGTAAAGGATATTTTTGCTTTTCAGTATGATGATTTCAAATTGGTGGGTTATGATCCTGATCCACATATAAAAGCACCAATTGCCGTTTAATTGAATTAATGATGATATCAATAATAGTCGCCATAGCAGAAAATTATGCCATAGGAAAGGATAACGACCTATTGTGGCATATTTCAGAAGACCTGAAACGCTTTAAGAAACTAACCACAGGTCATAAAATTTTAATGGGCAAAAATACCTATTTGTCATTACCCAGGCGTCCCTTACCTAATCGTACAAGCATTGTCATAACGGATATAGAGGGTGAAAAATTTGAAAATACAATTAGCGTGTATTCCATTCAAGAGGCTTTGGATCAATGCCATCCGGAGGAAGAGTGTTTTGTGATTGGCGGAGGAATGATTTACAGGCAATTGCTTCCTAAAGCAGATCGACTTTATCTGACCCTGGTGCATAAATCTTTTGAGGGAGATGTTTTCTTCCCTGAAATAGATTATAGTGAATGGAATGAAATTTCCAGGCAGCATTTTCCCGAGAATAAGCTTAATCCTGTTGGATATTCCTACCTGATTCTGGAAAGAATAAGGAAATGATCATCTCTTTAATTACTGCAATGTTCAAAAATAATGTAATTGGTCGTGGCCGGACTGTATTTCAAAAGTGGAAAGAAAAAAGGACAGGCATACTTCTTTTGATTACAGCATTCTGATTTATGGGAATAAATATCTATTCGACACTCATACTGAAATCGCTGTCATGTTCATTCGGATCCAGGTCAAATCCCATCCGCTTGCCAGTTTTTAAGGCAATATTTCCGGTGGCCCGAATTTTTTCCAACAGAGTAATTTGCTGAATTGCATCAATTGGCGGGGCAAAAAGATCAAACTCAACTGCCTGTGTAACTGCAGATTCTACTATGGATCTGACAGCAGATGCATTTAAAATAAGGCGGGAGAAATCCCGGTGCAGGAAGCTGTATTGACGTTTTCCCTGCATAAAATAATGCCCATCTTTATTAATGAAAATTCTGCCTAATAAATAACCCAGGTCATTGACACGATTAAATTTAATTGAATCTGACAGGAAATTATAAATAAGAATCATTCCGCAATAAGCCCTGGAAGGATCTTTCTTCACATATTCTGTATTAAAAATAAAATGCTCAGGTTGGAAGGTAAATACATTGGAATGCATAATGAAAAATAAGGTATCTCCTGCAAATTTCATTTCCGTTTCATACTGCCCATGATCCTGGTAATGAATATTTACATTTACTTCTTTTCGAAGAATGTATTCCTGAATCCATTCAGAAGCCAGTTTTAGTTCTGCTTTAATGAGGTCAAAAGCATTTGACGTATTTGAATAAATATTTTGCTTCAAATCGGCTTTATTCAAAAAGGCTTCTAAAATCTTACTTTCCTGAGGTAATGGTTCCAGTTTATTTTCCATGCATTTTTTTTTAATATGCTTTAGCAAAAACAACTTTGTGTTTTGCAGGCTTAGCTGAATAAATACATTTTCCTTCTATCTTTTCTTCATCCAATGGAATAAACCTGATAGTAGCTTTGGTTTCTTCCTTAATTTTTAGTTCAGTTTCAGTGGTTCCATCCCAATTTGCCCAAATAAAGCCAGCATTGCTATCTATTAAGCTTTTCAGTTCATCATAAGTATTAGCGTAATGCGTGTTGTCTTCCCTGAATTTCAAGGCTTTATTGAATATATTTTGCTGGATTTCGGGCAAAAGTTTCGAAATATATTCACCGATATTATCAGCAGAAACCAATTCTTTAGCCAGTGTGTCCCTTCTGAATAACTCAACGCTGTTATTTTTTACATCTTTTGGTCCAATACCGATTCGCAATGGAATTCCTTTCAGTTCATACTCTGCAAATTTCCATCCGGGTTTTTTGTTATCGTCCTGATCGTACTTAGCGGAAATCTTCAGAGCTTTAAGTTCATTAACAATTCGTTCAGCTACATCATTTACTACAACTCTTTCATCTTCAGATTTATATATCGGGACAATCACCACCTTGATAGGGGCAATTGAAGGTGGAAGTACCAGTCCCAGGTCGTCTGAGTGAGTCATGATCAAGCCTCCGATCAAGCGTGTGGAAACACCCCATGAGGTAGCCCAGACCAGTTCCTGTTTTCCTTCTTTGGTTTGGAATTTAACGTCAAAAGCTTTCGCAAAATTCTGTCCCAGAAAATGCGATGTACCAGCTTGAAGTGATTTTCCATCCTGCATCAAGGCTTCAATGCAATAAGTATCTATTGCACCGGCAAATCTCTCATTAATTGATTTCAAGCCTTTATGAACCGGGATGGCCAGAAAGTTTTCAGCAAAATCAGCATATAAATCCAAAATGAGTTTTGATTCATCGATTGCTTCCTGTTTTGAAGCATGTGCGGTATGGCCTTCCTGCCATAAGAACTCAGTCGTTCGAAGAAATAAGCGTGTTCTCATTTCCCATCGTACGATATTGGCCCACTGGTTTATTAATAAAGGCAAGTCCCTGTACGATTGGATCCAGTTTTTATAAGTATTCCAGATAATTGTTTCTGAAGTGGGGCGTACAATTAATTCTTCTTCAAGCTTCGCCTCAGGATCAACAACCACTTCCTTCCCATCAGCAGAAGATTTAAGACGATAATGGGTTACCACAGCACATTCTTTCGCGAAGCCTTCCACATGAGCTGCTTCCTTGCTTAAAAATGATTTGGGTACAAAAAGAGGGAAATAAGCATTTTGATGACCTGTTTCTTTGAAACGTAAATTTAATTCTGTTTGGATGTTCTCCCAAAGTGCAAATCCATAGGGTTTGATAACCATGCATCCCTTAACTGCTGAATGCTCAGCTAATTCAGCCTCTTTTACTATATCATTATACCATATAGAGTAATCTTCACTTCGCTTCGTAATCTTCTTTCCCATTCTTTCGGTATATTTGGAATAGTTTTTGTTTTTTATATAACAGCAAAGATAAAAATTATTTATTGAGCATAATTAAATATACATAGTCATGAAAACATTAAAAATAATCTCCGCACTGTTCTTCACAGGTTTAATAATTAGTAGCTGTACGAACACAAAGAACTTAACTTCTTATGATGATGTGTATTATGATCCATCAGATGCGAGCGAAGTAGTGGTGGTTGAAAAAGAGGTGATTATTGAGAAAGAAAAGCCCGTCACTAACATTCAAGCCGATCAGGTTGAAGAAGATGTGTATGATGAGTATTATGATGAGAGCGAATCAGATTATTACAGGGATGAGGACGGGGATACTTATATAACGAATAATTATTATGGAAATACAAACACTTATGATGATTATGATTATTATGATTATGATTATTCGTATTCCCGCAGAATAAGGAGATTCCATCACCATTATTCT
Organism: Bacteroidota bacterium; assembly: GCA_016776505.1. Lineage (GTDB taxonomy): Bacteria > Bacteroidota > Bacteroidia > CAILMK01 > JAAYUY01 > JABINZ01. The sequence goes on from JADHTG010000006.1 coordinate 48,540, forward strand.
TTATTTAGCTACTATGATCCTTTCTTCTATAATCCTTACTGGTACAATCCGTATTATGGCGGATGGGGCTTTGGCTTTTCCATGCATTACGGTTATGGATATCCATATTATTATCCATACTATTATGGTTCTTATTATCATAGTTATGGATTTTACAATCATTTTCATTACAATCCATGGCATTATGGTTATTCTCATTATGGTTACAATCCTTATTCATGGGGATACAACCAGGGGTATAATCACGGCTACTGGGATGGATATAGTTATCACTATGATTACGATAAAAACAATCCTATTGCTTCAGGATCGACATATTATGGTCCACGGCAGGGTGTTGGGAGTCATGTCTCCAGCCGGGATGTCAGGACTGAAGAATATTTTGGTTCCAGGAGAGAAACTGAAGATCCAAAGACATCTGTTAACAACTCAAGCAGGGGAACGGGTGTATCCACATCAGGTGCTACAATGTCTACAGGCAGCGGTTCATATACGAGAACAGCCACCCAGAAAGATCCGGATAAAACCCGCGACAATATAAATGAAAGAGTTACTGTTGATAATAAATCAGTTGAATCTCCGACAGGCTCAACTTCTGTAAAACAGGGATCCACTTCGGCTACCAAAACCAATGTAGGTGCAGGAACTGTTAACAGGGATGAAATTAATAGCAATAATTCGGTTAGAACACAACCTCAATCTGGAACATCCAATTCAACAAAGGTCGGTGGGGATGATGTGAACAGGACAAATCAGGCAACTACGAAAGATGTGAGTACCAAAACAGACAACAACTCCACTAGAGTAATTAAAGAAAATTCATCCACCAGGGGTACTAATTATACCAGGACAGAATCTGCAACAAAGAGCACAGGAACGACAAAAAGTAGTACAACTACAAGAACATATACCAGGCCTCAGGGCAGCAGTTCAGGCACAAAGAATTATCAAAAAGGAAGCTCCGGAACCAGGCCAAACACTCAGACAACCAGACCAGGAACGTCTACTAATCGAAATTATTCAAGTCCTTCAAGAGGATCAGAAAATAAATCTAAAGGGACATATACTGCCCCCAAAAGGAGTTCAAGTACTTCACCAGGCAGAAGTTCAAGTTCATCTGCTACCAGAAGTTATTCCAAACCCAGTTCCAGTAGTAAAAGTTATTCATCACCTAATACTTCCAACAGAAGCTCCTCCTCCTCCTCCAGATCCTATTCCAGTCCCAGTAGAAGTAGCAGTAGCGGAAATAGTTCGAGATCTTATTCTTCACCAAGTAGAAGTTCAAGTTCAAGTACCAGAAGTTCATCATCTGGCTCAAGTAGTTCAAGAAGTTCAAGTAGTTCGTCGTCTTCAAGGAGTAGTTCTCCAAACAGACGATAATTAAAAATCAATTAAATGAAAAAGATATTAATAATCCCAGTCATTATGGTGCTGGGAACACTAGGGGTCTTTGGTCAGTACGACCTGCAGGCATTGCAATTTTCTCAAAATATATATCAATCGGATGCCAGAAGTACAGCTGTTGGTAATGCCATAGGAGCTGTAGGTGCTAATTATTTTTCATCCGTCATTAATCCTGCTGGCCTAGCATTCTTCAGAAGGGGGGAATTTCTTATTTCGACAGCATTCAATGGAATTAACACGACATCAAGTTATCTGGGTAACCAGGATAAATCGGTTCGAAACCAGTTGAGTATTCCAAGTATTGCTTTTGTTTTTCCAACCATTAATAAAATCAATGGCAAAGAAGTCACTGAAGGATGGGTTTCCAATACATTTGCCTTTGGACTTAACCGGACCAATAGCTTTCTTGGAAGAAGCTATTATGCAGGCAAAAACACGAAATCATCGATACTGGATTATTATGTCGAAAGTGCTGAAGGAAGAGCAGTTTCTCAGCTACCTAATGTGACCTGGCTGGCTTATGAAACTTATTTGATCAATCCTGTAGGTGGAAATTCTTATGAAAGTGCCATGGGTACAGCAGATTCCAGTTACAATGTAACACAGGCAAAAAGTTTTGCTTCTCGCGGTGCAGCATATGATATGAATTTTGCATTTGCCGGAAATTATTCGAATATGATTTATTTTGGCGCTAAGGTGGGTATTCCATTTATTGATAATGTCACTACATTTTCATTTAATGAGGTAAATAAAAATCCGGGAAGCAACTATTTAGCCTCTGAATATGAGAGTGAATCAGATATCAGTGCCGTTGGTTTCAATGCTGGAATCGGAGTCATTATTAAGCCAGTCAAATTCCTGCGAATTGGAGGAAGTATTATTACGCCCACTTTCTTAAGAGTGAATGAAAGTTATTATGAGCAAATCAGCTCTGAATTGGATACCATGTCCATCGAACCTGAATCAATCGAAGGAAAGTTTAATTTTAATGCTACTACTCCTTTTAAAGCAACAGCCAGTGTGGCAATTATTGCCGGGAAAAATGGATTTATTTCCCTGGATTATGAATACCTGGATTATAGCACAGCTATTCTCTCCTCTGATGATTACCCTTTTAGCTATGAAAACAAGAATATTACCGATTATTACACAGCTGTGAATAATATTCGCGTGGGCGGAGAGTATAAAATCGGAATTTTTGCTTTCCGGGGAGGTTATGCTTTATATGAAAGCCCCTATCAGGAACAATTTAAACCTGAAAAAGGAGATCGGTCCTATAAGGTTTATTCGTTAGGACTTGGCTTAAGGGAAAAAGCGTATTATGTGGATCTGACCTGGCAAAGATTCATGACCAATGAATTTGAAATTCCTTACATATTGAGTTCTGTTGAAGTAGATCCTGCTACTAAGGAAATGACAGGAACTAACCTGATCATGACGGTAGGATTTAGATTTTAATACTCTAAGTTGAGCATTGGAAATAAACGAATAAAAGGTGTCATCTTCGATTTAGATGGCACCTTAATTAATAGTATAGAAGACATACATGATTCTCTGAACATCGTATTAGAACTTCACCACCACCCCACCATTAAGCTGAAAACATGTTCTGATTTAGTTGGAAATGGCCTAAGAAATCTGCTGAATGAAGCATTGCCCGATGAATTCAGAAAGGATTCCTATACGTCTCGATTGTTGAGTGAATTGAAAAAGGAATATGCAAAAAGATTACTGAACAAAACATGTATTTATGAAGGGATTGACAAAATGCTGGATGATTTAAGTATTAAGGGATATATTCTATGTGTTTTGTCCAATAAATTGCAGAAAAGTACTCAAAGCCTGGTGAATTCCTTATTGGGCAAATGGCGCTTTGCAGTGGTTGCAGGTGCAACTGAAAACCGGCCACTTAAGCCACATCCTGAATCTGTCCGCTATATCCTAAATGAAACTGGTTTGACTGTAGATGAAATGATTATAGTGGGAGATGGAGAAACTGACGTAATTGCAGCAAAAAATACAGGAATGAAGATGATCGCTATCAGCTGGGGATACAGGAATAAAAAGGACCTATACAGCTTAAAGCCTGATTTCATGATTGATCATCCAGGCGAACTGGCTAAAATTCTATAAATTAATGTTTTAGATGGTTTCTTTTCCATCTAGATTCTGACAAAATGACGAATGTTGTTTTAGTGTTTGCTGCAAAAATGACTAAAAATTGCTTTGGCATATATTGTGATGATTGCCTGTTGAACTAAAAATTATTGTTTAATCTAAAATTAATAGTCAAATGGCATTAAATATCAAACCATTAGCTGATCGGGTTATAATTGAAGCAGAAAAAGCTGAAGAAAAAACTACATCAGGAATCATCATTCCTGATACGGCTAAAGAAAAACCCCAAAAAGGAACAGTTGTCGCAGTTGGACCTGGAACTAAAGATGAACCCACTACACTTAAAAATGGAGACGTTGTGCTTTATGGAAAGTATGCTGGGACAGAAATTAAAATTGATGGATCTGATTATCTTATTATGAAAGAGTCAGATGTCCTTGCAATTGTATAATATAACTTTAAAAAAAAATTGAGATATGGCAAAGAAAATTGAATTTGATACAGCAGCACGTGATAGCTTAAAGAAAGGTGTAGATGCTTTGGCAAATGCAGTTAAGGTGACATTGGGTCCTCGTGGACGAAATGTGGTAATTGACAAGAAATTTGGTTCCCCTCAAATAAGCAAAGATGGGGTAACCGTTGCAAAAGAAATTGAACTGGAAGATGCAGTTGAAAATATGGGAGCACAAATGATTAAAGAAGTGGCATCCAAAACTTCTGATGCTGCCGGTGATGGTACGACCACTGCCACACTGCTTGCACAGGCAATAATAACCGAAGGGTTAAAGAATGTGACCGCTGGTGCAAATCCAATGGATCTGAAAAAAGGAATTGACGCAGCAGTGAAGTCCATTGTTGCAGAATTAGCTAAAATGTCAAAACCTGTTGGAGACAACAATGACAAAATCAAGCAAATTGCTACCATTTCTGCTAATAATGATGAAGAAATCGGTAGCCTGATTGCTCAAGCAATGGCTAAAGTACAAAACGAAGGAGTAATCACGGTGGAAGAAGCGAAAGGCACAGAAACCTATGTGGATGTAGTTGAAGGTATGCAATTCGACAGGGGTTATTTATCTCCCTACTTCATCACAAATTCTGATAAAATGGAGACTGAATTAGATGATCCATACGTTTTGCTGTATGATAAAAAAATCTCCAACATGAAGGAATTGCTGCCGATTCTTGAAAAAGTGGTTCAAACAGGCAAGCCACTCTTGATTATTTCTGAAGATATTGAAGGTGAGGCACTGGCTACACTGGTTGTCAATAAAATCAGGGGTACATTCAAGGTAGCAGCTGTAAAAGCTCCTGGTTTTGGCGATAGAAGAAAAGCCATGCTGGAGGATATCGCTATCCTGATTGGTGGAACAGTTATTTCGGAAGAAAGAGGATATAATCTGGAGAATGCCGACTTAACTTATCTTGGTACTTGCGAGAAAATAACCATTGATAAAGACAACACCACTATCGTTAATGGCAAGGGTAAGAAAGAAGACATCGAAGCCAGGATTAGCCAGATAAAAGCCCAGGTGGAAACCACCACATCCGATTACGATAAAGAAAAATTACAGGAACGCTTAGCCAAATTATCTGGTGGTGTTGCTGTACTTTATGTTGGTGCTTCTTCAGAAATTGAAATGAAAGAGAAAAAAGACCGGGTTGATGATGCATTAAATGCAACCAGAGCTGCCGTTGAAGAAGGAATTATTCCTGGCGGTGGAGTTGGATACATTCGTGCTTTGGTAAATCTGAATAAGCTGAAATTCGAAAATGTGGATGAAAAGACCGGTATTGAGATCGTACACAAAGCGGTTGAAAGTCCCTTAAGAATCATTGTTACCAATGCAGGTAATGATGGTTCAATTGTACTTGAAAAAGTAAGGGAAGGCAAGGGTGATTTTGGATACAATGCCAGAACAGAAGCCTTTGAAAACCTCTATGAAACAGGTGTTATTGATCCTACCAAGGTAACCCGCATTGCATTGGAAAATGCTGCTTCTGTAGCCGGAATGCTTCTGACAACAGAATGTGTTATTTCCGATATTCCGGAAGAAAAACCAGCTATGCCACCAATGGATCCGGGAATGGGTGGTGGCGGAATGTACTAAACCATTTTCATATATATTGAAAGAGACTGTTTCAAATATCAAAGAAACAGTCTCTTTTTTTTGGTTCAATTTTCAATAAAACAGGCTTACACGAGATAAATAAGTAATTTTGCAGCTGTTAAAATAATTACATGAATAAACTGGTAGCAATTGTAGGGAGACCAAACGTGGGGAAATCGACACTTTTCAATCGACTGATAGAAAAGCGGAAAGCAATAGTTGATGATGTAAGTGGAGTTACCAGGGATCGTCAATATGATTATTCAGATTGGTCGGGAAGAGAATTTTTGGTAGTGGATACAGGCGGTTATGTCGAAAATTCAGAAGATATTTTTGAGATTGAAATTAAAAAACAAGTTGAATTCGCAATCCATGAAGCAGATATTATTCTTTTTATGGTGGATACCAGTGTTGGGATAACAGACCAGGATCAGTCATTTGCAGCTTATTTGAGAAAAGTTAACAAACCTATTGTGATTGTTGCAAACAAAACTGACAATCATGCCAGAATCAATGATAGTTTCGAGTTTTACAAATTTGGCTTTGGAGAGGTAATTCCGGTTTCATCTATTAATGGATCCGGAACAGGTGAGTTACTGGATAAGATAGTTGAATTGATGGGAGAACAATCGGAGGAAAAAATGGAAGCCGACTCTGGTTTAATGAGAATTGCAGTGATAGGAAAGCCAAATGTGGGAAAATCGACATTTGTTAACGCATTGTTGGGCCGGGACAGGAATATTGTATCAAAAATTCCCGGTACTACCCGCGATTCGATTCATAGTGAGTACAATCAATTCGGCAAGCAATTTATTCTAATCGATACAGCAGGCTTAAGAAAAAAAAGTGCGGTACATGAAGATATTGAATACTACTCTGTAATTCGTGCCGTCAAAGCAATAGATGAGTCCGATATTTGTTTCCTGCTGATTGATGCCCGGGAAGGAATTCAGGGACAGGATCAAAGTATCATTTCATTGGTTGAACGAAGAAATAAGGGGCTTATCATTTTAATTAATAAATGGGATCTGGTGGAGAAAGACACAAATACGGCAATTGATTATGATGCAAAATTCCGCCAAAAGATTGCTCCATTCAATGATGTTCCCATTATTACTATCTCTGCATTGAATAAATTAAGGATTATGAAAGCCCTGGACCAGGCATTTGAAGTGTTTGAGAATCGGAAGAGAAAAATATCCACTTCAGAATTAAACAGGGTCATGCTTGAAGCTGTGAATGAATTTCATCCACCAGCAGTTAAGGGAAAATTTGTCCGGATTAAATATGTCACACAGATTGGAGCCTCATTTCCATTTTTTGCTTTCTTTTGTAATCATCCCCAGTATATCAAGGATTCCTATAAAAGATACCTGGAGAATAAACTGAGGGATAAATTTAATTTTTTGGGGACACCGGTGCGCCTTTCGTTTCGTAAAAAATGATATGAACAATTATACTTTTTAAATTAATTTGTAATTTTAAATCAAACAATAATTAAATAATGAATAATATGAAAAATTTTTTTGCAATCTTAGCTCTTATCAGCCTGTTCTTCTTTATTTCATGCAATTCAGAACAGAGCAATGAAGACGAAGCAAGTGAAGTCGCGGCCATTGAGGAAGCAGTAGAAGAAGCGGTAAAGGAAGCTACTGAGGAGGATACTGTTGAGGCGATAATTACAGAAGAAACAGAAGTTGTTGATCAGGATGATCCGAGCGAATAATGCCAGGTTTCAGAGCATAAAAAAACCCTGACAATTGCAGTCAGGGTTTTTTTGTATATACTGGTGATTGAGAATTATCGCAAGAAATAAATATAACCTACATAAACCCCCATCCCGGTGTTTCTCAGGTCTATTTTTGTTCTTCTTTCAACCCTGTAAAAATTGTTTGCTGCAATAGTAACAGGTACTCCATTTGTTACCGGAAATGATGAAAAAAGAAAATCGACATCATTGAAATAAGTTTTGTCGATGGTTAAAAGGCCCATAGAATATCTTCCATCTACGGTAAATTTAGAATTCTCAGAAACTTCAATACTAAAACCGATTCCAGCTGTAATACCTGCGTCAATTGCATTTAAGCCTGAAATTGAAGGATAATTTGGAACATCATTACTGAAAAAATCTTCATTGTATGTAGAATCCGTTCTTGTAATTGTAACATTTTGTCCCATGAAAAATGAAGTAGAATCATAATTTGTTTCCGTGCCTGGAGTTGTTATTCCATCCTTTGTTATATCTCTTGTTCTAAGCACCTTCATTTTTGTGGATGAACCAAACCTGTACCCAAAATAGGGTCCAATGAAAATATCAAAATCTAATTTACCTGTTTTTCTGTCATATGGAAATACACCTCCTCTGAGTGAAAATGATTTTTTTATTAAGAGGGGGATTTCCAGGTAAGATAGTTTTAACTCATTATCGTATTTCTTAATATCCAGGGTTGTAACAATGGTGTCAAATTCAGTAGTAGTTAATGTTTGCTGATGAGTGAAAAGCTGGTGAACACCTTTATCAATATAAAGGATCTCGGCTTGCAGGTTGAAATCAATTTTCAATTTATATCCCAAAATTGCACCAAATGAAGGAGCATTTAAATAGTTCATTCCTCCATAGGTATCTCCGGTTAATTTGTATCCGTTATACCCTCCAGTAACACCATAAAAAAATTGTGCTTGTGTACCCAGGCTAATTCCAAGAACAAATAAAGTAACGAATAATAGAATTTTACTAATTTTCATAGATCTGTTTTTTGTGATTTGATCAGCAATTAGAAATTACGTGAATGTTTTTTAGCTTCACCCACGGACACCATGGCGCAGCGGAATCCAAGAAAAGGGGTGTTTTGTTCTTCATCAAGAAACCTTCTTGTACCCGGATTCTGCCAATAGGCCCGATCTATCCATGATCCCCCTTTGTAAATACGTGCTTTATTGTTAACAAGTGAAGCAATTCCATACTCATACATTTGAGCACCTGCTTCATAGTTTTCTTCATCAATGTATCCAATGTTATCAGCAACCCGGTAATTCCTTCTGTCAATATTTTCTTCCAGTGTAACATCCCGGTAAACGATTCTGCCCAAACTGTCTTTTTCAAGTAAATATCCGTCTTCATCTTTAGCAGGTACCTGGAATACATTTCCTCTCATAGGATCCAAGTCTATCATATCTTCCAATGAAAGAGGTCTGTAAACATCCTGTACCCATTCGCTTACATTACCTGCCATGTTGTATAAACCATAATCGTTTGGCCAGTAGGCGCGAACTTCAGCTGTTCTTGACTCAGCATCATTCAGCTCACTTGCAGTACCCATCAAATCCCCTTTTCCTCTTCTCATATTAATAAGAATCTTGCCCCTGTATTTGGTATCCGTTTTTCTAAGTGAATGTCCTGCCCATGCATATTGTCTCCTCGTATTCACATTCTCAAATAAGGCATCTCCAATTTGAGCCAATGCAGCATATTCCCATTCAGCTTCCGTTGGTAAGCGGTAGGCAGGGAGTAAGACTCCATCTTCCAATTTCACTCTTCTTTCCTTACTGGTGGTACTATAGCTTCTGACTTTTTTCTTTACCAGGCCTTCGTATTGCCCGGCAAGATATGCTTCAGAATTAAAATTATCCTCATTGATCTGATCAGGATTTGGCTTTAGGAATCCTTCCCTGATCATCAGCATTTCATTGACCCGGTCTGTCCTCCAGGCGGCATAACCGGACGCCTGTATCCAATTGACCCCAACAACAGGATATTCATTGTAATTCGGATGTCTGAAGTAATACATGACCATAGGTTCATTAAATGCCAGTTTGTTTCTCCATGTATTGGTGTCAGGTAAAGCTTGCTCATACACTTCAGGATAATCCACAAACACTCTGAGCAGCCAGTAACAATATTCCCGATAATCAATATTTCTGACTTCAGTTTCATCTATGTAGAAGGATGAAACGGTTACTCTGCGGGGATAGGCATTGTTGTCATAAGTAACATCTCCTTCCACCTGACCCATGGTGTAGGTACCTCCCTGGATAAATACCAGGTTTGGACCCGTTTCCTGGCCTTTATATTCGTGTTTTTCAAAACCACCCCATTTTACATCATTGTATTTCCAGCCGGTTGTACTGGATTTTTCTTTTGAGCAGGAACTTAATAATATTACTGCCAGGATGGTTATAGATAGTAATTGAAATATTTTTTTCATGATGCGGAATTTATATTTGACAGTTACTTAACGCAAAATTAGATTAAAAAATTATAAAATTATCAGAATCCAGGACAAATTAATTTAATCCATTTCTTTTGTGGCGGGCTTTTGTAAGTTTTGAATTCTATGGAAATAGATATCTCATGACTACTAATGGCTCCGAATCTGACATCCGTAATGGGCAGATCATAACTGTAGCCAATCTTGAACGGATCTTTTTTCAAACCAATTAAGGCCATAAAACCCTCAGATCCAATGGATGTATGCCTGTACCAAAAGCCAGCGATTACAAAATCCTTAATATAGTAAGCACCCAGGTTAAATTGAGCAAAATTATGTTGTTTCATAAACAACACATTTGGTGAAAAATAATGTGTTGGATCTCTTTCATTATCCAGCGGTATCTGCATGCCCACATGAGCAGTAAACCTCCTGGGAATGTAACTTTTATTAGAACTATAAAAAGATAAATTTGGTTCATTTATATGGTGCATGGCAACACCTATGTAGAATTTTTCAGTGAAACCAAGCAATCCGGCAGAAAAATCAGTTACTGCCCTGGATTTAAAAATACCCTTTTCCGGCAAAACCTCAGTAGTTTGCCTCACAAAACCAGATCGTGGTTCAATCATATCAAACCAGGATAAGCGTGAAAAATCAATGCTTTTTTGAAGCAATTGAGCCTGGATTCCTGCTTTTATGGCGAATTTTCTGGAGACAGAAAGGTGGTAAGAATACATAAAACTGGCTGCAGTAGTTGATAGATCTCCTTCACCAGCTTTGTCATACATGACCTGAACACCCAGTCCTCCAGAAATCTCTTCATAAAATCCATCGTAAGAAGATGCATAAGTAACATAAGAGCCTGCGATGCTTGGCCATTGATTTCTGTAATTCGAAATGATACGGTGCTGCATAGCAGATCCAGCCATGGCAGGATTCAAATAAACTGGATTGGCATAAAACTGAGTAAAATGAGGATCTTGTCCAAAGGATTGGTATAATCCTTGAGTAATTAGTAAAATTGCAAAGAAAAACTTTCTCATATTACTGAATGAGTGGACTCAATTTTGAGCCTACAATTTTAGTGAATTAATTTCGTTAAATAGATAAAAAAAATGATAAACCAGGCTGCTGGAATTTTAATAAAACGATTTTATGTATCGATTATTATCATACTTTTTATTTTAACAGCTAATATACAAGGATTTTCACAAGAAATTGCAATTAATAAAAGTATTAATTGGCTTCCCACTACCAAATATAATCTTCAAAAAGGAGAATATGAAATAATTCAATCATTTGAATCGGCTTATTATCCTGATAATGAAACGAATGTGCCGTTTATTTTCGAATCAGTTCGTATTAATTCCAATGGAAATCCAAAAATTGTATTGAAGGATATCGTTTCCGAAAAAATGAATGGCAATGTATATCCGGCAAATATTTTTTCCGGTGAATTTGAAATTAATTATTCTAAATCTTATCATAAAGGGGAGGTTTTTGTTGACATCAGGCTCATGCCGTTTCGTTATTTGAAGGATGAGGATAAAGTGGAGCGATTGAAAAGTTTTACACTGGAAATTTATGTACATCATCAGGACAAAGAAAGAATTATAAACAGGCGATCTGTGGATAATTCTGTGCTTGCAGCTGGAGAATGGTATAAAGTAAAAATCCCGGAATCAGGAGTTTACAGAATTGATTATGATATGCTGAAGGATATGGGAATAGATCCGGCAACCATCAATCCAAAGCACATTAAAATATACGGAAATGGAGGAGGCATGCTTCCACAACCCAATAGTGCAGCACGTTTTGAGGATTTGCAGGAAAATGCTATTTATGTGGCCGGACAGGCTGATAATTCATTTGACCAATCCGATTATATACTTTTTTATGGACAGGGACCTCATGCCTGGAAGTACCATGATGCAAAGGAAATGTTTTTGCACGAATATAATTATTACAGCGATTTTGCCTATTATTTTATTACGCTGGGAAACGATGAAGGGAATCGAGTTCAAATACAAAACAACCTGGCACAAACTCCTGACTACACATCCACAACTTACCAATACCGCGCTTTTTATGAGAAAAATATGAGGACTGAAGTCTCGGATTATGTAAAATCTGGACGAGATTGGTTCGCTGATGAATTTAATTTGAACACACAGAAATCATTTCTTTTTAATGTGCCTACAATCAATAAATCATATCCTGTCAAGTTTATTTCCAGTACCGCAGGAAGGTCTTCAGCTGGCAATGGTTTTACTATTAGCGTGGATGGAAATTCCTTTAGTCAGAATTTCAGCCAGGTAAACACATCCGATTATTTAGCTCAGTATTGCAATGTGAATGTGAAAGATTTTGAGTTCATCCCTAAAAACGGAGACCTGGATTTCTCATACACTTATATCCGACCCAATAGTCATTCAATTGGCTGGATGAATTATATAGTTCTGAATGCAACATCCAACCTGGTATTGAATTCAGGCCAGATGAAATACAGGGATGTGGAAGCAAATAAATATGGAATAACTGAATATAGAATTTCATCCACATTAAGCAGCATGAGTGTATGGAATGTAAATGACATTCATAATCCCAAGCAGGTTCAAATTCAAAAGCAGTCGAATTATTTTTATTTCAAAGCTGCTGATACTGCTATTACTGAATATGTGGCTTTTGAGCATGCAAAAGCTAAAGCACCCGTTTTTGTTGAAAAGATCAATAATCAAAACCTGCATGCCCTGCATGATGTGGAATTGCTGATCATCACACACCCCAAATACATGGATGCTGCCAATAAACTCGCTAATTACAGGAAGCAACACGATGGATATGCAGTTGAAGTAGTGAACATTCAGCAGGTGTACAACGAATTTAGCTCGGGAGCCCAGGATATTACGGCCATACGCGATTTTGTCAAACATGTATATGAGCAGGAAAATGCCCCAGCTAAAGAATTAAAGTACCTTTTATTGATAGGGGATGCCTCCTACGATTATAAAGATGTACTTACAGGAAACACAAATGATATCCCAACTTATCAGTCTTTAAGAATTTATTCTCCTATTTATTCTTATGCATCTGATGATTACTTTGGTTTCCTGGATGATAATGAGGGTGATTGGGATGATGAATTAAATACGCAATATCACAAAATTGATATCGGAATAGGTCGATTACCGGTCAATAATTCTCAACAAGCAATGGAAGTGGTGGATAAAATCATCCATTATTCTGAGACTTCATCATTAGGTGATTGGCGGAATATAGTCGCTTTCGTTGCCGATGATGTAGATGACAGTGGTTTGAATGCGCATTTTGATCAATCGGAAACCTTAACTAATTATATTTCGAATAATGAAAAAGTGGTAAACATCGAAAAAATATACATGGATGCCTACCAGCAAATATCCTCTCCTAACGGACATAAATATCCTGAAGCACAATCAGCCATAATCGACCGGGTAAATAAAGGTGCTTTAATAGTGAACTATATTGGGCATGGAGGTGAAGTAGGCTGGGCTCATGAACGTGTATTGGAAGTGAGTGATATTAAATCCATGGATAATTTTGACAGGTTAGCGGTTTTTGTTACAGCCACTTGCGAATTCGGCCGTTATGATGATCCTGACAGAGTATCTGCCGGTGAATTGGTTTTGTTGAATCCAAATGGAGGAGGAGTTGCTTTATTAACCACTTCAAGAGTTGTTTGGGTTCATGCCAATAACGACCTGACAAACAAGCTGTACATCAATAACCTGTTCAGCTTAATTGATGACCAACATAAAACTTTGGGAGAAGTGATCATGAAAACCAAGAACCTCGCTACCTTCCATGAAAATACAAGAAAATTTATATTACTTGGAGATCCGTCCATGAAACTGGCATTGCCTGATAACCAGGTGGTGGCTACTTCAGTTCCGGATACACTGAAAGCTTTTCAATTGGTTGAAATCCGGGGTGAAGTCAGGGACTATAAAGGCGATAAAATGAGCGATTTCAATGGTACCCTCTACCCAACCATTTATGACAAGGAAAATAAGCTCAGCACCCTGGATAATGACAACAAAGGCAAAGCCAGGGATTTTAATCTTAGGAAAAATATTATTTATAAAGGACAGGCTACCGTAAACCAGGGCGAATTTGTTTTCCAGTTTGTCGTTCCAAAGGATATTTCCTATTTCAATGGCCAGGGAAAAATCAGTTTTTATGCAACAGATGGTGAAATAGACGCCAGTGGCTTTTATGATGAAATTGTGGTAGGGGGAACCGCTGATACGATTATTTTTGACACAGTGGGTCCGTTGATTGAGCTTTTCATTGGGGATACGCATTTTGTTTCCGGAGGTTTAACAGATGAAAATCCTATTTTATTAGCCAAACTGTATGATGAAAGTGGAATAAATACGGTTGGAAACGGGATAGGTCATGAGATCATAGCTTTCCTTGATGATGACAATCCTGTTGTTTTGAATGATTATTACCAATCCTTTATAAACAATTACCAGGAAGGGGAAATTAATTATCAGTTCTTCAACTTAAGTGAAGGATTGCACAGTCTGGTGTTGAAAGTATGGGATGTTCAGAACAATTCAGCAACGGCTACCATAGATTTCATTGTTACTTATGGAGATCAGTTAGTTATTGAAGATTTATTCAATTATCCGAATCCATTTTCATCATCGACCACATTCTCATTTGAACATAATCACGCAGAAGCGGAACTCACCTATAGCCTGGGCATTTATTCCATGTATGGAAATCTAATGAAGATGTTTGAAGGTGATCTGTATGCCGATGGCAACAGGGAAACAAGCTTAAAGTGGAATCCTCATAGTGAGTTTGGAAATTCAATGGAGGCAGGTGTATATATATATCGGTTGACCGTTAGCTCTCCGGATGGTCAAACTGCTCAAAAATCAGGCAAACTTATTTATGTCCATTAGATAATAATATAACAAATTGAATCGTTTTACTATTTTTGCATATCATTTTGAATAAGAAAATATGAAAAATATCAAAGGATTAAGTCTCCTTTCCTTACTTGCTGTGTTGAGTTTATTGCCTTCTACCTTATTTGCCCAGTGGAATCTAGACGGGCGAAGAAATGTAGTTACTACGGCTGTACCGTTTTTAATGATCACCCCGGATTCACGAGCAGGTGCACTTGGTGATGCAGGAGTAGCTCTTCCCACTGATGCCAATGCAATCCACTGGAATCCTGCAAAACTGGCATTTGCTGAAGATAATGTCGGTTTTACCCTATCTTACGTTCCCTGGTTAAAGGCGCTGGTTCCTGATATAAACCTTTCGTATTTATCGGGTTATACTCGCATTGATGATATGTCTGCATTTGGTGCTTCACTCCGTTATTTCTCACTTGGAGACATTACTTTTACCAATGATTATGGAGAATTCCTTGGCGATTTCAGACCTTATGAACTGGCTGTTGACGGAGCTTATGCACGTAAACTTTCAGAAACATTTTCACTTGGATTGGCATTACGGCTTATTTATTCGAACCTTGCCGGAAACACCCCTTTATCGAATGGAACTGAAACAAAACCGGGAATTGCATTTGCTGGAGACATATCTGCCTATTGGAAGCCAGAACCTGCACAATTGGATGGCAAACAACTGGATATTGGTGTCGGAGCCAATATTTCAAACTTGGGATCAAAAGTGACTTATACCGTGGAAACAGACAGGGATTTTATTCCAATGAACCTGAAAATAGGTTCTTACTTTAACCTACATATTGACGATTACAATGAAATTGCATTTATTTTTGATCTGAATAAATTGCTGGTACCTACTTCCCCAATTTATGATCCTGACAGTTTAACTGCTGAGGGATTCCGTATTCTTGCAGGAAAGAATCCGGATGTACCTGTTATGCAAGGTCTTTTCCAGTCTTTTAGTGATGCTCCGGGTGGTTTTAAAGAAGAATTAAGGGAAATAAATCCTGCATTTGGAATTGAATATTGGTATGATAGAATGGTTGCAGCCCGTGCAGGTTATTTTTATGAGCATGAAACAAAAGGAAACCGACAGTATGTTACCCTGGGAATTGGTTTGAAATACAACATACTGAACCTGGATGTTTCCTATCTTATTCCTACCAATAATAAAACAGCAAGTCAAACGAGTCCATTGGAAAACACAGTTCGATTTACCTTGTTGTTTAATATTGGTCAGAAGGACTAATTTTAAAGGCTCAGACCATAATACAAATGGTCACAGTTATCCCCTTCAAAATCAACTATTCCGGGCATTCGTCCCCATTCTGAAAAATTAAAATTTTCCAGCAGTTTTATACTTGAAATGTTTTTATCCAACAGGATAGCAATGAGATGCTTTTTGTTGTGATTGATGGAAGTTTTAATCGCGAACTCCATTAATTGTGTTCCCACCCTCAATCCCTGAAATTCTTTTCTAATGAAATAGCTGATTTCAGCTACATGAGAAAGAGCTCTTCTTTGTGGGCGATAAGCGCTCAGCGAAAACCAGGCTATTAACTGATCCTGGTTAAGGCAAACGTAAACCGGGTAATGTTTGGAATCATGCCGCTGAAACCAGGCGGTTCTTCGCTGCATATCCCATTCATCTAAATCAGCTACTGAACATTTTGAAGGTACACATTCATTGTAGATCGAGTTGATTTCTTCTAAATCAGTCTCAATTGCCAGCCTGAATTTAAGACCTCTGATATGCATGATGCCTATTAATTAGCTTGTAAAAAAGGATTGAATTTTTTTTCCAAACCTATGGATGTTTCTTCTCCATGACCTGAGTAAATTTTGGTGTCATCGGGCAAAACAAATAATTTCGTTCGAATGCTATTGATTAAAGTATCAAAATCTCCCCCCGGAAGGTCTGTTCTGCCAATACTTCCCTGGAAAAGAACATCTCCGCAAATCGCGAAATGATCTGCTTCAGCATACAAACAAATATGTCCTTTGCAATGTCCGGGAGCATGCAGTATTTTTAATTTTGATTGCCCAAATTCCAGAAAATCCCCATCCTCAAGAAATACTTCAATATTTGGGGAATTGGGTTGTGGAAGTCCATACATGCGTGCAGTCTGATCTGCTGTATCCATATTGTATTGATCTTCCTTATGGGCTTGCAACTTAACGCCAAATG
The DNA here is from genome assembly GCA_016776505.1 of Bacteroidota bacterium. GTDB lineage: Bacteria > Bacteroidota > Bacteroidia > CAILMK01 > JAAYUY01 > JABINZ01. The sequence goes on from JADHTG010000006.1 coordinate 65,539, forward strand.
TTTCAGATACAAATCGATTCCCCAATATATGATCGATATGGCAATGTGTATTTACAAGTTTTTGAACTTCAAGCTTTTCAGAATTAATGAAATCCAGCAACATGTGTTGTTCCAATTCATTTGAGAAACCCGGATCTATGATTATGCACGCTTTGGTTTCGTCATAAAGAATGAAGGAATTAACACCAAAAGGATTTACCGAAAATTTTTTAACGCTAATCATATGAGTTGGTTTTATCTTGAAAAAAACTCAGGCTGCTCTGACCGTATTTTCTTTTCTCTTTAAAAAAAACATGTTGGCTAAAATCCAAATTTCCTGCATGTTCAATAATTAACATGCCATTGTTATTCAATTGGTTGGACTTAAAAACATGATCTATCAAGTCCTCATATTGACTATAATTATAGGGAGGATCTGCAAAAATGATATCAAACGTTTTGGATGTGTTCTGAATATATTTTAAGGCTTCAGCACGAACCGTTCTAATTTGTTTAAAACCGAGCCTGCTGCTTTCGGATTTAACAAATCCAATACTTTTTGGATGATTATCCACTGAAATAATATCCTTTGATCCTCTTGATGCAAATTCGAATGAAATGGCACCACTACCGGCAAAGAGGTCAAGAACACTTACCCTGTTGAAATGAATTTGATTATCCAGGATATTGAATAAACTTTCTTTACAAAAATCTGTAGTAGGTCGCACCGGCATTCCTGATGGAGGTCGAATTATGATTCCTTTTTTGCTGCCTGATATTATGCGCATGAGGCTATGGAAAATAAATTATAATAGGTGTGCATGGACTGATCTTCAAATACTGTACTGTATTGATAATTTTCAGGTTTTCGAAGAAAAAAAGGATAGCGGATATACTTCTGGAGTAATTCATAAAAATCTGAATCTTTGGTGATCAATCCGCTGAAATGATAATTATCGGTGTTTGTATTAAATTCAAAATGATCCGTCACATTCATCAGGTGGTATAGTATATCTTCAGAATTTTTGTAAGGGTAAGAATTGAACAATTCAAACTTCCTGTTATTGATCAGAAATATACGAAAAAAACTTTCAGAGATGTCTATAAACATATCTTTTGAATCGGAATAATATGTTTTTGCCAATAATGAGTTCAACAAAGCACTGCTGCAATGGATGCTTTTGTCTGGTCGGAATAAAGAGGCAATTTTCAGGAACTCTTTTCCCCTGCCATATACCAGGTAGGAATCTATTGCCGGAATATGTTCCCATTGGCATTCTTTATCTTCTGATATATTAAAATTCAGTTTCAGGATATCTTCAGATATATCTTTTTTCATAAAGGCAGATGGAACTAAACTGCTGTTTTCATTATTAATGGCAAGCACTTTTTTGGAGGAATCCATAGTTAATTCAGGGATCTCACTTTTAAGATCATTGGAGTCGATATTAAAAACAGCTGCCTGAAAATGATAATCAACTAATTTAATGAATTTGTTCTCTGCCGGATCAAAGCTTATAAAATAAAGATGTTCCTGCATGAGTTGCAGGAATATATGTAATTCTTTTTTTGAGTTTTCCTGGAAAGAAGGGTCTGTTAATGTAAATGTTTCATACATTTTATTTCCAGTTACCCGATGTATTTACTTCTGTCATGGAACCTAATACCAATGGATATTCAGGATCGAATGGTTTGGTATCTGTCACCTGAAATACATGTACATCCACTCCTCTTTGATTGATGACATCGGCTTCCAGTTTAAATATGGCTCCACTTGTGTAGGGTATAAATTTCAGGGAATCAAAATGGAAATTCTCAGGAAATTTGTGGATAATTTTTTCATAAAGTGTATCGTAGCTGGTGATTTTAGTAGTGTCATCAGGATCCCCAACGGTTTTGATGATGCTTATTGAATCATATTTACAAACATATATTAAGCTATCCCAATCGTTGGCATATTTTCCCTTTACATCTTTGTAGGCAAATTGAGCGGTCCTGACATCTTCAAGCCGTTTAGTAATCGCATTTTTCTTGACTTTATTTTCTGCTTTCAGTTTAATTGGTTCACGAATAATCAAAAACAACCAAATAGCCAGGGCAAGAGCAAGTATGGTAAAAAGAATGTTCAGAAACAGTTTCATGCTTTATTTTTTTGAGCAAATATAATAATTCGTAATCTTAATCAATATGTAGATAGTGAAAATTATAGCGAGAAGGAGCATGCCAGCCGAGGATATTTTTCCTCAATTTTATGTAATAGTATCAGGTCAATGGATAATTCGCCTGGCTTTTTCAATTTCTTCTATCACTTTTTCAGAAATCTCATCTTCTGGACCCGATGCATCAATACTGAAGAATTTGTTTTGTCTTTTATAATATTCAGCAACAGGAATGGTGACGTCTTCAAATTCTTCAAGTCGGTAGACAATGACATCGGTGCTCATATCATATTTTCTTGATTTCTGAGTTTTTGACCTGGCCGCCAAACGTTTGATAACTTCGAGTGTTGGTACCTCAAGATTTATGACACAGGATACTCCTGAATTCATTTTTCTCAGCATGCCATCTAATATATAAGCCTGAACTAATGTTCTTGGATAGCCTTTAAAAATAAAACCACGTGCTTTTGGGTTTTTCCTGATCTTATCCTCAATTAGTTTAATGGCGATTTCATCAGGAACAATTGATCCTTTTTCCATGAATGGAAGAACTTTTTTACCAATTTCCGTGTTTTTCTCCACTTCCGACCTGAGCATTTCTCCTGTAGAAATATAAACCAGTTTGTATTGTTTTGCTATATGTAATGCCTGTGTCCCTTTACCGCTACCGGGATATCCAAATAATACAATATTTAACCAGGATTCTTGGATAACAGTGTCAATTGCAGCAATGAGTCGATCAAAAACCTCATTCACCTGCCCAACGCCATTAATCGGGATATACACGTTTTTATCTTTATAAAATTCGGCAACTGGGGTGGTTTTGTTTTCATATTCTTCCAGGCGGTAATTGATCACCTCGGGAGTATCGTCTGATCTGTCAGAAGTTTGAGCTCTGTCCAACAATCTTTCTAATAATTTATTTTTAGGGACTTCCAAACTTAACATGCAGGATAAGGAGTCATTGAATTTAAGCAGTAATCCTTCCAGGATATAAGCTTGAACAAGGGTTCGGGGGAACCCATCAAACAGGAAGCCATTTGCATGCTTGTTGGATTTAATATTGTTTTCAATTATTTGAACAATTATTTCGTCAGAAACCAATCCCCCCTTTTCAATTATTTCTTTTGCTTTATTCCCCAGCTCACTCCCTTCTGCAATTTCATTTCTAAGGATATCTCCTGTGGCTATGTAGGCCAGGTTATATTTTTCTAACAGCAATTTCGATTGGGTTCCTTTACCTGCTCCCGGAGGTCCGAATAATGCAATATTTAACATGAATAATGGATTAAATTAAGATAACAAAATTACTAAATATAAAATTATAAATTAATATCTAAAAATAATATAACAGAGTTTCTTATGCTGCAATATGAACTTAATAGGAGGATGTATTTGGCAGGAATACTCTTGCTGGTGAATTGTTTTGATTTGGGCTGTTCTATATCGTCCCTTTCTTGGTTTGTGAATAATATAAAGTAGCGTATTCGTGTCAAATAATGTATTCAATTTCTACAATATACACCTGATGAATAGATTAATTCTGTATTTAAAATAAATCGGTTTAGCTCAGCCGGATTTTTAAATAATGCTTTTTTATAAGAAAAAAAACTCATAATCAAAATACAAATATTGCATATATTTGTCATAGGAATTCATCTTGTTTAAAACTTAAAAATTTTTACGAGAATGGCAGATATTAATACAACAAATTGGACGTATGATGATTTTTTAGCATTTGCCTTGCTTTATGCTGCGAATGCAGATATTGATATTGCCAATAAAGAAAAAATGCTGATCATTGAAAAAGTAGGACGGGAAAAATATGCACTGGCATCTCAAAGTTTTAATAAGTGCAATGATTATGAAAGACTTCAGCTTATTTTATCGCTAAAGCAACGATTTTATCCCAATGAAGAAGATAAGGAAAAAGTAATCCGGAACGTAAAGGAAATGTTCCTTGCTGATGGCAAATTCGAGCATATAGAAAAAAATTTATTGCTGAGTTTAAGACGCTTCATGTGATCAAAAGACTATTCTCAGCAGCAGCTTTACATCTGTTTTGTGATCTCCATTAATCTCGTTTAATCCACTTCCAATTAGTTCTCTATCAGCATATTTAGTTCGCGCAATTTTTATCCATAAGCTGCTTTTTGAATTGATTTGATAATTAAAAACTAAATAATAACGCATTCCTCGTCCATAAAATGAGTTTATGCTAAATGCAAGAGGGATGTCGTTTTCATAAGCATATATTCTGGAAAAGTAATTATCCGTATGAAAAACAGCATATCTGAAAGTCAGTTTTAACTTCCAGTTTACAAATGAATAACTGATATCCTGGAAAGTCAAAAATCCTTTGCTTGCTTTTGCTGGTCCATTACTCTGACCGGCATATTCAATCCTGCTTCTAAGTGAAAAAGGACCCCTTAGGTCATTCCTTAAATCGTATCGAATGCTTAGTTTGTTTTCAACATGCAGGATATTCATAGGACTCTCATTCCCACTCAGATTCTTTTCCCCGGACTGGCTTTTAACCCGGATGTTATGCATGATGCGATGGTTCGGAGTGTAATGCATATCCAATAAATATTCATGCCCGTGTGTCGGTGCATCCTTTTGATAATCCAGCCAGGGAAAGTGAAAACGGTCAACATAGAAATCAAGCTTGCAGTTGGAAATCGGAGAGAAACTCAAAGAAAAGTACAATCCCTTTTCATTACTGATATCTGCGGATTCTCTAAAAGAATTGGAATACAATGCAGTATATGCAGGCGAGTAGTTTCTGTATAGTATACCGGTTTGGATTTCTCCTAAACGAATAAGTGTTCCACTCAAATGAGCAAATGCATTCCCGTCAAAAGCATGCTCACCAAAGAAATAAAATGATTTATAAGCAAATGAATAATTAAATGCCAAATTATTAAACTTGGAACCAGAAAAATCATAAAGTTGATAGGGTCTTATTTGGGGCTGAAATTCATTGCTGAAAAGACCTGTAATGGTTGTCAGACCAAGTTTGAGATTGTTAAAATGAAAGATCAGATGAGCTCCTGCTATTTGCTCGCGATTACTTTTTCGTTTCTCCATTTCATCTTTAGTTCGATGATAACCACTTTTGTAGAAAGAAGTGATCATGGGATTATTATATGAAAAGGAATCTGGATTTAGGATAGTGCCATCAATTAATTTGTTGGAATAAAATGCTGTCATTTCAATTTTTCCAAATCGGCATTGAACAGCTATCCCGCGTAAAAAGTTACTTTCATTCACTGATTTATAAGGACTTAATCGTCTGGATGATTTATAAATATCAGTGACCAGGGGACTTTTTCCAAAACCAAAACCGCTATAGAATGCGAGGCCCTGGCCTAGATTTACCGAATAGTCCCCAATCGCTATAGATGTGAACGGACCGATGTTTTTGATAAAAAAATGAGCTGAATAATAATCAAATCCCTTTTTCTGAGTACCTCTGAAAAATTCCTCTCCTGCATCCTTTTCTAAAGTCAGGCCAAGGCTGTATTTAGATCGGATAGACTGGTTGAAGCGCACATAGTAGGAAAAGGAATTGCCCAGATAATATGATTTTGCAGTATCTGGATCCGATTTATCCCTATATCCCAATTGCTTTTCTGCTACTGTTTTAGTTTTTAAAATCACTTCATTCCTGCTGTATTTTCGATCTGATAAATTATATTTCATGTTCTTGTAAGGAACATTTCCCACCATCATAAAAGGTTTCAGGAATTCGATCGTTTCCTGGTTCAATTCTGCTATGGATTTCAATTCATATATACTTGCGAAGCCCCTGTATTTTTTTCTGTAATCCAATATGCTTTGAATTTGCTGATGGTTTAAAAAAATCAATTCCTGCAAATGATCAAACTCAACAGAATTCAGATCGAAAGGTTGCTCATAAATGGAAATTAGCTTATCCTGAATTTCTGAATAATCGAATTCATTATCGCTGTTTTCAAGCAATTTTTCTATTATTTTCTCTATGTGTTCATAAGGATTGATTTGCCCGTATGAATTATGATAAAAGCAGCCGAATAATACGAATACAGCTATCTTTAATTGAAAAGAGGTGGCTTTATGAATACTTGTAAAAATCAACAAGATGTTTTTATTTTAATTTATTCCTCCTTCACGAAAGATTCGGAGGGCAAGCAATTCGATCCTCCTTCACCAAAGTTTATGAGGGCAATCAATTCGATCCTCCTTCACTAAAGTTTCGGAGGGCAAGCAATTTATTCATCAAAATAATAATCAACAGAAATCCCTGAACTGATATCCAGTACCTGGTGGTATTGCAATGATATATTAATTTCGATTTTATGGCCTGAAAAAGACAGGCCATAAGAAGTGATAAAGGGATCTGATTTAACTCCCGTTTGCAAACGCAATTTCTCATTCACTTTGTATTCCAATCCTCCTTTATAAACGAAATTAAATACTGAGCTATTTTCAACTTCTCCAACCAAAAGCACGTTTTCCGAAATTTGATAGGCAAGTCCGATTTGCATCGCTGTCGGGATTCGTTCGTCTGTAAATTTATTGTAATGACCAGATGTTGGATTAAAAACATGGACTCCTAAACAGGTTCTTTCGTTAATTTTAAAATAGAGACCCAACTCACCACATATACTAAAATAGCTTCCATATTCTGATGTGAAGGATCGGAAAACATTCAATTGAATGCCAGATGAGAAGTTTTTGCTGAGTTTTAGCGCATAAGCAAATCCTAATTTTTGCCTTGAAAATAAGACTGATTGATTGAAGGTATATAATCCCATACCAATTGCCCCGTTTTTTTTAAGGGGTAAAACAAAAGCAAGTGCCCCATTGTTCAACTCTTTTAATCCAAATCGATTTTCAACAAAAACACCAATTGATGGATTTTCTGTAAATGCCATGGCTGCCTGGTTATTGAATACAGCCCAATGATCGAGAAATGGGGTTGATGCATCGGAGAAAGCCCTGCTTCGGGATCCGGAGGAATAGTTGTCGTATTGGGCAAAAAGATGAAATTGCAATGAAATGAAGAAAGAAAGGAAGAGAATTTGTTTCATTTTTCAGCTAATAATTGTACTGTTGAAGATCAAGAATATATTCAAATTTAGCATTTATTTAGAAATGAAGATAAGCATTGCAAATGCTAAGTTATTTTCAAACGCATTGCAAATGCGCTTGAACAAGTTTTTTGATTGAATAATACAGTTAAATAATTATTTTTGTCCATAAAAGTTGATTTCGATAATAGAATTTATGTGACCCAAACTTACCTGAATGACTAAATGAAATCTTTCATATTATCTTTAAAACAGATAATATCCCTCAATTACAAGCACAAAACTCTTTATCATAAGTTGGAATATTTGAAATACTTTCAATAGGTATTTGTTGAGTTGTTTTGAAATTAAACAATTTAAAATTTTTGTTTTTCATGACAGAAAATTGAACTGATACTAATAGCACCATTATGAAAAATCTATTTTTATTGTTACTTTTTTGGGTAATTATTTCTCCAAAATTGCAGGCTGCATACGTGGAAAATTATCCCATCACTCTTAATCAGCCTGACGGACATGAAATCAATTGTTTTGTCACAGGTGACGAATACTACAACTGGCTGCATGATGCGGATAATTACACCATCATATTGAATCCGGAAACAGGCTATTATGTCTATGCCTTAATACAAGGCGATGATCTAATTCCATCCTCATATATAGTCGGGAAAAGCAAACCAAAAAACGCCAACCTGGTTCCGGGTATTAATATCAGTCCTGAAAAAATGCTCCTAATCAGGAAAAATACGATTGAGCAGATGCAAGCGACTGCTATTCCTTACTTAAAGGAAAAAAGATCACCGGCACCACCCAAGAATATCGGCACTATAAACAACCTGGTAATCTTCATGCACTTTAGCGATGAAACCGGTTTTGATGATTCATTGTTTGTTCTTTCCAACTTATTTAATGGCGTTCCGGGAACCGTTTCATTGAAAGATTATTATGAAGAAGTTTCTTATAATCAGCTCCATGTCAATTCCAGCTTTTACCCCAATCAATCCGGTGGTATTATTGTATCCTATCAGGATGCGCAACCAAGAGGTTATTATTTGCCTTACAATGCGTCAACAAATACGATAGGTTATTCTACTCAAAATGAGCGTTATTCACGTGAGCAATTATTGATGGCAAATGCATGTAACTCAATATCATCGCAGGTTCCGGCTAATCTGAATATTGATTATAACCAGGATGGAGCGGTCGATAATATTTGTTTTGTTGCCACAGCTAAACCGGCTCCCGGACCCAACAACATTTTATGGCCACATGCCTGGAGTCTGTACATGTATAATGTATATATCAATGGCAAACGTGTATATAATTACAATCTGCACGTAAGAAATTGGGTGCTTGGTGGGAAAGGCATAGTTCTATGGCATGAGTTTTTTCATACATTGGGAGCACCTGACCTGTATCATTATACATCTCAGCCGGTGAATCCCATTGGAACATGGGATATAATGGGTACTTCAAATGCCCAATCCATGGGAGCCTGGATGAAATACAGGTATGGGAAATGGATCCCTTCCATCCCTGAAATAACCAGCTGCGGCAGCTATAGCCTGCAACCTATTTCTTCATCTACCAATCAAGTTTACAAAATAAGATCGCCCAACTCAACCAATGAATTTTTTATCCTGGAGTACCGCTTAAAAACGAATACCTTTATTGAACAATACATCATAGGAACAGGATTGCTCATTTACCGCATCGACACCCTCAATGATCAGACTTCAGCAATAATAGTTGGTAATGGGTATGGTCCTCCAGACGAAGTCTATGTCTACCGTCCTGACGGAACGACCACTTTTAATGGTGATCTGGGATCCTCTTATTTCTCCCTGAATGAAGGAAGGGTCGAATTCAATTCCAATACCAACCCAAATTGTTTCCTGAGTGATGGCAGCGATGGGGGCATTGATATTTCAAATATCAGTGAAACAACCGGAACGGTGTCTTTTACGGTTAATTTCAGGAATGTTAAGCCTGCTGCCGATTTTGAAGCCAGCAATCCAAATGCCTGTGTCGGAGAAACAGTAATTCTAAAAGATTTGTCTTCTTGTTTTGCCAGCAGCTGGAACTGGGTGATTAGTCCGGGCACTTATTCATTTGTTAATGCTACAAACGCAACTTCCAGCAACCCGCAGTTGATTTTTAATTCTCCCGGGACATATGCAGTCAGTTTACAGGTTTCTAATACAAACGGTACTGATACCAAAGCACGAAGCAATTATATTACTGTTGGCAAAGGAGCTGAACTTCCTTTCCTTGAAGATTTTGAAGTTCCCATATTATCCTATCACAACTGGGAGGTCCATAATGCCGATTCTGATTTAACATGGGATTATTACCACTTTAAAAATTATATGTTCCCCGACAAATTCATCTACATGAATTTCTTCAAGGATCCGCTAAGCGGTCATTCGGATGAATTGATATCGAGGAATATCAGTCTGGAAAATGTCGATAATATAAAGCTTAAATTTAATGTGGCATACAGAAGAAAAGATAACTCTTCAACCGATAGCCTTAAAATATTCATTTCGACTGACTGTGGTAGCACATATAACCTGACGCCTGTTTACGTAAAATCAGGAAGTCAGCTTTCAACCGGAATTGATACCACAGATGAATATTTCCCAATTGTAGGCACTTTATGGAGAACCGATTCTGTAGATTTATCAGCTTTCACCGGAAACAATATAAAGATAAAATTCGAAGCAATAAGCGGGCAGGGTAACAATCTTTTCCTTGATGATGTGAGTGTAGTCGGCTTATTAAAACCCACTGCTGATTTTAATTCTTCAAAAACAAATATTTGCGAGAATGAAAATATCACTTTTTCTGATAATTCTACAGGTGATGTTGGCAGGTATGAATGGTCTTTCCCAGGTGGAAATCCT
>JADHTG010000058.1 GCA_016776505.1 Bacteroidota bacterium
CGTATTTTTGCATCCCTTTTTATCCAGCATCTAGCATCCAGGATCCAGAAGGAGAGATGGCCGAGTGGTCGAAGGCGCACGCCTGGAAAGTGTGTAAGCGTCGAAAGCGCTTCATGGGTTCGAATCCCATTCTCTCCGCAACGTACCTATGTATATCGCTGAATAAAAGACGATTACAGAGGTTTGTTTTTTCTCACACACATATTTGCACACGTTTTCGCTTTGTTCTCGGCATACTATTGGCCCAATAGGGGGTAGGTCCGCAAAACGGCTTTCCATTGTGTAATGCCCCCCCCGGGGGTGTGGTGTATTAACTGGACTTGGCTGTTGAAGGAAGGCCATGGCCAGAAAATATGGATCAGGTTTATCAGGCCTTATCACTTTTTGTATGCTTGAGTGCAATCAATCCTTGAGACAGCGGACTGAAAATCCATCCTTTTTAGTTTCTTCAATACGATATATACGATTATCATCAAAATTAAGGTACCGTTCCCATGCCATATTTGTATTTTTAGTGATCTCCGTACTGGACCAAAAGAATGAATAATATGTCAAGTTTTTGAATCCACCAGTTTCCATGCGGTAACCAAATGGTAAGGCAGTAAATCCATAAGAATCAGAACCAGAACTATTACCACTCTCTGTCCAACCACTTGTGCTTTTCAATTTTTTACCGACATCTGTACCACTCCATCCTTTCGCACTACAATCAACAGTTGGATCTACATAGGTTGTTAGAGTACACCATTCATCATCTGATGGTATATGCCAACCAGATGGGCAAATTCCCTGTACATGCCCTATTGGGGATTGATTCCAGGTGGAGGTATTGGATGCTCCTTCATAATATTGAACCATTTCACCCCATTGGTAAAGCCCCCCGTATTTAGAGCAATTGTCTGAGTTTTTGTTATTGTCGTAGCAATACTTCTCAATCTTTGTATTGTTAGTTTGATTCTGATTTCCGGGAATCATGGTTCCTACATTCAGGTTCTCACTCATCCAGCACTGACTACCTATTATTGTTGTCTGATAAGTCTGGTTGTTTTTATCTTCAACTTGCCCACATGACTCGCCATCATTATTATTAAGCTTTCTCCAGTTAGAACCATTATAGAAATACACTGTATTAACTGTCGTATTATAAACCATCAGTCCGTTTGGAGGAGAGGTTATTGCATTCATTTCTGCTGTATTTAAACGTGGTGGCAGAAATCCTTTTGTAGTGGATAATGTGCCATTTATTTGAATAAAACCTTTTTTAAAATCACCATAAATAAGTGGCGATGAATTGTAGGAGTTATCAATGATTAATTTATTATCCCCCGATTCAGACTCTCCAGCCTGATTTCCTATATAAATGTTTCCGCTACCTTTTGATTTGTATCCTGCCAGTGCTCCAATTGCAACATTGCGATTACCTGTTTTGTTATGATGAAGGGCATCGCAACCAAACGCAGAATTAAATATTCCCTCGGTGTTTTGATAAAGAGCTTCTGCGCCACCAGCTGTATTTCCTAACCCATTAATATTATTTAACAGAGATTGATATCCATTCGCAGTATTAGATTCTCCGGTATTGAAATATAGTGCTTTGTAACCCGTGGCAGTGTTGTAATGCCCCGAATTGTTTTTGTTAAGCGCATTAACTCCAATAGCAACATTTTCATTAGTTATTCCATGGTCATTCTCTCCTGCGCCTAAGCCAAGAAAAACACTGCTTTCATCAGTTTTTCCATCGATTAAATCATCAATTGCTAAAGCTTCTGATCCGACTAAAATCCAGGATGATCCATTGTAAAAATAAAACCCAGATGTACTATCCAACTGGAAAATAATGAGACCTGTCGCTGGACCTTTAATTAAACCTCGTTGATATTGGGTTAGCCGTGGGACAAGTACTCCCTTATTAGATGATTTTACATCAAGCATCGCTGAATTGTCTGGTAAACTGCCGTCATTATTAATTGCTACTTCTTGAGGAAACAGGGAGCCAGCAGATAATAGCGTTGCAAAAAATAGAATTGAAATTTTTTTCATGACTCTACATTTTTAAGGTTAATACTGGAGTAAGTAGAGAAGCCGGAAGGAGTGGTCCAGAGATGAACCTGAATCGAAGCGCTAAATATAATACAACTTTGCATGTATTCCAAGGAAATTGCTCTTAATCACTCCGTTTGGTGTCTTCTTTTTCTCAGAGTTTCCGGTAATCAATATGGGTGCCTCCGCAAATTCTTTAATATCAATCGGTGGCGGAGGTTCATGTTCAATACGCATAAATCCTCTTTTCAAATCGAAAAGTCCATATTAAATCATTTTCTGTTGGTAATTGGATATTAATAGATTCAGCGGGAGTCAATGTCAAAACGAAAAAAAGAGGCATATCGGCTGAAACGTACTATTCGCGGGGGAAATCTCTACGAAAAAACAATGTAAATACATCAAATGTTAAAATCAATTTGGTTTATTCGGATTTTTTTAGTATAATTTTACAAGCTGTTAATTTAATAAGATGTTATATGAAAACACAAGAAAATTTAACAGCTAAGGAAGAAAAGTTGCTTACTCGTAAAGAAGCCGCGCAACTATTGAATTGTAATCTGGTTACTTTTTGGAGGTACACGCGGGATGGCAGATTTCCCTATTATCGAGTAGGTCGCAAAATGTTTTTCAAGCGTAGTGAAATCCTCGATGCAATTCGTGTAAACAACGATTAGTATGTATCCGGTCATCAGAAAGCGATCGCCGGATACTGCATTGCATCACCTCCGCTATCTCGCTTATAAGTATGCTCGGAATCGATATCCTACAGTGCCGAAGTACGCCCTTTCAATTTCACGCTACAATGATAATACCGCAAACGGCTTGACTCGGTGTATTATCGATTTCATCAGATATAGTGGAGGCCAAGCTGAAAGGATCTCGTGTACTGGCCGGATTCTGGACAAGCGGAAACAGTACGTTGACTCGGTTGGATTTCACCGGACTGTTGGATCTATTCAGTGGATAAAACCCTCAATGCAGAGCGGTACAGCGGATATTTCCGCGACGTATGGCGGACTTTCTATCAAGATTGAAGTGAAGATAGGCCGCGACCGACAAAGGCCGTCACAAGCCGCGTATCAATGTCAAATTGAAGCAGCAGGCGGTTTTTATTTTATAGCTCATGATTTCCAGAGTTTTTACGAATGGTTCATCGAAATATATAAAAGTCAGTAGGATGAAGGAAAACAGTACAATTCTGACAAAGAATCAGCAAGACCAGCATTTCTCATACTTCGAAAAACCCATCACAAATGTTACACCCAAGCGTGAACCACTTACAATATCGTGTATCTACAAATGTATAATTGGAGGTAAATTCAAAGATGCTACTGGGCAAATCAGGGCTGTAAAAGATAAGTGTGAACGAAATAGGCTCAAGAGTAAATTATTACCATACGTGACTTTTTCCGGGATCTTCAGGCAACGAAGCGATTCAGAATTGATTCAGCATTCGGGCTTGATCTGTATTGACATAGATCATGTTAAAATTGTTGTAACTGCAATCATGGACCAGGTTAAGAGCAGCCACATGCCGGTACTTATGTTCCGGTCTCCTAGTGGTGACGGCTTGAAAGTGGTTTACCTGGTTGACATGGCACAAGGAGTACACCTTGAATACTTCCATGCATTACAGAATTACTTCAAGTGGGAGCTTGATATTGATATTGATGTAGCTGGAAAAGACATCTCAAGAGCATGTTTTCTTTGTCACGATGCTGAGGCCTTCACCTCGACCACCCCCTACAAGTTAGACAAGGATTTCATTGACACCTATACGCTTGGGAACAACATTATTGAAATGGGCAAGGAGTTTCTTCAAAGAAATGAGGTGAAGTTCCTGGAAGGAACACGCAATAATTACGTGATGCAGTTGGCTGGATATTGCCACCGAGCAAATCTCCCAGTAGAAGAAGCACACGCTGAATTAATAAAGCTTGAAGAGCCGGGATTTCCTGCAATTGAAATTGAAGGTATAATTCGATCGATCTACAAAAACGTATTGTATTCGGGCGTTGCCATTGTCACGACAATACAACAACAGAAGCGAACAAACGAGATCCCGCCCTTCCCCGTGGAGGCATTCCCTACTTATCTGAGAGACCTGGTGAATGAATGTTATTCAGTATATGGCACGCCGTTAGATTTCTGGGGGGGGGCAATCCTAGCTGCATTCAGTACAGCTATTGGGAATAGTGTCCTGTTACATGATGGAAAATATCGCAATAACACGGCCTTATGGTTTGCGTTCGTTGCCCCAACCGGGATAGGAAAGACAGAGCCGTTGTCCTTCGCATTTAGACCGTTTCATAAACTTGACCAGATAGCTTTCACAGAATATGAGACACGGAAAGCGTTGTACGATTCTTACCACAACACATCTGCAAAGAATCGCGGTGAAATGGAAGAACCTGAACGACCTGCTTTAATGCAATATTTATTGAGTGACTTCACACCGGAATCGCTAGCTCAAGTACATCACGATAACCGCCGTGGGATTATCGTACATCGCGATGAGTTGATGGCGTGGATTAATGATTTCGGACGATACAATAAGAGTGGTGAGGTTCAGAACTGGCTGAGCATTTGGTCAGGTGAAGCCGCAACATATAATCGAAAAAGTCAAAACCCTATCAAAATAACTCATCCATGTGTCAGTATCGCCGGAGGGATTCAACCTGATTTGATCAGATCGATGGGAGCTGATCACAGAGCAGAAAATGGGCTAATGCAACGATTCTGTTTCTTGTATCCAGATCAAACCGTGAAGCCATATTATAACCAAAAAAGGCTATCCACAGGCATAGAAGAAAATTATGATAGGTTTATCAAAACTCTTTTATCAATCCCCATGGATGCGGAAACCATACTATCATTGACAGAAGGGGCACAGGATCTTTACAGGGATTTTGTAAACCGAAACACCGATGCTATCAATCAAGAAAAATCTGACCATGTGAAAGGCATTTTCTCGAAGCTGGAAATAATTGTTCTTCGACTGTCCATGATTCTTCACCTTGCAAGCGCAGCTATCTCGGGTGACATCGATGCAGATATCAATGAAGAAACGATGGAATCGGCAATTAAGATTACCGAGTATTTCCGCGAAACAGGCATAAAAGTGTATGATCATTTTTCTAGCGGTGATGGGCTTACAAAAGCGGCTGTTGCAAAATACCTGTATCATAAAGCTGGACTGAAAAATCAAAGTGAGATCGCCCGGGTGTTGGGAGTTTCTCAACCCTATATTAGTAAGGTTATTCGGTTATAGTTATAGGTGGGCGAAATAGCTATGTATCAATATCTTACAGAAGTATAACCTATAACCTAATGCAACAAAAATGAAAATACTAAAATTCACACCAATTCAACACACCACCAAAGGGCTGTCACCAATACCGAGGAAAATTATCAAATTTGACCAACTGTTTAATCCTCTTCCATTGATGAATCCGATTCCACAAGCACGCATAGCTGATCCTCTCTCAGTTGAAAAAGTTAAGAATTGGAATGTGTCAGAGTTGAAAGATTTCTTTTGTGGTATTGTTTATCCGGATGAGATCCAGTTAGACAAATGTACCAGGATAGTAAATGTTCCGCTATTTCTCGAGTCGCATCTTGACTCGATTGACAGGCATAATGGTAACGAAATATATGAACCACATTTGTTACGGATACAAAAGCTGCACGATTTATTAAAAACATCCGACAACTAAATTTGTTATTTGAATTGTAAACAACAATAAATCTACAATATCATGAAAGGAAAAAGGGGATTTCAACCTGGCCAATCAGGTAATCCGGAAGGACGTCCGGCAGGTTCAAGGAATAAAGCTACAGATGAGATCCGTCACCGTATCACGTTATTGATTGAGAGAAATCTCGATAATCTGGAGGAGGACTTCAGATCACTTGAACCTAAAGTCAGGCTAATGACCCTTGAACGTTACCTCCGTTATACTGTGCCTCCACTCTCTGTTGTCGACATTCGAGCACAATTCCGCCCACAGCTTGAAGCTCTTGATGATGACCAGCTATTGGAGCTTGCAGAAAAAATGTTATCACTAAGCAGCCCAAACGATGAAACCAAAGGATGAATTAAGGGAAAGACTTATGGGTGCAATCATAAGTGGAGACATCGAAATAATAAAGAGGATTCACGATGAGAGAATCCAATCGTTAACGGATGTAATAATATTTGCTAGATGTAATTGTGACGGGACATGGAAAGTATTAGCCGGATGTTTGGGATGGGTACAGCAAAATGCTAAGACACTTGATAACAGGCAATTCGCTGAATTGATAGCAAAATATAATTTTCAGGTTTTAGAAATAACACACAAAATCTTCATTAATGGTATTGTTCCGAACACAGAAAGAATGGGGGCTGGCCTTGAGGGTGAGGCTAAAATCGAATACTTCACCAATGAATTGGAGCGTATATGCAAGGAAGCTTCAGTTACTGATTTACGCGAATGGCTTAAGTAATCAGAGAAATAACGAGAAGCGGACAAGCTCTCACAGTAAGCAAAGATTGAATGTTTCATAGAAAAAGTACAGAGTGTTGTAATGAGAGCTCTGGTTTATAAAAGTGTTGGATGAGATTAATTGATCATGTACTGACTTTGTCTGACTTGTACTCAATTAGTAGTTTAGTTATCTCTGCCTTTGTCTGAGACTTTAGTTCTTCATCTGAGTCAGGTATTGAGTCTAATATTTGTATGGCCATACCTACTGAATTAATTCTCTCCAAAACATTCATGTTTTTTGTTGCTTGACGAATTGTTGACCGATATATTAACATAAATGTCACACCAATAAACTCTGTAATAATACCAGAAATTGAGGCTATGTAAGTAATAGTGATCACCTCAGGATAATTTATTGACATTAAAATCCCACAAACAATAAACCCAAACCCTGTTACCATGACAAAAATACTTATCCAAAATATATAGTTTATTTGTGATAGATTTCTATCAAAATATGCTTCTAATTTTATTCGAGCTATATCCCATGAATATTTTGACTTTTCAGGAGTTTCTTCACTTTTTTGCTCTATCTCCTTTACCTTATTATCAAGTTCTTGCTTGGCTTTAATTCGGAGCTGTGAATATTGGAAAATAATAATTAGCCCAACTATCAATGATGATGTTAAAAAAATTATCATATATGTCCCAGCAGAAATTATATCCAATGCTGATAAAACAACTAAGAAGCCTACGATTACAACATATAAACTTCCTGCTATTATTACTGTAGTTATTTTACTCATTTTGGTAAGTTATTTAATTAAACTCCTTTTTGTCTCAAATGCACAATAAATAGATAACTATGAAAAGTTATTCTGAGTGTCTATCAAAAATACAATAATGATCATTATGTATAGCAAAAGTGAGATATATTAATTTGATCAAGATGCATTAATCATCAATAAAATCAACTACTGATTGTAGCGCATCTAATCCTTTATCCTCAACACTTTTTTTAATACTATCGTATAAGAATTTGAGGTGTTTATGGTACATTGCTAATGAAAGGTTAGGATCTTTTTCCTTCTTTGACGAAAAGCAGGGGATATCTTCATTCTCTCGAAATATTAGTAACTCGTAATCTGTGAAATCCTTTTTAAGTAAGACCGATTGGATTGAAACAACATATTGTTCAGCAACTTTAGAAATATAAGTAGTTGGATTTGACTTTGTCCATTCTATCTTTCTATTAATTGTGGCTATTCGAAGTTTGTCGATGTTGTGGAAAATAGGAAATTGATCTCTATCCATGACAACAAATATATTTGTTCATATTTCTAAATCGCATCTTCATAAATTTCTTATCAAATTGCTTTGAATAAAAACTCTCCATACCTGACAACAGGTAATTAGGTTTTTCACTTGTATTTAAAAATCATCACCTACTTTAACCATCTCCAATTTTAATGATTCAACGAAAGCATTAATCTTCTGTTTGTCAATTTCTTGTTGCTCTTTTTCCTGAGCTTTAATTTCATCCTCAATTTTTTTTCTCAATTCAGGCAACTCTGCATCGACTGCCGCCCTCCACTTTTTGTAATTTCCTCTTTCAATCCAATCAACATTTTGATTGTCATAATGATAAGATCCTCGACCGGTAGCAATATCAGTTATTCGCAAATGCCCATCTGAGTATTTAACAGTTGCGGTGGTTTTACCACAATTTAAGCATTTAGCCTTCATTACTATCGTATATTCTCTCACAATTTCTAACTCAATATCATACTTGTATTTCCCATCTTTGACAGCCAATGTAATTAGAATATGTCGTGGGATTGACTTCCCATTTTGATCGACGTACTCGAAAATCCCCTTTCCAATAATTTTTCCAGATTCCAAATCTTTCATTTGAATTACATCATTTGAAGATTTGAACTGGTACGCAAACCATGTTAAACCATTTGAGAACAGGGTTGATTTTTTTTGAGTTGAGTCCACAACAATAATTTCGCTGACGATTGTTTGTCCTAATGTCATTAGTGTAAAACTCAACAGGATGATAAATAGAGAGAACCTTTTCATTGCTGTATTGTTAATTTGTTTATTTATCAAAAATAAGATAAATATAAATATGTTCCATGAAAGTGTGCGGAAAACTCTCTGATAAGACCTAATGTTTCTTCATTTCAACCAGTTCATTGTTAATTCAGCAAGCTTACCCTCCGCCCTCTACTTGATTCTTTCTTCTTCTTTCATACCCCTTAATCCGGTTTATAGGGAAAAGGTTATATGTTCTAACTGAAAATATTTTATCTATATATTGCAGAGAAGTTAATATCTTCTTATATTTGACGTGGAACACTTTATTCGTATAGCCGGTAGCTAGGGCATATTAATAAATTATTTTTCTATGTGTTTTTATAACATATATCATAATCTCATTCCGACTCCTGACAGTATTTGGGTTGAATTGATTATTATTATCATAGGTGCACTTATCGGTGGATTACTGGGCTTTATATCAGCATATTTTATTTTGAAAATACAATTTACCAAAACCCGGAATTTAGAAATTAAAAGAAAGTATGAAGAAAATGAAGATAAACTGCAATATTTTAAATTGTTGCTGAAAGGTGTCGTTGAACATGTTGAGAAGAGATTTGTAGAACTCGATGAATATATTGAAAATCAACAAAAGTATATTTATGAACCTGAACTTTTTAAGTTTTCAGTAAACAATGATTTAGAAAGAATTAAATCCTTAGATGTCATTGGATTATTTGAGTCTTATAGACAATTTTATAAGCCAAAAAACATAAATTGGATTAAAGACTATAAAAAATTGAATGCTTCTTTGGATTTTATTGAAATGGCATTAAAAGAACTGTTAAGAATATATGAAGTAAATACTATTGAATGTGTGTCAATACTAAAAGACGTTAAATATCTTGTAGAGCATACTGCAGATAGAATTTCAATAATAAATACTGAAAATGCAAAAATTTTAAAGGAAAACAGATTTAATGATATTGCATATTCGGAAATTAACAAATACCTTAGTATTTATATGAAATTAATAAAAGAAAATGCTAATCTTACCCACATGAATGAAGAGTTTTTAAATCCTTTGAATAAGTTAATGGTGACGAAATTATCAAATGAACCATTTTCAACCGAAATTAGTATTTTAACGAAAAAAGCTAGAACAAAATTAAACGATATAAAAGTAGATATGGAGAAGACCATTCTTGAATTAAAAAAAGTACCATCAATTACCATGGAGAGTATTTCTTTAATAAAATCTTATTGTGAATAATGTATTAACGTGCCCTAACATATAAGGATTAAACGTAGCGAAGTTTCGATGTAATCCGTTGTTGTACAGGACCTGCAGCCGATTTAATTTACAGAAAATTTGTTTATGGGGATTCAATAAGAAATTCTAAGTCTTGATGCATTCAGATTGACCAGGAATGAATTTGCTGCCTGATTTCTGCTGTGATTAATTCTGAATTTTAGAAACAACACAGCCAATTATTTTCGGTAATCATCAAATTTTTTTTCCAATGGACAAAGCAGTCCTGAACTACCTGATTTAGCAGTCATCTATAGTGTTAATTGATTTCAATTTTTTCTTTTCTCTCAATCTGATAATGCTCATTGGTGGTGAACGTCCCGGCAACCATCGCTCGGTGGTGACCATCTTACCTTTCCCACAACAAGGACAGGTTTCAACATCAAAACCCAGTCGAAGCGTGCAGATTTCTTGCCAGGAGAGTTTCTGCGGCTTTGCAGGAGTTAATCCCATGTTACGCTGCACTTGTTGCAGTAACGGTTTTTTCCGGCAGGAAAGGAATCCATAATGCCGGATACGAACATATCCCGCAGGAAGGATATGCAGGCAAAACCGGCGTAAAAACTCTGCAGACTGAAGAGTCATTAGTTTACGCTTCTCCCTGTCACGATAATCCTTCCAGGTGAAAGTCACTTTCCCATCCTCAATGTTTTTGATCCGGTGATTGGAGATAGCGATCTTGTGGGTATAACGGCCAAGATATTCCACTACTTGCTGCGGACCAAGAAAGGGTTGTTTAGCATATACAATCCAGGAATGACGATATAGGTTGTCTAACAGCGATTCGGATAATACAATGCCTTCAGATTTGCTCCACTTACGCAATTTTTCCATGAATTTGCCCCGGAATACCCGGCTCATGGCTTTCACCGGGAAAAGGAATTTTCCATTGCTTTTTACCTGTTTCCATTTCCCCTGACGATTTAACCCACCCCCCGGAATAATGCAGTGCAGGTGAGGATGAAGCCACAAATGCTGCCCCCATGTATGCAGAATGGAAATCATCCCGGTTTCTGCCCCAAGGTGTTTTGGGTCTTTTGAGAATGCTTGTATCGTCTCCCATGCGGCGTGAAACAACGTATTGTAAATCATAACCGGGTGGCGCATACATAATTGGTTAAGCGATTGTGGAAGAGTAAAAACAACATGGAAATAGCTTACCGGCAGCAGATCCTGTTCACGGCCGATGATCCAGCGTTCACGTTGGGTACTCTGGCATTTTGGACAATGCCTGTTACGACAGGAGTTATATGAAACCCGGATGTGTCCGCACGCATCACAGCTATCCACATGGCCTCCCATGGCCATTGTCCGGCAATGTTCAATTGCATGGAGTGTACGCAAATGAAACAACGGTTGAGGGTATTTCTTGATGGAATTTTTCCCGTATCGTTGAATGATATGCGCAAGCTCGTACCTTGGCAGTTTCAACCTTGGCCGTAGAGCGTATCCAGCGGACTATGAGCAAGACTTCTTTTAACCCGGGCAATATGGGTGTACATCATCGTGGTTTGAATCCTGGAATGGCCAAGCTGTTCCATGATCGTCAGAATATCTACTCCATCTTCCAGCAGGTGAGTGGCAAACGAATGCCGCAGTGTATGACAGGTTACTTCTTTCTTGATTCCGGCTTTTTTTGCTGATTCAGCGATAATTCGTTGGATACTTCTTCTGTGTAATGGTTGACCTTTTTCGTTCCCATTGAAGACGTATGTGTCCGGCTGATATTGAGAGTAATATTTTTCAAGCCCTTTCAATATATAGGGAGATAATACAACGTACCGGTCTTTACGGTTCTTCCCCTGGTTCACTTTGATTTGCATTCGGCTCCGGTCAATGTCTTTCCACATTAATCGACGGGTTTCATCCATTCTTAATCCGGCCGAATACATAAGGCACATGATAATGCGATGTTTCAGATTCTTCGTCCCTTTGAAAAGCCGGCGGCATTCCTCCTTCGACAATACCACAGGTAAGCTCTTAACCTGCCGCAAGCGTGGAAGTTTCAATACACGGTCATTCTGTTCCAACAACCGGAACAGAAACCTTAAACCATAAACGGTATGCTTGAAATAGCTTTCGCTGGGAGATTTCTCTTTACTTAATTTCATCAAATAATGTTCGATCTCATCGTCAGAGATCTCCTGGGGAAGCTTTCCTGTTCGCAGCGTTAAAAAAGCGATACTCCTTGCATAATTTTTGAAGGTACTTTCACTGTAACCATTCAGGATCATTTTTCGTTCAAGAGAATGATAAAGGGCTTCAAAGCCTTTTATCTCCTTGCATGCCTTCTGGGCCACAGTAAGTGCATGTTTCTTCTTAATTTTAGGTTTTCTTTTGGTCATAACTCTGGGTTTTATGGGTTATGACCTTTATACGTAGATTATTTGTATATTAGCTACCTGCCGCAGAGGCGGCAGGTTTAGTACAACAAACCAGCAACCGATCCAACTAAACTAAAGTGATCCAGGGCAAGTGTTAAACTTACCAGACCAGCCATGTTTGAGCTGGCTTTTTATTGCCAATTTTAGGCAAATAATGAAGTTTTTGTATCAAAATGTACCTTATTTGTACCATATTTCAAATTATATATTGTATCTAATTGATACACAAGCATATTGCATGTATTATTAGTATTAGAGGCAAAAGATTATGGGTTTAATCCAAAAATAGTTTTTGCACATACATTGTATCAAAATAAATATTCCATATATTTGGTTAAAAATTAAACCATCATGAGAAAGTTGATCCTAATAACCTTATTAATTCTATCAATAACAAATATTGGAAAATCTCAGAGTATCGAATCTAAAATTCGGGATTTCGCAAAATATGAGTATCCTAATGATCTCGAAATGCAGAAGTATACTTATAAAAAACAGCTATCAGCATATAATTATATGGTATCAGTCACAGATTCTGAAGTGAAGAAGATAGCAGTAAGAGAATACCCAAATGATTATTCCATGCAAAAATACACATACGAAAAACAACTAGCAGCTAAAAGATATATGAAAACTACTATCGATATGGAAGTAAAACAAATTGCAACTTACGAATACCCAAATGATTATTCAATGCAGAAATATACATACGAAAAGCAGCTCTCTGCTAAGAATTATATGAAAACCGTGAAAAACAGCTCAGCCAAGGCTCAGGCAGTAAGAGAATACCCAAGAGATTATTCAATGCAGAAATACATATACGATAAAATTGTCTTCGGAAATTAAAAAAAATGATTCAAACCATCCCAATCCTATATATTATGAAAAGAATATATCTCTCCATTTTGATGTGCTTCTTGTGTCCTATAATATTCGGACAACAAACCAATATTGAAGGCCTTGGGGCTTTCAAAATAAATACAACCCAGTTATGGTTTATTGAGTATTATGCAAAAGAGAAATCAATTCAAATTAAAAAGTTATCAAAAGCTGAAGAGTTAGATAACTATACTGAGTATAATGAAATATATATTATTGAAATCATTCCTGATACAATCAAACCAAAGTCTGCAATCGCATCGGCAAATTTCTGTCCAAAAACCAGAGTATTTATGTTGTCCAAATACGAGGTAGCAGGAATTAAGATCAAGGGATTAACTCTTACTTTTTACAATGATTTGTTAATTGATCTTTATTGCGATAATAACCCAGAATTGAAAGATGCACTTCAAATGAAATATGGGGAACCCATTACTGAAGTTACTACTTCAAAATCGAATTGCTATACTGAAGACATTTCCACCCATCAATCCTGGCATAATGGAAATATTACTGCTGTTTCATATACCACAAAGACTCATGATCCAGATTGTAAACCTTTAGCATTTTCAATTTTCATGATATTCGATGCAAGTAAATCAAGCAGATTAGAGAATTGTAACAAAAAATATAAGAATGTTTTCGTGCAAAGATCATTACAGGATCTATAGTCCACGGCTAAACAGTTTTAAAAGATTAGATTATTGTTTCAAGGATTAAAATTAAGGGTAACATTGGACAGGAAAGAAAGAGCTGTTGTACTGATATTACATGTGATGTGTGTCCTTTTGTGTGTATAATTAAAAAATAACCTATTATAAATTTTCTATAAGTGATTGATTATCTTCGTCTCCCCGCCAGGGCTCGAACCAACGACCCTCTGATTAACAGTTATAGCACCTGTCTTTATTATTAATTTGCTGAATTTTGAGTGTATTCACGAAGGTTATTCATGCTGAACTTTCTCATCTCTTGTCGTAATGCTGATTCATCTTTTGAGTCATAATACTTTTGCATCGTTTCGTGTTTGCGGTGTGTGGTGAACTTCATTGTAACTTCAGAAGGAACACCCAGCCATACACAGAATGTTATAAAAGTCTTCCTGCCAATGTGAGATGAGATCAGTTTATATTTGGGAACTACCTTGTCAATACGTCTGTTTCTCCTATAATGAACAATCGGGACCATTTCGGTCAAGCCAGCTTCTTTTGCTAATTCCTTTAGTTGCTTATTCGTCTTTTGATTACTGATAGCTGGGAAAGCCATCTCGACGCCATCCTTATTGTAATTCGGGGTGTTTTTATATTTTTCAAGTATTTCACGTGAGAAGTCATTAAAGGGGATCATTGTTCTATCCCCAGTTTTGATTGTTGTACAGTAAATAAAGCCTTGCTTGTGATCAACATCTGTTTTCTTGAGGTTAGCTATATCTGAATAACGTAAGCCAGTAGAACAAGCCAGAATCAGATAATCACGTATCCGCAGCACGGTCTGGTTCTTTATTTTCATTTCGTAAATATGTAGTAATTCGGGGATTGATAGAGCGATAATATTGCCGTCTGTGTCTTCTCTCTTCGTTCCTGTCTCCAGGTTCCATTCACGGAAGTCAAGTTTTTTATTATAACCTCTTTTTGTCGACCAGATTAAGAATTGCTTAATGAACATGATATTCTTCCGTACATAAGAATTAATGAACTTGTTGTCTTCAAAATAGAAATCTATTAACTTATCAAAGAAGTTATTATCAAGTTGGTCAAACTCAACTTTGATTCTTTTCTTCTCGCCAAAGTCCTTCAAATGGTTTTTAATGGTTTTAAACTTGGTGACAGTCCCCGGTTGCCATTTCTTTTTCCCTTGTTCAATAAAATCATCCATCAGATCAAAGAATCCATTTGCACTCCGTTGATTTCTTCTTAATCCTTGTTTGAAATATTCTACTGATACAGGGATGTCTTCTTTTATGGCAGTATCATATAGTTTCTCTAATTCCAATCGAATGTTCCTAAGCTGTTTATTAAACACTTCTGATTTGGGATGTGATTTAACAGAATCCTTGCCATTCCATTGATCCGCATTGATACAAATGCCTGTCGTTGATTTGAAACGATCACCAAAGGATGCGGAGAAGAGGATGGGAACATTCTTGGTGATAAGCTGTCCTGATTTGTCTTTCCGCTTTTCGAGGTAGAACTTTACTCTGATGTATGCCATACTGGGTATATATTTAATATCTACACACAAATATACACACATTATTCAGTAAACGCAAATAAATGTCATAAAACCTTATTATAATAGTTGTCTTTCTAATATCAGTGTTTTCGGATAATTATGAAATCCAAATAAATATTTTGAAATACTATCAAAAAGATCTGATTCAGACCCATTCTCTCCGCAAAAGATTTATCCAGCATCCGATTATTTCGATGAAAAATCCTTTGAGCGATCAATGATATTCTCGGTCCGTTCCTGATCGAGCGGGATGGTGATAATCTTCTTGCCATCGAAATTTAGTTCATTCAGATCAACGACCCGCATTTGACGATTCCACTCTGTCCACCAGTAATATTGCTTATTACTGATGTCTCCAATCACACTCCACTGGGTGTATCCAAGGGAATAGTTATCCGGAGATCCTTCACGAACGCTCCCTTTGGGAATATCGAAATTATCCAGGATCCGGGAAGCCTGGTTGATCGCGGCACCAGCGTCATCAAGCGGAACAGATGTTTGTGCAAAAAAGAAGGCACGGACGAAACGTGAAGGAGGCGTGTAGTCGCCGGGAAGCCCTGTCAGGCCGGCTCCTGCACCAAAAGGTGTAAAATTCACACCGCCGAACTTTTTTGCTCCCGGAACCACTCCATAGGGTGTTAGCTGTGCATAGTTCCGCAGGTTCTTGATATGCCAGTCATATGGTGGTGCATTGGTCATCACTCCGGCTAGGTTATCATAGATGAATAGTTTCCCCTCCACATATTCGATCACAATCGAATTGCCCGTACTATCAGTAACCACATAGTGAAGTGAGATGGGTGTATTGTGCATAAGTTTTTGAACATCCATGTTATAGACCACAATGAGTTTTGGCAAAGCATCTTTGATCTCCTGAACGGTTTTGAACTGACTCAGGATATAGGATGTAAGGTCGGCATTATTTAACGAGGAGTTCTCTTTACCCGGTTTGGGTGTCTGGTATTTTGCAAAGCCGGGAAAAAAAAGCACACCGATCGTTAGTCCGGTTTCATTCATGCCATCCAGGTAAAAAGGTTGATGGACCATATTGATCCCAATGAAGCCGTATTTGCTTTTCCAGCTCATTCCGGTAATACCGTTGCCTAATTCGGATGTAAATTGAAAATTGCGCGGGATCAGCAACAGGTCAGATTCGGCATCGAAAGCGCCCCATTCCAGGGTTCGTCCATAAATGATGCTGCCATCTTTGGATTTGAGAAGAAAACTTGTACACGCATTGGCGGGGCTTGATGCGGCTGTCAATAACAGCGCTATCAGCAAAAATGGAATAGTCTTTTTCATCGTAACTTGTTTTTAATGAATCGATTAAACAATGGGAGAAAATGCATTTACCAAAAAGCAAGATACACAATTTGGACTGAGACTCCAAATCATCCGGTTTTCATGCACTCGCGGCAGCTTCGCTGATAACGGCTTAGCCTGATGAAACTGCTTCAAGGAGAGGATCAAATAGCAGAAAACCAGGAGTGTGAACCGAATTGATTCCGGGGTACGGATTCACCATGGATCGCAAACCACTCAAAACCTTTTACGACCGACAATAAATACTTTCTGAGCATAGGGCCCAGATACAGGATATGTGGGAGCCACCGGATCGTCGCAGGGAGGTTCTGAAGCCAGTATGGATGGCAATGTTCGAGGTTGCCTGGCATCGATATTATCTCCCAGACTTTATCCGTTGGTGCTGCGATTGGCTGGGCGACGGCAACCGGCCACTTATAGTTTGGTCTGGGGTCATCCCACTGTGGCGTCACTCGCTCCTTCATATAATCACCTAATTCTTAATATGCTAATACAAATATCGAAATAATAGCAAATATCCCTTATTTGGCACATGGTTGAGCAGGGGATTGGAGGGATTATTATTGCCCTTATCTATGGGAAAAAATAACCGCTGCTTTCCGTTGCCTCCTGCGAATAAGCCTATATGAGAAAAAATAGGCCGCAAATGCCATCGGCAAACCCAGGATCAAACCTCCCGCAAAAAGATCCAGTAAGAGGATGTAATTCCCGGTGAACAGATCCAGGCAGGCGCTTATGGTGAATTTTTCAGGAAGTGCATAACTGGTTTCGTGACCCAGTGCAAACTTCCCGACCAGGTATGAAAATCCGTAGAATAGAGGTCCGTTCAGGATATTGATATGAAACACCCCGATGATGGATGCAACTTTATTCCACTTAAATAAATAGGTCACGAGAATAGCTATCAGGACCTTCAATCCGATTAACGGAGTTGCTGCCAGAAATATCCCGAAAGCATACCCGTAGCACACTTTTTTAGGGTCTGACTTGATTGCCACTAATTTCTCTTTAACGGCACCTATCCGTTTGATGATATTTTTTCTAATGTGTTCCATTTTCTGTAAGATTATTGGATACACGCTCATGAACCATTGAACGAAATGCATCCATCGTTTCTACCATATTATTTTGAATAATCGGATCGGTGATCCAGCGGGGGAATTTTGCCTTCTGATTAGAAAAGATCATATATTCTACACCTACTTTATTATTCCCCAGATCGGTGAAGCTCCAGGAGCCTTCCATGTGTGGGATCCGGTCAACACCATCAAATAGCTTCAGAAAAGCAGGCATCCCTGTCAGGCAAACAGTTGTGATCCCTTCCCCTGTATTTTCAGTAATCTCATATTTAATAATACAATCCTGGTTTCTCAATGGCCAGGGAAGACCGAACTGTATATAAGAATACCACTGACCAGGATTAACTGTTCTAACCCTGTAATAATCTTTGGTTCCTTTCATCCACTTGACAAAAGAAGCGTCATCGCAAAGGATGGATAAAACTTTTGAGACCGGTCCGTTGACAATATATTCAGCTTTAATCTGCCGTGCTGAACGGTCCTCTGTCACAGGGATCCACCTTGTTGATATGCGGATATCTGAAACATCCTTGACCAGCGCAAATTCACCTGGATTTCCTTTTTCGCTGGTTTTACTGGTTTCCATACCTTCATTTCCAGGCTTGAAAGAGGTACATCCGAGCAGAACCATAACTGCGATTAAAATTTTTGTTTTCATGGCTTAATTGTTTTGAATTTGTTAATGAACAAATGTAAAATGCCCTCATCCGATATCAGAATTGATATTTCAGGTAGCCTTTTTCAGATTTGGAAAAAATGCAAAAAAACTGGTCAGAACGGGAGCTTTATGAAAGAACTCATGAAAAAATCCCGGGATTGAGCATCTGATAGATGTCATTTTGGAAAGCGTGCAAAACAAAAACATGGAACCGGGAAAACCTGCAAAAAGAAAACATATCCAGAGGTGTCATATAGAATTTGTTGCAAAATATGCAAACGACGGAGAGTAGTTTAGTAAATTTTGCCAATAGAGTTCATCTCAGGCATTCTAAATTGGATTTTTCCAAAATCTCCCCCACCAGACCGGTAAGATTTTGCAGTTATTCATAATCCTGCTACCACATCATGCAAAAATCAATTTCACACCCAGCTGATGTAAGAGTATGTTTGTCAAGAGTCTGCGAATAAAAACAAAACAACCATGGAACCTAACCAACATACAGCGATCATTACTGGAGCCACGAGCGGGATCGGAAAAGCATTTGCGCACCGGTTTGCCGAAAATGGATTTAACCTGATCATAACGGGTCGGCGTCCTGAAGAGTTAAAAAATGTGGCGAAGACACTTTCGACAACATATAATATTATAGTAACCACATTTATTGGTGACCTTACCGATCCTCAAATCCGGCTGAATCTCTGTAACCTTATCAAAGAGACGGGGAAAATTGATGTACTTATCAACAATGCAGGATTCGGAATTGATCTCCCATTTTACGGAACCTGCATCACGGATATCAGTTCTATGATCAGCACACATATCGTAGCCACAACCGAAATAACTCATGCTGTTCTTCCGGAAATGA
>JADHTG010000059.1 GCA_016776505.1 Bacteroidota bacterium
TAGCTGCATTATTAAAATGAAAAATCTCTCTTTATTTAAGTCCAATACGATAAATCAAAATATTGGCATTAAAAACAAAAGAATATTTTAAAATAATTTGCTAAAAAAAAGGAGGTTGGAATGAAACCCTGATGTAAGTACTGATGTTGCAGGTTATGTAATCGGTGGTGCAGTTGGAGCTACAGGTGGTTCTTTTGCTGGACCCGCAGGTACCGTTGGAGGATTTTTAGGTGGTAAGGCAATTGGTGCGTGGGCTGGTTCTAGTGCTGCTGCAGCTGGCATAGCAATATATGATGCTTGGAAAGGTTTCTTTAAAAAATAAAAAAAACGAATGCTTGTATTTAAAAATTTCTTTTTACCAATAAAACGAAATGCACTTATACTAATAGCTATGTATTTGATTGGTGTATTAAGTACTTTGATAATCTATTTATTCGATTATGTTGATAGCATATTTTTCCATTCTTTTTTGTTTCTAATTGTATTAATAATTAATAGACTAGCGAACCAATTTCATATATTTAAGGAGAAGATAATAAAGTACCTGTATTTTTCAGAATTATGCTTTGTTATTTACTTAATATTTGTAGTGATAAATGGTAGTAATCATTTTTTACAATACAAATTGTTAATTGTACCCTCTGTTCTATTAAGTATTTTTCAAATATTTGGGTTAAAAAGAATAAAAAAAGGTCAAAAATTGTAATTTTTATAATGGCAATTATGATATAGAATATGATGAAACTAATAATGAAGGCAAAGAAGCAGCATTGATTATGACTGCTTGCGCTGCAGCGAGATCCAGCTATGAGTATTGGTATCGAGCTGCTTCAGATCCAAATAATGCTTGGTTTGATATTATTGTTGAGAATTGTCCGTCTATATATCGTTGGCCAATTCCAAATTTTTGGTGTAGAGTTAAAGTAGCTATTCAAGCTACAGGAGCTGATATATGGGGTGCAGTGAAAACTGGTGATGTTGCACCAGTTTATAATTTCGAGAAAGGCGAATGGACTGTGGGATTTAAATGGAATATTGGAAAAGCTTTTAAGTCAGCTACAACGGCTTCAACTTCTGTATGGCGACTTATGTAAACATACCATATTGTTTAAAAAGCACAACGATAATTATTTCGTTGTGCTTTTTATTCATAATTCGTTTAAGTGGAACTGAATTATTTATTTTAAATATTTCAGATTGTACTACTGGGAATGTAATAGAAGATGTATATATAATTAATGACCAAGGGATAATACTCGGGTCAACTAATAAAGACGGGTTAATAGAGATTAAGTATGTTACAAATTCTAATATATCGATTTATAAAATGGGTTTTGAGAAAAGAGAAATCATACTCAATCATGATCAAACAAATTACTGCCTAACACCAAAACCTTTAGGCCTTGATGAATTTGTAGTGAAAGAAAGATTAAACCCTAAATTCATTTTACAAAAACTTATTCTGGATAACAGGGAAAGACGTCCAATGAGTGACACAATTGTATTTTATGAGTGTACTCAAAAAATAGTGTTGCCTGAACATAATCTGGAAAGTAGTTTTAATTGTATAGTTAAATACCATTTTAAAAAAGGATGGAATTATGATGATTTTGTAATATGTGCTTATACAATTCATGAAAATTATGAATCTCAAATAATAGTTGATAGTATTAGAATTTCATATAATCCTATCCAACTGGTTTATAATAATTTAATAGATGCAAAATTTTGGAAGAAAAAGCAGGCTAAAATTATCCATATTGTAGAAAAAGTATCTGATATTGATTCAACGGTTTTTACAATGAAAACTTTTAAGGCGGGATTTAATTATGTCCAGGAGCTAATTTTTGATAGTAACGACCAAATAGTGAGATATAGGGTTTTTAATGTAAATCAAGATGAAATTTCAGGTTTTGGAAGAAAAATAATTCTAAAATCGATGAATATGGATTATTCATATTTAAACATGAACAATCTATTAATAAATAAAATAAAAGCAACTTTATTTTTCAATTTTAAGAAAACTGATATTTATTTTATAAACAATCTAAGATTAATTGACAACGAGATCGTTGACTGCCTGAATTTCAAACTTGATTATTTGAACATACATGATAATTTCCTCCAATTGGAGGAACAAAGAAAGGAATTGGAGAATCAAAATTAGTGCTTATTAATTCTAATTAAATCTTTGTCTGTGGTATTAATTAAAATTATTGGGATTTACTCATATAATTTTTCTCAGTATTTTTTAGTTTTAATTAGAATACTAGGAATTCAAATTTCGTTCGTGAGTGTATTGATGAAAAGGATAACTTTATTACTTGAATATCAAAAGGGGATGTTATACATCATATGCCCTATATAAAAATACACAGCCAAACCAATCAAATCGTTGGTGGTTGTAATAAACGGACCTGTGGCCAAAGCCGGATCTATTTTTATCCTTTGCAGTAAAAGAGGGATGGCTAATCCAAGTGTTGATGCGAGTATAATTACAGCCAGCAATGAAATACTGATTGTCAGGGCGGTTTGAAGCATGTCGGTAAAGAAAATACCATAAGCCAGTAAAATGACACTGCAAATCATGCCATTGATAAATGATACGGTGAATTCTTTAAAAATTTTTGCAAAAAAACTGGATTCGCCCAAAGTATTTCCTGCCAAAGCCTGAACAACAATGGCCGAGGATTGTATTCCGGCATTTCCTGCCATGGCAGTTATGATGGGTATAAAAAATGCCATTTCTGGGTAAATTTTTATGGATGCTTCATGTTGTCCTATCACTTTGGAAGCAGCAACCCCGCCCACCAGGCCTAAGAGCAACCAGGGCAGCCGGGCACGTGACAGAACCCAGATTTTATCTGTCGGATCCACATCTTCTGAAATACCTGATGCCAACTGGTAGTCTTCTTCAGCTTCTTCTGTGATGAAGTCCACAACGTCATCTATGGTAATGCGTCCAACCAAAATCCCATCTGAATCAACTACCGGAAGCACAACAAGGTCATAGCGCTTCATGATCCGGGCCACCTCCTCGGCTTGTGTATAGGTGTCAACAGATATAATTTCACTTTCAAAAAAATCAATGATTTTAGTTTTTGGAGAGTAAAGAACAAGATTTTGCAAAGGGATGATTCCTTTCAGCTTTTCTTCTTCATCAACTACGTAAACAGCATAAATATCATCCAATTCTTCTTTCGCTTCCTGGATTCGTGCAATGCATTTAGATACATTTTCATTGATATTCACCTGTATCCTTTCTTTTGCCATCAAACCACCTGCTGTATCCTCCGGATAATCCAGAAGTTCAATTACATCCTGAGCCTCCTCTTCTTTGCTTTCTGAAAGGATATTTACAACTTTCTCTTTTACATCTTCAGGTAATTCATTGATGATATCTGCTGCATCATCCGATTCCATGGGTTCCAGGAATTTCTCGTAGATTTCTGTTGCAGGTATATCCTGAAGTAATTTTTGCTGAATATCTTCATCTAATTCGACTAAAACATCAGAAGCAGTTTCATCATCCAGCAAGGTGAATAAGCCATTAGCCTCTTTCGTATTCAGGTCTTCAATGATTTTGGCAATATCTGCAGGATGAAACTCCTCTAAAAGTTTCAAGATAGATGAAGCCTGTTTGCTCTCCAGTAACTCGCAAATGTGGTCAATATATTCTTTGTTAATTTCCTGCATGGCGAAGCAAATCTAAGAAAGATAATGTGTTTTTTAATGCCCTTATTTGATTAAAATGATATCCTGCCCGGCTTTTCTTGATAGGAAATAATTAGAGTTTTTGATCTAAATAATTGGTCATTTTAATAAAGTCATCCACACTCAATTGTTCAGCTCTTTTGTTAAGAAGATCGTCAGGAATATGTTGTGATTTGGGAATTAAAGGTTTTAATGCATTTTTAATTGTTTTTCTGCGTTGATTAAAGGAAGCAGCAACTACAGTTGAAAATAAACGTTCATTGCAATTGAGTTTAAAGTGGTCTTTACGGGTCAGACGAATGACTGCCGAATCCACTTTTGGTGGAGGTGAAAATGCGCCTTTGCCTACTTTAAACAGGTATTCCGTATGATAGAAAGCATTCACCATCACACTTATGCGTCCATAAGTTTTGGAACCGGATTTTGCAGTTACGCGCTCGGCGACTTCTTTCTGAAACATCCCCACCATTTCAGGTACGATGTCCCGGTTCTCGATCGTTTTAATTAGAATCTGTGAAGAAATATTATAGGGGTAGTTGCCTATGATGCCCATTGAAGTGCCAAAACCACTTTTTAAATCCATCTTCAAAAAATCAGCATGATGAATATTGGCTGAAATGGATGGGAATTTTGCTTTCAGGTTTTCAATTAGATCCACATCAATTTCTAGCAGATAGAGCTCCGTAATTTTATCCAGTAAATAGGTGGTCAGGCTGCCTTCCCCGGGGCCTACTTCGACTAAGGCATGATATTCTTTTCCGGCTAATTGTAAGCTATTTGCTACCCTCTCAGCCACTGTTTTCTCGTGTAGAAAATGCTGGCCTAAATATTTCTTTTTTTGAGGATTCAATTTTTTTGAAGCTTAAAATAAAAGAGGAACTGAATTAGCATGCAAACCTAAGAAGAAAAATGATTTTTTGATTTTCTTTATTTGAGCATTTTTTATTGCATTCCCAATTCATCTTCAGGCATCATCACTTTTCTAGTTTCTAAATTCCTATTTTTGCACAAAAAAAAATGAGCATTAGCCTTCATATAGCCTCTGAATTTTCATTGTCCAACCCCTTGCTTATCTTAATTCAATTAAAGGAAGAGGATAAATTTAAATATGAATTCCCTCTTGAATTTTCAAAAGAGGAAATCGAATTCATTAAAGATTACCTGGATAAAAAGATTTACTTCTTTCGGATTCCAAGAATATCATCCTATATTTATCTTCATTTTGTAAAGGTCAAAAAACCTGATTACCAGATTCGAGATAATTATCGTGTGGCCGGATCGGTGATGATCCAGGCCATTGGGAAACATAAATTTCCAGTTGTTGATTTGTTGTCTCCACAGGATCCTGAATTATTGCTTGCCTACACCGAAGGCGCACTTTTGTTTTCCTATTCATTTGATAAATATTTAAGTGAGAAGGAAGAGCAGGAAAATATACGTCTTAATTTAATAGGAGATAATTTGAAATCCAAAGATGTGGATCAATTATCGGCCCTGGTCCAGGGTGTTTTTCTGGCCAGAGATTTAATCAATGAACCAGGTTCTGTCCTGACAGCAATAGAATTAAGCAAACGCATTGAAACTGCAGGCAAATCTTCTGGATTTTCAACTGAAATATTTAATCAGGCTAAAATAAAAAGTCTGAAAATGGGAGGACTGCTTGCCGTCAATCTGGGAAGTATGGATCCTCCAACTTTTACAGTTTTAGAGTGGAAACCACAAAGGGCAATCAATACCAAACCCATCGTATTGGTCGGAAAAGGGGTTGTTTTTGACACTGGTGGTTTAAGTTTAAAGCCTACCCTCAATTCCATGGATTATATGAAAAGTGATATGAGTGGAGCAGCGACCGTCACTGGTGTAATGCATGCGATCGCTAAAGCAGAGATCAATGTTCATGTGGTGGGTTTGGTTCCTGCCACTGATAATCGGCCGGGCCAGAATGCATACTATCCCGGGGATGTTATTAAAATGTTTGATGGCACTACCGTTGAAGTATTAAATACAGATGCAGAAGGGAGAATGATATTGGCAGATGCACTGACCTATGCAAAAAAATACGAACCTCAATTGGTTATTGATATTGCCACCCTGACAGGTTCAGCCGCAATGGCACTGGGGAAATACGGAATTGTCAGTTTTAGCAATAGCCCTACGGATGAAAAAAGACTGGCAAAAAGTGGAGAAGCCGTTTATGAAAGACTGGTTAGTTTTCCGATCTGGGAAGAATTCGCTGAATTAATAAAATCATCCATTGCCGATGTGAAAAACATTGGTGGACGGGAAGCCGGGGCAATCACAGCTGCAAAATTCCTCGAAAGATTTACTGATTATAATTGGATACATCTGGATATCGCCGGATCAGCCTTTTTACAGAAAGATTATAAATATTATACAAAAGGCGGTAGTGCAATAGGGGTTCGCCTTATCTTTGATTTCCTGAAAAAATTAAGTTTGAATGAAAAATCAAATACCAGGTAGAAAACCTACTATTGGAATAAGCACTGGAGATATAAATGGAATCGGACCTGAGGTTATTATTAAGGTATTTTCTGATTCGCGTATTTACGACTATTGTACTCCTTTATTATTTTGCTGCAAAAACCTTTTAAACTATTATATGAAGGTTTTGGATATGAAGGAGTTGAATTTTGAAGTAGTACGAAATTCAAGGCAATTAAATAAACGAAAACTGAATATTATATGCGAGTGGTCTTCAGATACCGACATCAAAGTGGAAATGGGAAAACCCACCAAAACTTCAGGCGATTATGCATATAATTCACTAAAATCAGCTGTTGCGGCTTTAAAGCAAAATATTGTTGATGCCATAGTAACCGGCCCTATCGATAAAAGCAATATTCAATCTGAGGAATTTAATTTTAACGGGCATTCTGAATATTTGATGAAAGAGGCCGGTGCTTCTTCTTACCTGATGTTGATGACATCAGAGATTCTTAAAATGGGCGTGTTGACTGATCATATTCCGTTAAAGGATGTTGCCTCCCAGATTAGCATTGAACTGATTCTTGAAAAACTACAGGTCTATAACAAGAGTTTAATTGAAGATTTTTCCATTAACAAACCTAAAATTGCCCTGTTAGGATTGAATCCGCATGCTGGTGATCATAATTTATTGGGAATGGAGGAAAATGACATAATTACTCCTGCAATCAACGAAGCAAAGGACAGAGGAATTTTGGCCATGGGGCCCTATGCTGCTGACGGCTTTTTTGGAAGCCATATGTATTATAAGTTTGACGGAGTGCTGGCCATGTATCATGATCAGGGTCTTGCTCCATTCAAAACCCTGGTTTTCGATAAAGGTGTTAATTATACAGCTGGATTATCATTTGTTAGAACTTCTCCTGTTCATGGCACCGGTTTTAAAATTGCCGGACAGGGTGTGGCTGATGATAATTCATTCAGGGAAGCTCTGTTTCAGGCACTAAGCATATTAAAGAATCGTGCACAATATAAAGAAATCACAATTGATCCATTGGGAACGAAATTGGTTCGGGAAAGAGAAGATTCATAATTCATAATTCAACTAATTGGAATAAAATATTTACTACTTTTGCAGTTCGATTTTTTAACGGATTATTATTGTTTTGGAAAAGAAATCGCATTTAAAGGCTTTTGATGTAAAGTTCTCAGGTTTAAAACTTGGGAAACATCTTTTTGATTTTCATTTGAATGATGATTTTCTAAAACACTACGAAAATTCACTGGTTACTCAATCAGATGTTGCAGTAAGCCTGGAACTCGATAAACAAAGTGAGCTATTATATATTCTTAACTTTGATTTGAAAGGGAGTATTAATTTAAACTGTGACAGATGCCTGACGACTTTTGATTTACCCGTTTCTGATTCGTATCGCATGGTCATGAAGGTGGATAGTGAGATGAAGAGTGATCAAGACGATGATATCATATTTGTGAGTTCGCATGATCTGAATTGTAATGTAGCAGATTATTTATATGAATTCATATTGCTTCAGCTTCCATTAAAAGTGACTTGTGAAATGGCTGAACTTGAATGCGATAAAGAAATGATCAATAAATTAAATAATATATCAAGTAAGGAAGATCCTATTGAAGATGAAAGTCCCTGGACTAAACTTCAGGAATTAAAGAATAAATTTAAAGAAGACTAAAATGGCACATCCGAAACGAAAGATTTCGAAAACAAGAAGAGACAAAAGACGTACACATTATAAAACAACTGCACCGAATATTGCTATTTGCCCCACAACAGGTGAACCTCATATTTACCACAGAGCCTATTGGTATGAAGGGAAACTGTATTATAAGGGCAAGGTAGTCCTGGATAAAGAAGAAGTTTAGAAATGCTGCTTATTAATAGTTTAGCATGAAAATAGGATTGGATTTAATGGGTGGAGATTATGCTCCACTTGCTTCTTTAAAAGGAGTGGCATTAGCCCTTGAAGATTTTTTGCCTGGAAACCAGTTGGTTTTATTTGGCGATTTGAATTTGATTGAAAAAGAATACCCTGAATTATTTCAACAACTTTCAAACTATACAGCTGTGCAATGGATTCATACACCACAGCACATTAAAATGGGCGACTCTCCAACCAAAGCTTATACTTCCATGCCTGATTCCAGTATTGCAGTTGGATTTAAACAGCTTGCATCATCTGATGTAGATGTTTTTATTGGCTCAGGGAACACAGGAGCCATGATGGTTGGAGCTTATCATGCTATAAAACCCATTGAAGGAGTCATTAGGCCTACCATAACGTCCTTTGTTCCTCAATTAAATGGCAAACAATCTATTTTGCTGGATGTAGGTGTGAACCCGGACGTCAGACAGGACGTACTTTATCAATTTGGATTGCTCGGTTCCATGTACGCAGTTAAAATGGTAAATATTGAGAATCCCAGAGTGGCCTTATTAAATATTGGTGCAGAAAAAGAAAAAGGAAATTTAGTTTCACAGGCAGCGTATAAATTGATGGAATCTAGTTCAATGATCAATTTCATTGGGAATATTGAAGGCTATGACATGTTCACTGACAAAGCAGATGTGGTTGTTTGTGATGGGTTTACAGGCAATATAGCATTGAAACTGATTGAGGGTTTTTATAAAGTAATGGTAGCTGAAAAAGTGGATAGTCCTTTTTTAGATAAGTTCAATTATGAGAATTATGGAGGTACACCTATTTTAGGTTTAAATAAAGCAGTGATTGTCGGACATGGAATTTCAACTCCATTGGCATTTAACAAAATGATTCATCAGGCGGAATCTGTAGTAAGCAGTAATCTAATAGAAGAAATTAAGAAATTATTCCGAAGCTTAAATAATTATTAATGGGACAAACTAGAGCAGTAATAACTGGGATTCAGGGTTTTGCGCCTGAAGATTTACTTACCAACCAGGATCTGGAGAAAATGGTCGATACCACAGATGAGTGGATAATAACCAGGACAGGAATCAAAGAAAGGCACATATTAAAAGGGGAAGGATTAGGCACATCTGATATTGCGAGTCCGGCTGTTAAAGGATTGTTAGAGAAAACAGGCACCCATCCTGATGAAATAGATATGGTGATCTGTGCAACAGTTACACCCGATTATGTTTTCCCGGCTACAGCCAATGTAGTATCTGACAAGTGTGGAATCAAAAATGCTTTCAGTTTTGATATGAATGCTGCTTGTTCAGGATTTATTTACTCACTGGTGACTGCATCAAAATTTATAGAGAGTGGTTCTCATAAAAAGATCATTGTAATAGGTGCTGATAAAATGTCTGCAATTACTGATTATACAAAACGTGATACCTGCGTATTATTTGGTGATGGAGGTGCAGCATTGCTTCTGGAGCCCTCTGAGGAAGGATATGGAATTCAGGATGCTATTTTAAAAACGGACGGGGCTGGCATGGCTCATTTGCACCAAAAAGCAGGTGGATCTGTAAAGCCGGCTTCCCATGAAACAATTGATGCCCGGGAGCATTATATTTACCAGGAAGGACAGGCAGTTTTCAAATTTGCTGTTTCAAAAATGGCAGATGTAGCGGATGATATCATGAAGAAAAATAATCTAAAGGCTGAAGACATTGCATGGCTTGTTCCACACCAGGCAAATATGAGAATCATAGATGCTACAACCCGGAGGATGGGTATTAATAAGGAGCAGGTAATGATCAATATTTCCAAGTATGGAAATACAACCAATGGAACTATTCCCATATGTTTATGGGAATGGGAAGATCAATTAAAAAAAGGAGATAATATTGTATTAGCTGCATTTGGAGGAGGATTTACATGGGGTGCTGTGTATTTAAAATGGGGCTACAACAGCACGAAGAATTAAAAACCAATTATTTTATATGGCGACTACAACAGATTTTAAAAATGGTTTATGCATCGAATTTAATGACGATTTATATCAGATTGTTGAATTTCAGCACGTGAAGCCTGGAAAAGGTCCTGCCTTCGTACGAACAAAACTCAAAGGATTAACCAATGGAAAAGTCATTGAAAATACCTTTAATGCAGGTGTAAAAATAACTACTGCCCGGGTAGAGAAAAGAGCTTTTCAGTTCTTGTATCATGACAGCAGTGGATTCGTATTTATGAACATGAAAAATTTTGAGCAAATTAACCTTCAGGAAGACCTGGTTCCGGGTCATATGTTTCTTAAAGAGGGGCAGGAAATTGAAATCGTTTTTCATGCTGAAACTGAAACACCATTATTTACAGAACTGCCTGCCTTTATAGAACTTGAAGTGACTTATACAGAACCTGGTGTTAAAGGTGATACGGCTACAAATACATTAAAACCTGCTACTTTGGAGACTGGAACTGAAATTCCGGTTCCGCTTTTTGTTGACATCGGCGATAAAATAAAAGTAGATACCCGTACGAACTCGTATTCTGAGAGAGTAAAGAAATAACGTAAGCTTTATTGAGGTGAATTTAATTTTAAGGACGAATATTCTAATTTATGAAATTAATTTACCTTTGCACCCACATTATAGATTTGCAATTTTATAAATTTTAGATAAGTGAGTGCATTAAGTTATAAAACGAAGTTTGCTAACATAAACAATTTCTCCAGAAAATGGTATTTAGTGGATGCCGAAGGAAAGATATTAGGTAGGTTAGCATCTGAAGTCGCCAAAATAATCAGGGGTAAAAATAAAGCTGATTTTACTCCTCATTTTAATTCAGGAGATAAAGTAGTCATAATTAATGCCGAAAAGGTAAGACTTACGGGAAAAAAAATGACCGATAAATTATACATTCGTTACACAGGTCACCCGGGTGGTCAGCGAACAAGAACTCCTCAGGAAATATTGAAAATCAAACCTGAAGAATTGATCCGACACGCAGTTGAAGGTATGATGCCTAAAAACAAACTAAAGAAGGTATATTTAAAAAATTTACACATTTATGCTGGTTCGGAGCATCCACATAGTGTTCAAAAACCTGAATCAATCGAAATTAAATAAGCATGGAAAATATTCATACGGTCGGAAGAAGGAAAACATCTGTAGCAAGGATTTACATGTCAAAGGGTAAAGGTAAAATTACAGTCAATAATAAAGAGTATGGCGAGTATTTCAATAATATGACAACCAGAACCATTGTAGAAGAAGCATTCAAACTGTCGAATACTGCCGGAACTTTTGATGTGAAAGTCAATGTGCAGGGTGGAGGTACAACAGGACAGGCTGAAGCAACACGACTCGCCATAGCCAGGGCATTGGTGGAAGTGAATGAGGAGTATAAGGATGTTTTAAAGAAAAATGGTTTGCTGAAAAGAGATCCAAGAATGGTTGAACGTAAAAAATCAGGACAACCAAAAGCCAGGAAGAAATTCCAGTTTAGAAAGAGATAAAAGGATGGAAATGGAAATAAAGAATTCGATGAACGATTTCCTTGATGCAGGTGTGCATTTTGGGCATAACAAAAGTAAATGGAACCCCAATATGGCTCCTTATATTTTTATGGAGCACAATGGAATTCACCTCATTGATGTCAAAAAAACAATCAACAAATTGCAAATCGCAGCCAATGCTGCCAGGAATGTAGCCAAATCAGGAAGGAAAATCTTATTTGTTGCCACTAAAAAGCAAGCAAAGGATATTATTGAACAAGCTGCAAAAAGCGTCAATATGCCATATGTTTCTGAAAGATGGCTGGGTGGCATGCTGACCAATTTTTCCACCGTAAGGAAATCCATGAAGAAGCTTAATACGATTGAGCAAATGTTCAAGGATGGTACGACTACAAACATGAATAAGAAAGAAAGGCTGATGATGATGCGCGAGCAGGAAAAATTACAGCGTGTTTTAGGGGGAATCAATGATTTGAAAAGACTGCCTGCTGCCTTGTTTGTTGTAGATATTAAAAAAGAGCACATCGCTATTGCAGAAGCAAATAAATTAAACCTGAATACCATAGCTATTGTGGATACGAATTCAGATCCTACTGCAGTAGATTTTCCCATTCCAGGGAATGATGATGCAACCAAATCCATCGCCTTAATCACCAGAATAATAACAGAAGCCATATCGGAAGGTTTGAATGAAAGGAAAGCACATAAAGAAGCTCAGGATAAAGATGAAAATGAGGAAAAGACTCCCGCGGAGACAGGTTCTGAAAAACGAGAGCCAAAAGAAAGAAAATTAAGGAAACGTACTGTTAAAAGCAAAGAATAATAATGGGTATTACAGCAGCTGATATCGCCAGACTGAGGAAAGTGACTGGTGCAGGAATGATGGATTGTAAAAAAGCACTCTCGGAATCTGAAGGTGATTTT
Source organism: Bacteroidota bacterium (assembly GCA_016776505.1). GTDB lineage: Bacteria > Bacteroidota > Bacteroidia > CAILMK01 > JAAYUY01 > JABINZ01. Next base: position 12,508 of record JADHTG010000059.1, read on the forward strand.
GAAAAGGCCATTGATTTTTTGAGAAAACAAGGGCAGAAAGTATCCGCCAAACGTGCTGACCGGGAGGCCACTGAAGGAGCGGTTATCGCTTTGACTTCAACAGATCATAAAAAAGGGGTCGTTATTGAACTTAATTGTGAAACGGATTTTGTGGCAAAAAATGAAGATTATATCCAGTTTGCAACTAAAATAGCAATAGCAGCCCTGAATAACAGTCCTTCATCAATGGAAGAACTGAAAGCGATTCAGCTAGATGATGTCACTATATCGGATTTATTGGATGAACAAATTGGCAAAATTGGTGAAAAAATTGAATTGTCTAATTATTTTATCATTGAAGGGGAATTTGTGGTTCCATATATACATTTAGGGAATAAAATCGGTGTATTGGTAAAAATGAATAAATCCGGAAACGAAGATTTACAGGCTTTGGGGAAAGATATTGCAATGCAGGTAGCCGCCATGAATCCCGTTGCATTGAATAAGGAAAGTGTGTCCCAATCCGTGATCGATCGTGAATTGGATGTGGCCAGGGAGCAAATTAAGGCTGAAGGGAAACCTGAAGCTATTGCTGATAAAATTGCAAAAGGAAAGTTAAATAAGTTCTTTAGAGAGAATACATTAATGGAACAGGATTTTGTAAAGGATTCATCCAAAACTATTGCACAGCTTTTAAATCAGTTTGATGCAGAGCTGAAAGTAATTGAATTTGTTCGGGTGGCTATAGGATCTTGATTTTTAAGGACAGATTGTAATAAATGATTTGAAACCCTTTATTTTTGTCCGCAGAAATAAAGGGTTTTTACATTAATAAAATACAAATGAAATACAAAAGAGCTCTCCTTAAACTAAGTGGTGAGGTATTGGGTGGAACCAAGGGAATTGGTATTTCACCCGAAGCTGTATCCTTTTATACAAATGAAATTAAAATCGCTGTGGATGCCGGGGCAGAAATATCTGTTGTGATCGGCGGAGGCAATATCATCAGGGGTGCTGAATTAGTAGAAAATGGATTTGCAGATCCTATGCGAGCTGATTATATGGGAATGCTTGCTACAGTGATAAATGGCCTGGCCCTGCAAACTGCCTTTGAAAAATCAGGTTTGAAAGTGAAGCTGATAACTGCCACTAAAATTGATAAGGTAGGAGAACAATTTCATCAGGATAGGGTACATACCTATTTAGCAGATGGAAATACTCTGATTTTCGCCGGTGGAACAGGCAATCCATTGTTTACCACCGATTCTGCAGCTGCTATGAGAGCCGTTGAAATAGAAGCAGATGTATTATTAAAAGCAACAAAAGTAGATGGTGTGTATTCATCAGATCCTATAAAAGATCCGGATGCCGAACGATTTGATTCTATATCCTTTACAGAAGTACTGAACCGACAATTAAAGGTGATGGATCTCACTGCCTTTGCATTATGCAGCAAAAATAACATGCCGATACTCGTTTATAATTCATCCCTGAAGGGCAATCTGCTCCGAAGTATTGAACAGGGAGATGTCGGTACCATTATCAGTTAATTCACTATTCAAACATTAATAATATGCCATATTTATTTACTTCAGAATCTGTATCGGAAGGACATCCTGATAAAGTTGCCGATCAAATCTCTGATGCACTATTAGATAGTTTTCTTCGCATAGATCCTAATTCCAAGGTAGCCTGCGAAACTTTTGTTACAACCGGATTAGTAGTTGCTGGAGGGGAGGTCAGGACACAGGGATACGTGGAAATTCAGGAAGTGGTTCGCCAGGTGGTTAAAGACATTGGATATACAAAAGCAGATTACCAGTTCGATTACAATTCATGCGGAATTATCAGTGCCATTCATTCTCAATCAGATGATATTTTCAGGGGAGTGGATCGTGCCAATAAAGAAAACCAGGGTGCAGGTGATCAGGGGATGATGTTTGGCTATGCATGCCGGGAGATGGATAATTTTATGCCCATTCCTATTGAATTATCTCACTTGCTCATGCAAGAATTAGCATCCATACGGAAGGAAGGGAAGAAAATGAAGTACCTTCGTCCGGACTCAAAATCACAGGTAACAGTTGAATATAGTGATACCAATAAACCTTTAAGGATACATACCATAGTGCTGTCTACCCAACATGACGATTTTGATGCAGATGATAAGATGCAGGCAAAAATCAAGACAGATATAGAAAAAATTCTGATTCCACGGGTAAAGAAACTTTGTCCAACCAGGGTTAAACGCCTATTTAACAAGGATATGATCCTGCATGTGAATCCAACCGGTAATTTCGTCGTTGGAGGACCTCATGGTGATACAGGCCTTACAGGACGTAAGATTATTGTGGATACTTATGGCGGTCGCGGAGCACATGGCGGTGGTGCTTTCTCAGGAAAAGATCCTTCCAAAGTGGATCGTTCTGCTGCATATGCCACCCGACACATTGCCAAAAATATGATTGCTGCTGGTGTATGTAATGAAATTTTGGTGCAGGTTGCATATGCCATTGGCGTTGCAGAACCTGTTGGTGTATTTGTCAATACATATGGAAGCTGCAAACTGAAAGATGAACAGGGCAAGAAATTGAAAGATGGAATTATTGCAGATAAAATCAAGCAAATTTTCGATTTAAAACCTGCTGCCATTATCGAACGATTTGGTTTAAAAAATCCGATCTATCAACCCACAGCATCCTATGGCCATTTCGGCAGGGATGTGTATACAGATGAAGTAAAATTATATTACAACCCGAATGACCCAAAGCCCCAGGGTAATTGTTATGAGAAAAGCTATAAAAACACAGTGAAATTCTTTGCATGGGAGGAACTGGATTACGTAGAAACGATTAAAAAAGAATTTGATTTGTAAGAAAACAAAGTGTTTAGCAAAAGCCTGTAATCATTTGTTGAATACAGGCTTTTTTTTGTCAAAATCATTTTGTCATTTGGCAGTATTTATGATTGCCAATACGAAATTATGGCTGTTTCCATCTTATATTCTGAAATAAATTCAATTTAATCAGAAAATAATAATATGTATATTTGTTAATGTATTATTGAGAAAATCTTATCCTGGGTTTCAAGATGGACTAGACTACAAGTCAAATTTATTTCAAACTGTCCGGGAGCATTGCTTTTTAATGGAAATTGGTTTAACAGATTTGTTATTTTTCATGTAAAAAACAAAAGAAAGTATATGTCAGGTGCGGATAATTTGGACAAGAAAACGGTCAAACAGATTTATGATAAAATAGAATCCCTTGAAAACAGGATCATCCGTATGGAAAGCCTCGTGCACTCAGAAAGCTTCCAGCGATCCAAAAAGGGACAGGAAGTGGTTGAAAGTAACCCGGAAACTTCAAGACCAATAGAAGATGAAGAGCATGAAAAATTCACTTTTGAAAGTAGAATAGGAGAATCTGGCCTGGCCTGGCTGGGGAGTTTTGTGTTATTCTTCTCAGTCATTTTCCTAATGAGCTACATCCGCTCAAAGAACCAGCAACTGTTAGCAGGAACTATAGGGTATCTGGGTACAGCAGCACTTTTTGCATTTGCTTATTTTATGAGGAATTCTTCTCAAAATATCATAAAAATTCTCAGGATAATAGGCTATATACTCCTGTTTTATGTTACTATACGTCTACATTTCTTTTCAAAAGAGCCTCTCATTACTAACTTATATTTATCAATCGCATTAGTTTTGATCAGTATAGGTTTTGTATTCCTGCATGCTGTTCGAAGGAAGTCTGAATTTGTAGCTTCCATTGGACTGCTGATGACGGTTTTACTTGCCTTGTTTGCCGATTCCTCTTATGAAACGTTTAGTTTGTTGTTAATATGCGCTGCAGTTTCGATTTATTTTGTGTATCGATTCAGCTGGTGGAAGGGGGTGTTTTTTTCAATGATAGGGGTCTATCTTTCGCATCTGCTGTGGTTAACCGGGAACCCGGTTATGGGACATGAGATGGTAGCTGTCAATGCTCATGAAAACAATTTGATCTTTCTGTTTGCCTATGGTCTCATATTCTCTGCAATTGCATTTAAGGAAAGATCAGCTATTTTTAAAGAACCAGTGTATATCAGTGCTATCATCTGGAACGGGCTGAGTTTTTCCGTAGTTGTCTTATCAGTTGTTTATCTATTCTTTAAGGAAGATTTTGTATTCATTTTTGAGGTGATTACTGTTCTTTGCATCGCATATTCCGTCTATCTGCATCTGAAAGTATACAGTTTGTTTGTTCCATCCATTTATGCGGTATATGGTTTTATGGCGCTGAGTATTGTAGTTTATGGTTACGCCAGCGTGCCCATAGTATTCCTTTACCTGGGTATTCAAAGTTTATTTGTACTCAGTTTGGCTCTTTGGTATCGTTCCAAAACAATCGTAATTGTAAATATTATCTTATTCGTTGGATTGTTAATTACATACCTGGCAATAACCCAAATTAATAATAGCGTTAATTTTACTTTTGCTATAGTGGCATTGGCCAGTGCCAGGATCATTTACTGGCAAAAGGAAAAACTTTCCCTGCAAACGGAGAATCTTCGTAACGTTTACCTTTTTGCTGCTTTTATATCCATTTTGGTATTCCTGTATCATGTCATACCGTATGAATATGTAACATTTGCCTGGACCGGTATTGCTGCATTATTTTTTGTACTAAGCATTTTAATTAAAAATGTAAAATATCGTTACTTGTCAATTGCCACCATTTTGGTTACTATTGTTTATTTATTTTTTATTGATCTTTCGAAAATGGACTTCGGACTAAGGGTTTTATCATTTCTTGCAGTGGGTATACTTACGCTGGTTGTTTCGCTGTATTATGCCCGGAAAAAGAAGGTTGTACTGGAACCTAATAAAAAGGAAGAAGTGGAATAATTTTTCCTTCCTCGTTTCTCGGCACGCGTCACTGCTTGCTTGTTTCTCGCAAAGTCGAGAAGATCAATGCGTTTAGGACAAAATGTAACCTGCAACTTGCAACTCAATTTCCACAATCCGCGATTCCCCGTCCACAATCCGCAATTCCCCTACAACCCCTTCTGAAACACCCTGAACTTTTTGTAGGGAATACCACCCATTCTTTCCATCTCAGCACGTATTTTCAGGTTATCTTCCAATTCAAGATGAGAGTCAATGTGGCTGAATCCTTTCTTTTGAGCTGATTCTATCATGCGACTTCCCATCAGAACATCCAATCCGCGACCCCGGTATTCTTTCAGGATGGCACCCAGAAGCAAAACCAGCCTGTCAGTTTTTTTTTGAGATTTCCAGATTTTAAATATACCAAAGGGTAACACATGGCCTTTCGACTTCTTAATTCCTTCGCTGATATCAGGCATTCCGATCACAAATGCAACAGGGATCCCCTGGCGTAAAACAACCTTTACAAATGCAGGATCTATTACCGGTAAATACCGGCTGGCAAAGTCGTCCATTTCCTTTTTTTCAAAAGGGATAAAACCATAAATCTCCTGGAAAGTTTCGTTTACCAAAGAAAAAATAGGCCGGATGTATTTTTTAAGTTTTCTTCTTTGGTTGAATTCCAGTAAACTGAATTCTCCGTTTTTTTTGACCCGCTCCTGTATTCGACTATAAAACAGTGGAATTTCTTTAGGTACATCCACTTTATAAGCATACAGATCCACTTCCTTGGCATATCCCTTATTCTCCAGAAAATCAATTACTTCTGGTGGATTGTAATTGGTAATGATGACTGGTTTGTGTTCAAATCCCTCTATCAGATAACCCTGGGGATCTTTGTCTGAAAAACCAAACGGACCAATGATCTTATCCATTGCATGATTTCTTGCCCAATCTTCAATCTGATTTAGAAGTGAGGAAAGCACATCCGTATCGTTAAAACCTTCCAGCCAGGTAAATCGTGCAGTATTCTCACCTGAAATCTCGTTGTATTTATGGTTGATGATACCCATGATCCGTCCTGCAGCCACATTATTTTTATAAGCTAAAAGTAAAATGGTCTCGCAATATTCAAATGACTTGTTTTTCCTGGGATTGAAATACACCCTGTCGTCCATATAAACAGGTGGAATCCAATCAGCTTCGTTTTTATGAAGTTTTGCAGGCAGGTGGATGAAGGTTCGCAGCTCTTTTTTCGTTTTAACTTCCCTGATCGTAATTGTCATTCCATTAAAATGAGGGCAGCCATGATTTCTCAAAATATCATGAATACCGGTTTAATTGAAATAGAGGTGCGAAAATAATGGATTAAGATTTATAAATATGAAATTGTCTTTTTTTATTATCAATTTGGCAATTTGACAATTCGACAATTTGGCAATTTGACAATTCAACAATTTGGCAATTTGACAATTCAACAATTTGGCAATTTGACAATTCAACAATTTGGCAATTTGACAATTCAACAATTTGGCAATTTGACAATTCAACAATTTGGCAATTTG